>CALEHF010000457.1 GCA_937876125.1 uncultured bacterium
GCTTGAGCACCCCGGTGTTGCCCGCCATCAGCGCCGGCATCAACGCCCAGTGCGGCATGGAGAGCGGGAAGTTCCACGGAGTGATTGCGGCACAGACTCCGAACGGATCGAAGACGAGGTGCGAGAGGACCTTCTCGTCTTCGAGGCGTTCCGCCGACAGCGCGGACGTGAGCTCATTGAGAGTGTCCCCGAGGCCCGCCCCGCAGTATTTCGCTTCGCCGATTCCCTGGGGGAGTGGCTTGCCCATTTCACGCGTGAGAATGGTGCCGATCCGTTCGGACTCCGCGACCAGATCCGCGCCGAAGGGCAGGATCGCATCGCGGCGCTCCTCGACGGTGAGCTCTCCCCACGCACGCTGCGCCGCATGGGCGCGCGCGACGATGTTCGGAATCTCAGCGATCGGGGTGACGGCGACGCGGCCGACCTCTTCGCCGGTCGCGGGGTCGAAGCTTTGGAGCTCAGTGTTCACGGTGGGGCTCTCCGTTTTGGTCATCAGTTTTGCTTTCAGGCCGTGGGTTTCCGTCATCGGGGTCGCTGTCTTTGGTTTGGTTGCCGTCGTCTTTCCCGTTGTCGCCGTCTGGAGTGGGAGCTTCCCCTCCGTCGCGGTCGCCCCCCTCCTCGCTGTCCCCGTCTTGGCTGCCCTCGGGAGTCGGATCTTTCCGCGGCGGAGCCATGAGCCGGTCGGGAATCCGGGGCTCCACTTCGTCATCCCCTGCGGCCCAACGCAGCGCTCCGAGGAGGTGCGCGAGAAACAAGGGATCGGCGTAGCTCTCGTCGGTGTGGCCACCGCCGATGTAGATCGAGCGCCCTCCCGCGATCTCCCTGCACCACATGATCGGATGGCCTTCCCCCATGGTGCTCCCCTCGTAGCTCGCGACGTCAAGAGTCGCGAGAATCCTGGCATCGGCGGGGGGGCGTTCACGATAGTTGTACCACTCGTCCTCCCGCGTCCAAACCTCGGGGAGCATCGCGGTCGCGGGGTGAGCGCGATCGACGACTTGAACCCGCGCCGTTTGAATCGCGGGGTGCCCCGAGAAGTACGCGCCGACCAGCATTCCGTACCATGGCCAGTCGTACTCGGTGTCCGCGGCGGCGTGGATGCCGAGAAAACCGCCCCCCGCGCTCACGTACGATTCGAACGTCGGTTGCTGGGCGTCGCTCAGAATGTCGCCGGTGGTGTTGAGGAAGACGACCACGTCGGTGCCATCGAGCCAGCTGAGGAGCTGCTCGGGATCCTCGGTCGAGACGACGGCGAACCCTTGCCGTTTGCCGATACCGCGGAGCGCCTCGATCGCCACCGGGATCGATCCGTGCCGGAAGCTAGCGGTGCGGCTGAAGAGTACGACGCGGGTCAGAGGCGGGGGACCGGAGCCGATCGCGCCCAGCATTCCACCGAGATCCAACGGGCGCCCGGCGAGTTTGCGGAACGCGACCGGTCCGTCGGCACTGCGGAGTGCGAAGGGCGCTTCTGCGACTTCGAAGGCAGGTGCCCCGGCGCTCGGAGTGTCGAGGGTCATGCCAACTTGAAGCACGATTCCATCCAAGAGAACGCGGAGCACTGCCGCTGGGGCCAGCCGCACCCCGCGGCGATCGAAACGAGGTGCGCGCACGGTGACGGAGAAGCGGTGCCAGATCCGCGGGGCGCACTCGATGCCGATGCGCGGGGCGATCCCGCTGTCCGGCTCCATTCCGATGATCGAACCGGGGTCGCCGAACACCGCCTCGTCAGTTCCCCGGCGCTCACTGAACGCGATGTCGTAGCGGCCGAGGAAGCGGAGCACGGCACGACTTCCTTCGGTGAGGCAGAACTCCCCCGAAACTTCCAAGTCGCCGAAGCTCGCGAGGGTGTAGAGATCCGCGGCGTCGCCGCTCGAGTCGACCAAGACCCCTACCCCCGGGACGACCCGGGGCTCGCTGCTGCCTTCGTCAAACACCCAATCGGTCACGGGACGCCAGCCGGCGCGCGCAGCGACATCGCCGAACGCATCGGTCGCAATCCAATCGATGGGCGAATCCGCGGCGAGCGGGGAAAGCCCCGCGCAAGCGAATATGAGTCCGGTCGCCAGCGCGGCGGTCCAAAGGCGGGAGCGGAGCGAAGCAACGAGGTCGAGACGTCGCATCGACGTGCCCTTTCGCAGAAGAGAAATCGAGGAGGCAGTCGGGAGGATCCTCCCCGGGTCGTCCGCATCTTACAAAACCGTTTGTGACAAAGCACAAGGGCGCGCTCGAATTCTGAAATGAGAACGCTACTTTGGAGGCGGTGGGTCGGCGCTCTTCGTCCTGGGATCGGTCTCCTCCGGGCGTGCGAGCCTCTCTCGGGAAGGTCTCAGATCATGCGTTCGTGTCCTCTCCTGCTTCTACTCCTCCTCGCCGCCTGCGCGCCCACGTCGCCGCAGCTCGTCGGAGATGCCTCCCTGGACTCCCACGAAGTGCATTCTCGCCCCGCGGCCCTCTGCTCGCGATGCCACTCGAACGACTCCTCGGCCACCGCGCTCAGAAACTCCGAGGGAGATCCGATCGCGCCGTTCGACCTCTGGCAGGGGACGATGATGGCGAACTCGAGCCGCGACCCCTTGTGGCGCGCGATGGTCTCGGCGGAGATCGCACTGCGCCCGAAGGCGCGCGCGGCGATCGAGGAGAAGTGCCTCACATGTCACGCACCGACTGCGGCCGCTGACGTGCGTCAGCACGGGGGCACGCTCTCGTTCGCGAGCCTCGACTCTCCGCGCCTCGCCGCCGTCGCGCGCGACGGTGTCAACTGCACCATCTGTCACGGCATCGCCCCCGATGATCTCGGCAAGAAAAAGAGCTTTTCGGGGGGCTGGACGATCGATCACAGCCGCCGCGCCTACGGACCGCACGCGACGCCGTTTCGCATGCCGATGTTTCCCCAGACCGGTTGGACTCCGACCGAGGCAACCCACATTCTCGACTCCGCGCTCTGCGGGAGTTGCCACACGCTCTTCACCGAGACTCTCGACCTGGACGGCGAGCCGACCGGGTCGGTTTTTCCCGAGCAGACTCCGTATCTCGAGTGGCGTGCGTCGGCGTACTCGACCGAGGGGACGAAGGGGGAGCGGGCCCAGAGCTGCCAAGGGTGCCACCTGCCAACCACCGAGCCGGACGGCGCTGCCATCGCGACCCGGATCGCGCGGAGCCCGATGGGGCACGACTTTGGGAGAGTGGTGCCCCGCTCACCGTTCGGGCAGCACCTGCTCGTCGGCGGCAACGCGCTGGTCCCCGAGATCCTGGCTGCACATCGAGAAGAGTTCGGCGTGATCGCCCCCGAAGCTGCGCTACGAGCGGTCGCGGCGCGAGCGCGCGAGCAGCTCGCGGAACGCACCGCCGACGTCGCGATCGAAACACCGCTCTGGACCGAAGACGGCCTCGAGTTCGCGGTCGAGGTGGTTTCGCACACCGGTCACAAAGTGCCGAGTGGTCATCCCACGCGTCGCATGTGGTTGGCGGTGGAAGTCACCGACAGTGCCGGGGGGACGCTCTTCTCATCCGGAGTGCCCGATCGTATGGGACAGATCCTTGGCGCCGAGGGCGCGCCCCTCGCCTCCGAGTTGGTGGGGGGACCCGTGCTCCCGTGGCCGCTGGCGGTGCGCTCCGAGAACGAGGTTCCCATCTTCGAAATGGTGATGGAGGGGGAGGACGGTGCGCCGACCTTCTCGCTGCTCTCCGCCGCTCGCGTCGCAAAGGACTCGCGACTGCTTCCTGTCGGTTGGCGACCGAAGGCTGCGCGACGGTCGGGAGTTGCCGCAGTCGGAGTGCCGAAGGACGGGTCCTTCACTGGCGGGCGCGCGCGCCTCAACTATGTTGCACCGATCGCCCGCGGCGACGTCACCATCGAGGCGACCCTCTACTATCAGACGCTCGGCGCGCGCTTCGGAGCCGAACTCGCCGAAGCGAAGACCCCCGAGATGCAACGGTTCCAGGAGCTCCTCCGCGAGCGGGGAAACGCCCCCGAGGTGGTGGGGCGGGTCAGTCTGAGAATTTCGGCTCCGGAGCGTTGAGCCGGCGGGTCCCGAGGGCTCGTTCGCCGAAGAACACCAGGAGTCCCACCGCGGCTCCTCCGAGGTGCGCGAGCCCCGAGTTCGGAACCGCCCCCGTCACCTGCGCCCAAGCGAGACCGATCGCAAGGATCATCCGTGCGATAAAGGCGAGCGGGACGGGGATGAACGACGTCACCGTCGACGACTGTTGGGTCAGGGGTGGAGAGGTGGCGGCGTGAATGATACGAGAAATCACGCGGCCTGGCCAAGTCCGGGATGACTTGCCGAGCGGGCGCGTGTCCCGACAATCAGCAGCTCTCGAGCGCGTGTGTTCTCAGTTCCAGCCAGTGGAGACTTGCATGATCTATCTCGACCACGCCGCGACCGCGTTTCCCCGGCACCCGGGAGTCCCCGAGGCGATGGCCCAGGCTCTCGAGATCGCCGGCAGTGTCGGGCGGGGGAGCCACGGCGGAGCGCGGGGCGCGTCGCAGATCGTTTCGAACTGCCGAGAGCGTCTCGCACACCTCTTTGCCGTCTCCGATCCCGAGCGGATGGTGTTGTTTCCTTCGTCGACCCTCGCCCTCTCGACGATCGTCTCCGACCTCACGTCGCCATCGAAAGCCGCCGGCAACGACGCTCCGCTTTGGATCGGTCCGCTCGAGCACAATGCGGTGTGGCGCCCGGCGGTGCGAGCGATCGGAGTCGATCGGGTGCGGAAGCTCCCCGCCGACGCGACGGGACGAATCGACCTCGAGGCGATGGGGGCCATCGATCCCGCCGGAGCGCTCGGAGTCATGGTTCAGCACGGCTCGAACGTCGCTGGGGTGATCCAACCGATCGCTGAGATCGGGGCGTGGGCGGAGCGGGGTGGGATTCCCTTCGTCGTCGACGGCGCCCAGGCGGCCGGACTGGTGCCGGTGGCTCTCGAACAGATTCCCGGTCTGTGCGCGTACTCGATGGCCGGACACAAGTACCTCGGGGGAGCTCCGGGGATCGGCGCGGTGTGGCTCGCCGGTGGGTTTGATCCCGAGCCGCTCTGGATCGGCGGGAACGGGGTCGACTCGGAATTGCCCCGGATCCCCGACTCGGGCCCGGCGCGGTACGAATCGGGCACGCCGAATCTTCCCGGCATCGCGGCCCTCGAGCGCGCGCTCGCGTGGTTCGACCATCACCCGGTGGCCGAGCGATTCCGCCTCCTGAACGAAGTGCGTCGCGAGTGGCGGGATCGGTTGGCAGAGATTTCTGGCCTCGAGCTGATCGGCGAGGGGGATGAGCACGCGCCGCGCACTCCGGTGCTCTCGATTCGCATTCGGGGTCTCGATCCCGAGGAGCTCGCGGGGATCCTCGACGCGAAGATCGGAGCGCGTTGTCGCGCGGGACTCCACTGCGCACCCTTGGCTCACGAGTACTTCGGCACGCTCGCGGAGGGGGGGACGACCCGCATCGCGCCCGGCCCGGAGACGACGGTCGAAGATCGGGATACCGTCCTCGAGCTGCTCGCAGAGATGGCGGGGCGCGCGCGGTAGTTGTGGGTGCGAGTCGCTGATGGGGGGAGGAAGGCAACCGCGAGGGAAAGAGAATGGGCGAAGGGGGACTCGAACCCCCACCCCTTGCGGGACCAGATCCTAAATCTGGCGTGTCTGCCAATTCCACCACCCGCCCATCGAAGGGGCGAAGGTACCCGTGAGGTTCGGGCGCCGCAACACGGTCTCTCACTCAGGGTCCGAAGCGCTGTTCTCCATCGGGGATCTCACTTGAGGCGAGCCTCGCCGCGACCGGCAGCTCTCGCCGCCCTCCTTCCCCTCCGCCCCGGTGGGCATCTGCCGAAGACCGAAGGTATCGGCCGAATCTCCGTTCTCGACTCCTCGGGCACACCCCGTGCTTTGTGCAGTGGTCGAAAGGAGTCGTCCATGGATACCGGCATTTATCTGAACGCGAGTGGTGCCATCGCGGCGGAGGCGCGGCTCGATGTGATCGCGAACAACATCGCGAACATCGAGACACCCGGCTTCAAGCGCTCCTTCACCCTGCAACGAGAACGCCCCCCCGAGGCTTTTGAACCCTCTCGGATCCAAGATCGCGGTCGCGCGGACTTGGACCCGCTGGCGGGTGGGATGTTCATCCAAGAGGTCCGGTTCGATACGAATCCGGGGAGCATTGTCGAGACCGGTGCGATCCTCGACGCCGCCATCGAAGGCGATGGCTGGTTCGGAATCGCTCGCGAGGGGGAGATTCTCTACACCCGTGCGGGGAACTTCGCACGGAGCTCAGAAGGCGTGCTCACCACTGCGGATGGGCGGGGCACGGTCCTCGACACCGCGGGGGGAACGATTCAGCTGCCAGCGGTCGGTGAAATCGGCATCGCTGCGGATGGCACCATCACCGCGGACGGCGAGCCGATTGCCCAGATGGGCGTGTTCGGAACCGTGGATCCGAAGATGTTCGAGCCGGAGGGGGCGAACCTCTATCGCTCGAAAGAGAAGGGACCGCTCGGCCGCGCCGAGGGGTTCACAGTGCATCAAGGAAGGCTCGAAAGCTCCACCGCGGAGCCGGTGCGCGAGATGGTGAAAATGATTCACACCTTTCGGGCCTACGAGACCAACCAACGGATGATCGCGCTTCAAGACCAATCCCTCGGTCGCGCAGTCAATGACGTCGGCCGGCTGGCCTAACCGGCCGCTCTAACCAAAAGGGAGATCGATGGGAGTCCACGCGCTCTATACCGCCGCGACCGGCATGAACGCGCAGATGAAGCAACTCGAGGTCACCGCGAACAACGTCGCGAACCTCTCGACGCAAGGCTTCAAGCGCGATCGGGTCAACTTCGCGGACCTCTTTTACCGACACCAACACCTCGTCGGCGCGGCCGGCCCGAACGGCACCACGCGACCCACTGGGGTCCACTTCGGAAACGGTGTCGAGGTCGTCTCGACCCAGAAGCTGTTCGAAGCGGGGGGAACGATGATCACCGACAACCCGCTCGACGTCGCCATTTCCGGCCCGGAGAACGTCTTCTTCAAGGTCCGGAGCCCCGATGGCACCGAGGCGTTCACCCGTGCGGGAAACTTCACCCTCGACGGTGAGGGACGAATCATCACGCCGGGAGGGGACGTGCTACTCCCTGAAATCACAGTGCCGCAGGAGTACTACAGCCTCGATATCGCGCGGGACGGAAAAGTGACGGTCATCGAGACCCTCGGCGACGATCCCACCGAGCTCGGACAGATCACGCTCGGGCGATTCGTGAACCCGGGGGGCCTCAAGCCGATCGGCAAGAACCTGTTCGTCGCGACCCCGGCCGCCGGGGATGAACAACTCGTCACCCCTGGTTCCGCCGGGAACGGCGTGTTGATGCAGGGAGCGATCGAGGCGTCGAACGTGAACGCGATCTCGGAGTTGATCCAGATGATCCAGGGGCAGCGCGCCTACGAGATCAACTCGAACGTCATTGAGACCGCCGACGAAGCGATGCAGATCGCCAACAACCTGAGAGGCTAAGGGATGAACCTACTCCGCACGGCACTCGCGCTGATCGGGCTCGTGCTCCTCCCCGCAGCTCTCGACGCGGGCGGCGACACGATTGCGCTCGGGAAGACCGAGGTACCGCCTCTGATCCTCGAACTCCGCCTCGAGACCCAGGTGGAGGGGCGATTTACGACTCTGCGTGAACTGATGACCGTCGTCACCGATCACGATGAAGTGTGGAGCTTGGTGGGGGACACCCGGATTCGCGTCCGCGAAGGAGGCTTTGTACGACGCGCCGATGTTTCGCGTCGCCTCGGTCGCGCGGGGCTCTCGAGTGCGCGATTCAGCGTGACCGGCCCCGCTTTCTGCACCTGTGACACCCTTCCATCGACGGGAGTCTCCCGATGAATCGTCTGCACCTCGCACTGGTCTTCGCGTCCCTTGTTTTGGTCACCGGTGCCAGAACGGCGAGTGCCCAGGAACCGCGGCAACCGGCTCCTCGGCCCCGTTTCGAACCGATGCTCGAGGATGACGCAAAAGCCCTCACGAAGCCGGATCAGAAGCGCGGCGCCTCGATCTTCCAGCGGAAACAACGTCAAAAGCCGCCCCTCGAGAAGCACATGATCGTGCAAGTGACGGTCTCTGAGCGGGCGACCGCGAAGGGGGATAGCCGCGAAGACTCGACCGCGCGCGCATCGGTGGACCTCGAGATTGCGAGCTACCTGAAGTTCAAGAACGGCAACCTCGCCAACGGCACCAATCCGCTCGCCCTCGACGTCGAGGCGGACAAACGCCGCCAGGTCCGCGACCAGAACCAGCGCTCCATCGACATCAAGACCCGTGTCGCTGCGCGGATCATGGATATCCTCCCGAACGGAAACGTAAGGATCGAGGCGAGGAGCGAGCGACGGATCAACGAAGAGCTCACGGTGATGACTCTGACCGGTGAGGTTCGCCCCGCGGACATCAGCGCCGATTTGGTGATCGCGAGTGACCGGATCGCCGACCTGAAACTGACCTACTCGGCGGCGAACCCGAAGACGAAGAAGACACGCAAGAACTTGGTGCAGAAGCTGCTGATCTTCCTCTGGCCGTTCTGAGGCTCGGCACCTCACTGCCGTCTCGGAAAGACTGAGCCCCATCGACCTGGCAGCGCCTCTCGGCGCAGGCGTAGGACTGCCTCACTCCCCGAGGTGGTCCTGCGCTTTCTCATGATCCGAACCGTCTCTCTCCGACCCGTCTCTGCTCAAACCGAGCTCTCCTCACCGACTCTATTCGAGAGACCTTCCTTGACCCGCCGGGCGCAGCGTCCGAGCGGCAACAGTCGCCCCTCGGGGCGGATCTCGCCTGAGAAACTGCCGGATTGTCGATCGAAGAACAGGTTCGTAACACGTTACGAAACAATAACTTGTGGAACCATTGGGACCGTTGGCTGACAGTTGGAACACCCCGTGCCTTCACTCCTTCGTCCCCAGAGATTCCCGGGGATGGGATGGATCCCGAAGGGAGGCCCTCGTGGCTTCAGGCACGCGACAATTCGGTTGGCTCTTACTGGGTGCGATCGTGCTCTTCGCGACTCCGGCGTCAGCGCAACGCGTGATGGATCTCGTGCGCGTCGAAGGTTCGCGGAACCACAACCTGATGGCGCATGGACTCGTCGGCGGCCTCGCCGGTAAAGGGGACAGCGCCAAGAGCCCGCTCGCCCGTGAGATGCTGATCAGCGCCCTCGAACACCTGAGTGATAACCCCGACTACCGCGTTCCCGAGAACATCGTCGCAAAGAATGTCGCGGCGGTTCTCGTCACGGCGGAGATCTCCTCTGAGATGAAGTCGGGTTCGACCATCACAGTGCGGGTCTCGAGCATCGAAGACGCCTCGAGTCTCGAGGGGGGAGTGCTGTACTGGACTCACCTCCACGGCGACGACGGCGCCGGCGATCGTCGCTTCCTCGCTCGGGCGCAAGGACCGATCGTGACCGAGGGGCGCGGCGCGCGCACCGGCACCTGCCAAGCAGTGCTCCTTGCGGACATCGATATCCCTCCGCGAGTGGAGAAGGGTCGAATTCGACTTCACCTCGATCACCCCGATCTCGCCACCGCTTCGGCGATCGCGCGAGCGATCAACCAGTTCCCTTGGCTGCAGAAGAACGCCCCGGGGGACCTCCCCATTGCGAGCGCCGAGTCCGCGGGCACCGTGCGCGTCAAGATCCCCCTCACCCAGCAGAGCGAAGAACGACTCACCGCCTTCATCTCGCGCCTTCTCTCCGAGGTGCAAGTCCAGCGGGCAGAGCCTGAGGCGAAAGTCGTCATTCAGCGTGCGAGCGGGCGGGTCTTCATCACCGGGCAAGTCCGCGTCTCCCCGGTCACCGTCCTCACCCCCCAGTTCGAGCTCGAACTGCGCGGCACAGACGCGACCCGCCCCGACGGCAGCCCCGCCTACGACCTGCTCATCGACGTTCTGCGCTACCTCGAACAGAGCGAGGAAGTCGAACAGACCGACTGGGCCGAGATCATTGAGGGCCTCGCGCAAGCCGGCGTTCTGATCGGGAAGTTGGAGGTGCAGGAATGAGCAGTACCCAGAACTTCGCCCTGACCGCAACCAGCCTCTCTGCCGTCACTCAGAAGATGGGAGCGCGCGCGGCCGTGAAAGACGTGGGCCGTACCGGCGCCGAGGTTCCTCCGGAGATTCGTCGCGCCGCTGACGGCTTTGAATCCCTGTTCGTCGCCCAACTCCTGGAGCCGCTCGAGAAGAGCTCCGAAGCGATGTTCGGATCGGGTCCCGAAGGACGAACGATCAGCGGCCTCTACCGTGAACAACTCTCGAACTCGATTTCGAAGTCGCGCCCGCTCGGTGTGGCCACCCTGATCGAGAAAGAGCTCCTCGCCCGCCAAGCGTCGCGGGTCGAATTGAATGCAGATCTCTCGCCGGCCAAGCCCAAACTCGCCTCCTCGGGCCTCGCCCAACACGCAGTAAACACTTACCGAAAGGCCATCTCGTGAATGCTTCTCCTCATGACTTAAGGCTCCGCGTCTGCGGAGAAGATCTGTGCGAGACCCTCGATCGTCTCTACGAGCTGCAACTCAAGCTCCTCGAGGTACTCACTGTGAAAGAGGAAGCGCTCGTCGCCGTCGAGCTCGAAAAGCTCTCGACCGTCCGCGACGAGGAAGAGAACCTTCTCCATCGGGTGGTCGACGAAGAGAAGCAGCGTTTGCTTCTGACCGAGGAGATCGGTGATCTGGTCCGCTTCCCGCGCCCGTCGAGCATCCGCGTTGCTGACATGCTCGAGCACCTTCCCGGTGAGGTCTCCGAACGCCTGCACGAATCGCGCAACCGACTCCGCGACTCGGCGATCGCTCTCGGCAAGCAGAACCGCACTAACCGCACACTGATCGAGCACTCCCTCGGCCACATTCAGGTCTTCCTCAGCCGTCTCGTCAACGAGGAAATGATGGGAGCTCAGTACGGCTCCGACGGGCACGAGGCGAGCGGAGACGGTGGATCGATCTTGATGGATCGGACAGGCTAAATGTCCCTCTTCTCGTCGCTCAACATCGCTCGACTCGCCCTCGGGGCGAATCAGACCGCGATCCAAACAGTCGGTCAGAACATCGCGAACGCCGCGACCCCCGGGTACGCGCGTCAGCGTGTGCAGATGACGCCGACACCGGCGCACGACATGGTCTTCGCCCAGTTGGGGACCGGGGTTCGGGTGTCGCGGATCGAGCGTATCGTCGACGAGCATCTCGAGAGCACCCTGCGCGGCGCGCGCTCCGATCTGTCGAATCTCACCGAGCAAAACCGCATCTGGACCCTCGCGGGGTCGATCTTCAATGACCTCGACGGCGGGGGACTCTCTCAAGCGCTCGGGCGGTTCTTCGACTCGGTGCAGGATCTCGCAGTGAATCCTGACGATCCAACGGCCCGCACTCTGCTCCTCGAGGAGGGGCGAACACTCGCCGAGACCTTCCACTTCATGGATGCGCGAGTGCGCGACTTACGCGCGGGACTCGACGAAGACATCCGGGGGGAAGTCCTCGAGATCAACCGCATCACCAGGGAGGTCTCTGCCCTCAACCGCGCGATCGTCTCGGCTGAGAATGGCGGACTCAACGGCAACACCGCGAACGACCTCCGCACCCAGCGCGATTTCCTTCTCGGAGAACTCTCCGAACGGCTCGACATTCGGGTCATTGAGAACACGTCAGGAGGGGTGCAAGTCCTCTCCGGAAGTGACGTACTCGTCTACGACGGTCGCCAACGCGATCTCGCGATCACGCCGACCGCCGACGGCGACATTGCGATCGGCCAAGTGCGCTTTGCCGACGACGGCGGACTGTTCGAAGCGAAGGGGGGACGGCTCGCGGCACTTCTCGGTGGCCGCGACGAAGTCCTCGTCGACCTGCGCGGCGAGCTCGACGGCATCGCCAATCGACTGATCTCTGAACTGAACACGATCCATGCCGGCGGCGAGGGCCTCACGCGCCTCACCAACGCGCTCGGGTCGGTCGCGGTCAGCGATCGAAACGCGGCACTTTCCGAAGCGGGGATTCCGTTCGCGATCGAGAACGGCGGATTCACGCTGCAGGTGATCACCGAGGCGAATGGCGCGGCCGAGAGCTTCCGGATCAACGTCGACATCGACTCGATGAGCGTCATAGATCTCGCCGAGCAGATCAATTTGACCGCAGGAGCCAGTCACTCCGAGATCACCGCGCAAGTGACTGCCGATGGCCGTCTCGAAATCGTGAGCTCGGACCCGGGGGTGACGTTCACATTCCGGGATGACGACTCCGGAATCGTCTCCGGGCTCGGCATGAACGGCCTCTTCACCGGATCGAACGCGCGCGATATCGCGATCAGCCAGACGCTTCTCGATGACCCGGGGCTTCTCTCTGCCGGCAGAGGTGGCGGTCCCGGGGATAACTCGACCGCCCTCCTCATGGGCGGGCTCCGCGATGCGGGGCTTTTCGCCGCGGGAAACAGCTTCGAGGGGCACTACCAGGCCTTGATCGGGGAGATCGGCGTGCATTCCGCGGAAGCGAGCGAGCTCCTTCAGAACCAGGCCTCGATCACCACCGCAATCCAGAACCAGCGAGAGTCCCTCTCCGGCGTCAATGTCGACGAAGAGGCAATCGCTTTGATCACGTACCAGCGCGCGTTCCAGGGGGCGGCGCGCTTCCTCAACATCGTCGATCAGCTCCTCGAAACCTTGATCAACTCGGTTTGAACATGGCGACGCAGTGCCTTTCGACGCAGTGCCTTTCGACGCAGTGCCTTTCGACGCAGTGCCTTTCGACGCAGGGCTTTTCGATGCAGGACACGAAGATGAAAGGAGGACGAGCATGAGTGGCTTCCCCGGGGTCTCCCGCGTGACCGATGGCATGGTCTCCGGCCGTATCATGAACTCCCTCCAGCGCACCCTCTCGAGCATGGCGCGGAGCGAGCAGGCCATCGCATCCGGCCGGAGGTTCAACAACCTCGGCGATGACCCGCTCGGAGCGCGACGCAGCGTCGCGTGGGAACGCCTGATCGAACGTCACGTGCAGTACGGTACGAACATCCAAGCCGCCACCTCTCGCCTTTCCGCGTCAGAGGGCGCTCTGGTCGAGCTCGAAAACATGATCGTTCGCGCGCAAGAACTCGCACTCGAACAGGTGCAGTCAACCGCGACGACTGGCACCCGGGAGAACGCCGCGATCGAGATCGGCAACCTCGTCCAAGAGGCGCTGACCCTCGCAAACCGTCAATTCGGTGAGCGCTACCTCTTCGGAGGCGACTCGATCTCCCAGGCCCCCTTCGGACAAGCGGGAGACTTCATCTCCTACGGTGGAGATCAGCAAGAGTCGCTCATCGAGATCGCCCCCGGCATGCACTTCTCGAGCGGCATCAGCGGGGTCCGCGCGTTCGGGGGTTGGTCCTCGGAAGTGGCGGGTGGGGTCGACCTCGACCCGAACCTGAATCTCGAGACTCCGATCGCCACCCTCAACGACGGCCGCGGCATCGCTTCCGGGCGGATCGAGATCCGTGACGGCAATGGTGGGTCGGTCACCGTCGATCTCAGCGGGGCAAAAACGGTCGGCGACGCTCTCGACCTCCTGAACGCCAGCGGGTTCGTCACCGCCTCCCTCGATCCATCCCGGAACGGGATTCAGCTCGCAAGGGGTGGCGCGAACCTCAGCGTCGTCGACCTCAACGGGAGCAGTGCGGCGCGCGACCTCGGCATCGCGCAGACCGGTGCCGGACCGAATCTAGGCGGCAACGATCTCGATCCGTTGATCCGACCGCTGACCCGAATGTCGCTCCTTCGGAACGGCCTCGGTGTCGATCCGGATGGCTTCACCATCGAGAACGGTGGGCAGAGCGTCTCGCTCGATCTCACCGGAGTTGAAACGATCGAGGGACTCCTGAACGCGGTGAACACCGCGGGGATCGGAGTCCAGGCGCGAGTGTCAGCGAACGGCAACGGCATCGAGCTCTTCTCTCAACTCGCTGGTGCAGATCTGCGAGTCATCGAGGGATCGGGTCAGACCGCATCGCAGCTCGGGTTGATCGTTCCGAGTGAGAACCTGTCGCTCGACTCGCTGCACGCGGGCGCGGGGATTCCCAGTGTGACCGGGATCGACTTTCAGATCACAGCAGCCGATGGCACCGAAATCGACGTCGACGTCAGTGGCGCATTGACCCTGGCAGACGTCGTCACCCGGATCAACGAGAACCCCGCCAACACCGGAGTGGTCTTCGCGGAAGTAGTGCCCGGTGAGGATCGCCTCCGCTTGCGGGACCTCACCGGCGCGCCGGGCACCATGACGGTCGGACCCGAGAACGGGTCGTTCGCTGCGAGCGGTCTCCGGATCGAAGGCGAGGCCGTCGCCGGGATCATTGAGGGGGAATCTCTCGACCCCGGGGGAGTGCGCCTCAGGAGCGCGTTCGACGGCTTCGGAACGCTCGAACGCGGTCTCCTCACCTCAGACCCGAACGTGATCAACACTGCGATTCGGTTCCTCGATACCGCTCAGCAACGAGTGCTCGGGGCACAGGCAGAGGTGGGCAGTCGACTGCGCAGACTCGAGGTCTCAGAGCGGCGGAACGATCTCGAGACATTCGAAACCCAGAGTCTCTTGTCGGACGAGGCGGACACTGATCTCGCCGCGACCATCGTGGAATTCAACCGTCAACAAACGATGTACCAAGCGGCGCTCCAGACGAGCGCCCAACTGTTGCAGCAGTCCATTCTCGATTTCCTCAGATAACGAAACGGCCCAGGACGCCGTCGCCGCGACGACTTCCTTCGGAAAGGACGCCATGGACGATCAAGCAGTGGTCAAGGATGCCAAGGATACGGAGGGGACCAGCCGTCTGGTTTTTCCTACCGTACGGTTCGGCGAAGTGACAGTCGCAGCGAACACGCTTCTGCACTTCCCCCGAGGTATGGTCGGATTCCCCAAAGCGCAGCGGTTCGTGTTCTTGCACGACGAAGGCGTGCCGGGACCCGTGTTTTGGATGCAGTCGGTCGATGACCCGGCTCTCTCCTTCCTCGTTTGCGAACCGATGCCGTTCTTTCCCGACTACGAAATCGAGCTCGAGGCCATCGAACAAACGCTCCTCGGCATTCGGAACGATGACGACGCCCTCGTGTGCGTCATCCTCGTCGTCCCCGAGGATCCGAAGAAGATTACCGCAAACCTGCGCGGTCCCGTCGTGATCAACACCGAGACGCGGACCGGTATCCAACTGGTCCTCGCCGGAGACCAATACCCGGTCAAGGCTCCGCTCCTCACCAGGGAGAAGGAGACGGTCGGGGAAGGGGGTGAGGCATGCTCGTCCTGACCCGCACGCCGAGTCAAGAGATCCGCATCGGTCACGACATCATCGTGCGCGTCCTCGACGTCAAAGGAGATCGGGTCCGCATCGGAATCGACGCGCCGAACGAGGTGAGCGTACATCGGCAAGAAGTGTACTTGGAGATTGCCCGCACCAACGAGGAGTCGACCGCAGTGGCCGCTCCGGGGCTTGCGGAAGTGATGGAGATCGCCCGCGAAAAGGGAGATCAGAAGAACCCGAAGCGGGCCCTTCGAACGGTATCGAAGGGGAACTCGAGCACGGAGGTGAACCATGGGCCTTAGAATCAACACGAACATATCGTCGCTGACCGCCCTCAGGTCGTTGAACATCTCGAACAGCAATCTGGCTCGTTCGATGGAGCGACTCTCGACCGGAATGCGCATCAACTCCGCCGCGGATGACCCGTCAGGACTGGTGATCTCCGAGCAGCTGCGAGCCCAGATCAGCAGTTTGCAACAGGCATCGGACAACGCTTCGAACGCGACCAACCTTCTGCAGACCGCAGAAGCGGCTCTGAACGAGATGAACACACTGCTGATCTCGATCCGGGAGTCTGCGATCTACGCCATGAACACCGGTGGTGCGTCCGCGGAACAAATCGCAGCGGAGCAGAACTCGGTGGACCAGGCGATCGAAGCGATCGATCGGATTGCATCGACGACTCGCTTCGCGACGCGGTCCCTCTTCAACGGAGAGAGCGGATTCGATCTGGTGTCGCGTCCCGCGGAGCTCACCGACTTGAATCCGATCTCGATGAACTTTGATCCGACCCAAGCCGTGACGACCTTCAACCTGCAGGTCACGCAGGCTGCGACCCAGGCCACGTTCGCCGCCGTCGACGGGGCAGGCGACGCCACAACCGGCGGTGCGGTGACCCTGCGCCTGACCGGACCTCTCGGGACGCAAGATGTGACGATTCCCGACAACGCCGACATCACCACGATGGCATCGGTGGTCAACCTGTGGCGCGGCTCGACGGGCGTATTCGTCGATACGACGACCGGAGAGCTGGTGACCGAGAAGTTCGGGTCTGCAGTCCAGATGCGCCTGGAGCAAGTCGCGGGTCCGGGCACATTCCTCGGCGCGGGAGGTGTGATCACCGCGCCCGGCGAATTCGCGAGCAACAACGGCTTGGACGTCCAAGCGAACCTCAACGGGGTTAACGTCACCGGGATAGGAAACCACATGACTGTGGTCTCCTCGGTGTTCTCGGGAACTATGGATCTCGCCGAGGGTACACCGATCGGAACCTACGACTTCCAGTATCGGCAGTCGGGGCTGGTCTTCCAACTCTCGAACCAAGCCACTGCCAACGACCAGGCGATCATCGGACTGCCGAGTCTCTACTCGGCAAACCTCGGGCGACTCGAGATCACGAGTAACGGTGAGCAGCTCTACGGATTCCTCTCGTCGCTCTCCGCAGGAGCGACGAACGATCTGTTCAACGACCCCCAGAACGCGTTGCGCGTGATCGACACTGCGATCGATCAGGTCTCTGGCGTTCGGGCCTATGTCGGAGCGTTCGTGAACGACAACATCGAGCCAACGATGCGAGAACTCGCGGTCCACATGGAGAACTTGCGCGCGAGCGAGTCGACGATTCGCGACGTCGACATCGCGGCGGAGAGTGCGGAACTGGCGCGGACTCAGGTTCTGTTCCAGGCGGGGATTTCGGTCATGGCCCAGGCGAACCAGCTCCCCGCGGCGATCTTGCAACTCCTTCAGTAGGAGCCAGCGACTCGACTACGAACGAGAACTACGACGAGCCGCTCCGGGACACCCGGGGCGGCTCGATCTGCATCTGTATGGACGAGGTCGGCCCTTGAGGGGGTGGGGGCAAGCTCGAAGTGACGAGTGACGAAGATTGTCAGCCGCAGAAAGTGCGAGTTCATCGGAAGTTAGGTGAGAGGGGTGCTCCCCCTTTCAGAAAGCTCTCCGGAAAGTCCGAAGAACTGTCTGTTCCTCGTGGAGCCGGATTGGCTCCAGAAAGCACCGCTTCTCTGTGGAGGAGCGGCGGACCAGAAAGGAGGTCGGCCCGCACCCGCGACAGTCCACCAAGGACTAAGACAATTTGACCGCTCCCTCATTGCGCTCCAAGGACGGATCGCGAGGGACCATCGCTCCAAGGATCGGGGCGCTTCACGAAATCAAGGAGGATTTCACTATGGGTCTTCGGATCAACACGAACGTTTCGTCGATCGGTGCGCTTCGCAATTTGCAGCGTTCCGATGCTGCTCAGCAAGGCTCCCTCGAGCGTCTCTCGACTGGCCTTCGCATCAATCGCGCCTCGGACGATCCTTCTGGGCTCGTCATCTCCGAGAAGCTGCGCGCGCAAATTCGCGGCATGGAGCAGGCCGCGGAGAACTCCCAAAACGCATCGAACCTGATCGGCACCGCGGAGGCGGCGCTCAATGAGGTGAACTCGCTCTTGCTCGACATCCGCGAGTCGGTCGTCTTTGCGATGAACTCGGGCGGAAACGACCCGACCCAAGTCGACGCCGAGCAGGACAGCATCGACAACGCGCTGCGGTCGATCGACAGAATCGCTCAAACGACGCGTTTCGCGACGCGGAGCTTGCTCGATGGCTCGAGCGCGATCACGACCGCGAACGAGAACGCCATCATCGCTGACATCAACGTTCAGAGCGCCACGTTCGATGACATGACGACGACGAGTCAAACGTACACGATCAACACCGCTCTCGCCGCCACCCAAGTGGACCTGAGCGCGGTCCTGGGAGGTAACTTCGGAACCTTCATCAGCTCGGCAGCTGCTTCTTCAGTTCGACTGACCGGCAATCTCGGAACTCGAGACATCTCGATCCAGGCCGGTGCGACCGTGGCTCAGTTCGATACCGCGATCAACACCTTCACCTCCGAGACGGGGATCACCTCGACCGCTGGTGTCATGACCAGTGTCGAGTTCGGATCTTCTCAGGAGGGGAAGGTCGAGGTTCTCTCCGGCAGCATCGTCACGAGCGCCGGCACGCAGGTGGTCGGCACCATTGCAGAGGATGTCGGAACCGATACGACCGGTACCATCAACGGCATCGCATTCTCCGCGGACGGATTCAACCTGCGGGTCGTCTCCGACGTGCTGAGCGCCGACATTCGTCTCGCGGACACCGCTGCGGATGCCACCGCTTACACCTTCGACGTCGAGAACAAAGGACTGGTTTTCCAGCTAAATCAGTCCTACTCCACAGCGGACCGCGAGCAGGTCGGTCTGAAGAACGTTTCGACGAGCGTTCTCGGATCGGTGACTCGGGATGTCACAAGCCAGAATGGTGGGACCCTCACCATCGGAGGTTTCCTCACGAGCCTGACCTCCGGCGAGACGAACGACCTCAATACCGACTCGGCGAACGCTCTCCGGATCGTCGACGAGGCGATCGACGAGATCAGCGATCACCGCGCGTACCTCGGCGCCTTCCAGTCCCAGACGATCGATACCAACCTCAACTCGCTGCGGGTGGGAATCGAGAACTTGTCTGCGAGTGAGTCGATGATTCGCGATCTCGACTTCGCCAAGGAGTCTGCGGACTTCACCCGCATCCAGATCCTGTACCAATCGGGAATCGCGGTTCTGGCCCAGTCGAACCTGATCAGCCAGTCGGTTCTGACGCTGCTCGGCTAGTCGAGCACTCTTGATTCGCGTTAACTCAAAGACTCGGATCCGCCCCGGGCAAGGACGCCCGGGGCGGGACCTCTCCCAAGGAGAGACACCATGACCCCCACTCAACCCATCGGCCCGGTCCAAGGCATTCCCCCCGCTGAGCCGGCTCGCCCGGCGCACTCGGAGACTCCACGGAGCCAGGAAGCCCCCCCCGAGCATTCAGCACCGCTCCAGGATGCCGCCGTCCGCAGCGGCCAAGCTGTGGACCCTGCGGAGCTCCAGGCCGCCACCGATCGCTTGAACGACTACGCGCAGAAGTCCTCCCGAGTCCACTTCAAGGTTGGAGAGGGGGACCTCATGGTTCAGGTCGTCGATTCTACGACCGATGAAGTCATCAGGAGCATCCCCGCGGAGAAGGTCCTCGAGATTCGCGACCACTTCCGGGAGCTAACGGGACTTCTCCTCGACGATCGGGCTTAGGAAGCTGCTCGTAGCGCCTGCTCACGAATTCGCTGCGGGGGAGAGTGTTCGGCGGGGAACCGTCCCACTTGTTTGGATCGGAAGATCTGAACGAGGAGGGCGGTTCGTCTCGCGTCGGGGTGATCGATTACCAGCAGCCTCCGAGGAGGAACCACAACATGAACCTCAGCATCGACGGACTCGCCTCCGGCCTCGATACGACGGCTCTGATCAATCAGATCCTCGGACTCGAGCGGCGCCCGATTTTTCTGATTCAGAACCAGGTCGAGAGCGCCCAGAACAAACAGTCCGCGTACCTCGACCTCTCCGCGCGGTTACTGTCCCTCCAGATCTCGGCCAACCGCCTCTCCGACCCGAACTTCTTCCGCTCGGTCCAGGTCGAGTCGGGAAACTCCGAGCTCCTGACCGTCTCCGCTGGCAGCGGCACTCCGCCGGGAAGCTACAGCTTCCGGGTGGCCCAGACCGCCCGCGCGAGCCAGTTCACGTCGTCGGGATTCGCTGCGAATGATTCCTTGGTCGGCGCCGGAACCCTCACCCTCGAGCAGGGGGGCTTCGTCGACGTCGACACCGACCTCGAGTCTCTCAACGGGGGACAGGGGGTGTCGCGCGGGACGATTCGGATCACCGACGCGGCGGGTGAAAGCGCCCTGATCGATCTCTCGATCGCCATCGATATCGATGACGTCATCGCTGCGATCGGGAACGCCGAGATCGGGGTCACAGCCCGCATCTCAGACTCGGGAAGGGGCATCACCCTCGAAGACGAGTCCGGTGGAATCGGAACCCTGCAAGTGGAAGACCTCGATGGCCGGAGCACCGCGCTCGACCTCGGGATCCGCGGGACTGCGGTGGGCACGAGCCTCGTGGGATCCGAGGTTCTTCGCCTCGGTGAGAGCACGCAGCTCGCCTCGCTTCGCGACGGGTTGGGGATTCGCGGAACCTCGGGCGATGATCTCGTGATCACACGTCGCGACGGCAGCATTCAGAACCTCGATATCGGGAGTGCAACGACAGTGCAGGGCCTCATCGACGCCTTCTCCGCGATCGATCCCAACTTGGTGCTCAGTGTGAACGCGGCTGGCGACGGATTCGATCTCGCCGATACCGGCCCCGGAACCGGTCTCCTCAAAGTTGCGAGCTCAGCGAATTCCTTCGCGGCGCTCGACCTCGGGATCGAAACGAGTGATGCGTCGGGCACGATTCAGGGTCGTGCGATCTACGCGGGAATCAACGATCAGCTTCTCTCCAACTTGAACGGCGGCGGAGGGATCACCGCCGGTTCCATCGAGATCACCGACCGCAATGGAGTCGCGACGACAGTCGACCTTTCGACCGCCCAGACCCTCGGCGATGTGATTCGCGCCATCGAAGCGTCCGGCGCCGCGGTGACCGCGACGACGAATCGCGTGGGGAACGGTCTTCGCCTCATCGATAATTCCGGAGGCACGGGTACGCTCGAAGTCGCAGAGTCGGGGGGGGGAACCACCGCGCTCGATCTCGGCCTGTTGGGCTCCTCAACCACGAACGAGCTCTCGGGTACCGATCTCAACCCTCGTTACGTCGATGAGAACACACGCCTCGACTCCCTCAACGGAGGAAATGGCGTCTCTGCAGGGTCGATTCGCATCACCGACTCCGACGGATTCTCCTTCACTGTAGACCTCGCGCAGGAGGAGACGATCGCGGACGTGATCCTCGACATCAAGGGCGCGGGCGCTTCGAGTAACTTAACGGATGTCCGGGTCAATGATGCGGGCAACGGGCTGTTGATCGAAGGTCCCGCGGGAATTACAGAATTGCGCATCGAAGAGGTCAACGGGGGCACGACCGCTCGGGACCTCGGAATCGTCGGGACCGCAGACGGCTCGGGCAACATCGACGGCTCGTTCGAACGAACGATCACCATCGACGCGGACGATACCTTGCAAGACGTGCGAACCAAGATCGCGGATCTCGGCATCGGTGTCTCGGCCAGCATCCTCAACGATGGTTCGAGCGGTTCTCCCTTCCGACTCTCGGTGGTCGGACGGGGCACCGGGCGTGACTCACGCCTGCAGGTCGACGCCGGAGGTGCCACCGCGCTTTCGTTTCAGCAGACCGCGACCGCCCGCGACGGAATCCTCTTCTACGGTGAAGATTCTGACGGGTCGAGCTCGCTGATGATCCGCAGCTCGACGAACAGTTACGAAAACATCGTCGAAGGGATGACCGTGACGGCCCGCGGAACTTCCGATGCTCCGATCGCCGTGAACGTGACTGAAGATCGCGCTGCGATCGCCGACCAGATGGGTGAATTGATCACGGCACTCAACGGTGTGCTCGATACGATCGGTGATCTCACCGCGTTCAACGCTGATACCGAAGAGGCTGGAATCCTGCTCGGGGATTCCACTGTGCGCGGAGTTCAGCGCTCGCTGGTGCGCGCGCTCACGCGCCCCATTGTCGGCGTCGACAATGCTTTCTCGACCATGTCCGAGCTCGGGGTTCGCTTCCGCGGCGGCCAGTTTCAGTTCGACCGGGGCGACTTCGAAGCGGCGCTCGCGGAAGATCCCGACGCGGTCGAACGGTTCTTCGGGGCTGCCCGCGGGATCAGCGAGACGACGTCCCTGGATGACTTCGGGAACGGGGAGGGCGTTCGAACGAAGCTGAACGAGAATGACATGCGCGTCACTCTGCGCGACGGAACGGACATCGAGATCAACCTCGATGGATCTTCGACAGTGCAGGATGTCATCAACGCGATCAACGCGGCGGGAGCCGGCTCCCTCACTGCAGAATTGTCCCTCGACGGACGTTCCTTCGTTCTCCGGGACGCAACGACGGGGACGAGTGATTTTAGGGCCACGTCGATCAATGCCTCGGGATCCGCGAACGACCTCGGCATCGCCGACTCCGCGGATACCGACGGCGGAGGCGTGATCACCGGAACTCCGATCGACCTGACTCAAGATCCGGGAATCGCATCGAGACTCAACGATGCGATTGTCGGGCTCACCGACGCGACCGACGGTGTCCTTCAACGACGGGCCAACGGGCTCGATGAATTGATCGATTCGTTGAATGATCGGGTGGCCCGGATCGAGGAAAGACTCGTCAATCGTGAGGAACTCCTGCGCCGGCAGTTCACGAACCTCGAGCAGATCATGGCGCAGAGCCAAGCGACGATGGATCGACTCAACGCGACGCTGACCGGTCTGCGTCGATGATGGATCCGACACAACAGTACAAAAGGGTCCAGGTCGAGACTGCGGCCCAAGACGACCTGCTGATTTTGCTCCTCGACGGCGGCGTGCGCTTTTGCGAGGGCGCGCTGATCGAGCTCCGAAAGGGAGCAGAAGGGAACATCGAGAAGCGTCACGACCAGCTCCTGCGCGCCCAGAAGATCGTCCTCGAGTTGATGGGGGCGTTGAGCCCTGCGGTCGGTATCGAGCTCTACGAGCAACTCATCGCGCTCTATTCGTTCACTTTCGAGCGCCTTTTCGAGGGAAACCTCACTCCCGACCTCGCGATGGTCGAAGAGGGCACCCAAGTGATGCACCGCATTCGTGAGATGTGGTGCGCGTGGGTTGCGCAAGCGAAGAGCGAGCGCAAAGCCGGGCCGCCGCCGGGAACGGCGAACTCTTCACTCTCGGTGACCGGCTGAGAAACGTGCGTCTATGACGGCCCATGCCCCCCGACTCCCTTCCCTTCCGACCGCTGGCAGCTCTCCTCGCCGCATCGCCCTCATCACGATCACCTGGGTCTTCCTGACTTGCCTCGTGCTCGGTTGGGCGTTCGCGCCGTTCCTGTTCGAAGAAAAGTACTACTTCCGCGACAATGCCTCCTATTGGGACGGCACGGCGTGGAGCCTGACGCAGGATCCAGTGATGGGGTACTACGTCACCTCGCGTTGGAGCACGACCGTCCTGCGTGGGGAGGCATGGTACTTGGAGGGGGGGAGTCGATATCAGCGGATACTCCCGTCAGCCCAGGCGGTCACTCATTGGGACTTGGCCGGAGAAGTCAACTGGCAGGGGGGTGGAGTCACTAAGCGTGAGCACGTTTGGGCTGACGCCCCGCCCTGGCATTGGGGAGTCACTCGGGAGCCCCGCGCGACCGCACCGTGGATCGTCTTGGGGATCACTTCCGAGGAGTGGTTCGAGGAGCGGACCGGCCAGGATCCTGACTCCGCGGTCGGCTGGATCAAAGGCCGCTTCAACTCTCTTTGACCGGCCCGCGCCCCGTGCGACTACGGCGTGCCCATCCCCAACATTGCGGGGGCACCCTGATTCTGGGGCGATTCCGGTAGCCGCGGCGTCATTCGCCAGATCCCGGCGCGCTCGCGATCGGTCGCCGTGAAGTAGATCTGCCCGTCGCGTCCCCACACCGGATTCCATTCCGCGCGTGCGGTTTCGGTGAGACGCGTCAAGCGGCGCCCATCCTCGGTCATGCACCAGAGATCATCGCCGTGCTCGGGGTGTGCGTCGTCGCTGCTCTTCTCCCGCACGCTGTTGAAGACGATCCACGTTCCGTCGGGGTGGAAGCTCGGGTTCACAGCGCCCCAATCGGCTCCCGCGACCAACTCACGCTCGCGGCCGAGGGTGAGATCGATGAGGTGGAGGGAGTACCAACGAGCATCGCGGTCGCGCGCGCGTTGGACGATCAGTCGGTCCTTCTTCGGGTGGAACTCGGGAAACAGCCCTTCGCAGATGAACCGCTCGGTCCCATCGGCGAGGGTATGAATCCACACTTCCCAGCGACCCTGGGGGGAGCGCCGCATATAGCAGATGCGTTCGCCGCTCGGATCGAAGCTCGGGTGCAGCGCGGTGAGTTCAGGATCGGTGATCGCTTGCGGATCACTGGAGCCGCCAAGGTCGGAGAGGCGGTAGAGGCGCCACTGGCCGTCTCGATCGCTCGCAAACACAACCTCGCCGCCCTGTGGGGCAACGGTCGCCTGGATGTCATTTCCCTCCCCCCGGGTGAGGCGGAGCGCCCCCGCCTTGCCATCTTCTTCGAGATACAGCTTGAGGGAGTGGCTATGGCGATCGGAAGAGAAGATCACCCCGCCGCCGTGGGGGAGCGGCGCAGGGAACAGATCGTCACCGACCGCCCCGCTGGAGATCCGGGTCAGGCCCACGAACTTAACCGACCGCGGATCTTGCGCCGTGAGGGT
>CALEHF010000458.1 GCA_937876125.1 uncultured bacterium
CCGCGGCTGCGAGCGCTTGCACGGTTTTCCCTAGACCCATCTCGTCACCGAGCAGCGTGCGACCCTGGGCGAGAATGAAGCGCGCTCCGAAGTGCTGATAGGCGCGGAGAGTGAAGTCGAGTTCGTCGAGGTGGAGCGGTTGCTCCTCGATCTGGGCGAGGAGTTCGGGGGATAGGGCACTCGCGAGAGCGCCCCCTGTTCCTCTGTCTCCGAGCGCCTGCTCGAAGGCCAGGACGCAACCGGCGAAGGACTCTCCATATTGACGCGCCACCACCGCATCCTTCGGTTCTGGGCGCTCCTTTGCGAAACGGTCCCTCGCCTCAGTCATCGCCTCGAAGGAGGGTGAGGTGACGAGGGCTCGTGCCTTCTCCGCGAGGCTCTGTGCCGCCTGAATCCACTCTCCCCTCTGCCCCGTGCGAAACACCGAAAGGCACCATCGGAGCGGCGAACTCTGTCGTGCGAGTCTCGTTCGCTCGGTGAGCAATCGATCGCGCTCATCGAGGAGGTCCTCGACGGGGCCGAGGGTCGAGAGGGCTCGGAGGGCGAAAAGGGCTTGGCGCGCGATCTCGAGGCCGCCCTTCTCGGTGAGTTTCCCCTTCTCGGAGAGTTCGGGGGTGGGGGGGCGCGGTGCTTCCGCTTCGATGCGGGCCCGCATCTCTTCGCGTCCGGCCCGGAGTTCGGCGGTGCTCTTCTCGCCGATTCCATCGAGTGCGCGGAGCCCCTTCTGAGTCCAACCGGCGAGATCACCGAGCGTCTCGATCCCCGCGGCTTCGAGCGCACTCCACCGGATGTGCGAGACACCGACGTCGCGCAGGGAGGCGAGCGGAGTCTCGGCAAGGTCGCTCTCCTTCTGTCGGCGCACGAAGGGGGTCGCGGTCCGGCGCAATCTTTCGAGCGCGCGGTCGAGGGGGCGGGCGATGGGGCGGAGTGCGCGGGTCGCGCGGGAGATCTCCCGTCGGGCGACGCGCAGTGCGCGCCTCGGTGGTGAGAAGTAGTGGGCGATCGCTCCGAGGAAGAAGGCGCTCGCGGCGATGATGACGGGGAGCAAACGACCTCCTTCCCGAAATGCAGAGCGCGCCTCCCCGCGGGACGAGGAGGCGCGCCAACTTGTCGGTTCACCTGGCGGAGAGCGAGCACGACTATGGCGCCGGCTTCTCGCCCTTCTTTTTGAGGTCGGCGGGGACCGGCTCAGCGAGGAGCAGTTCGATCGCCCTGTCGACGTCTCCGTTGAAGAGATCCCCGTAGCGCACTTTGCCGTCGCGCCCGATCACGTGGTAGTCGGGATATCCGTCAACGTAGTACGCCTTGGCCGTCTTCCCCTCGGTGTCGATCGCGACGGTGTAGGGGATGGAGTTCTTCTTCACGAAGGCAGCGCACGTCTCTTTTCCGCGCATCGAGTGGACCGCGAGGATGACCAGGCCGTCCTTCGCGTGCTTCTCGTGGAGCTCCTTGAGGTGCGGCACGGCACCTCGACAAGGACCTCACCAGGTACCCCAGAAATCGATGACAACGACTTTCCCGCGGAGGGCGTCCCAGGTGAGCGGCTTACCATTTGAATTCAGCCAGCCCGATACGTCGAGCTTCGGGGGCGTCTTGCCCTCGAGCGCATCCTTCAATGCATCGGTTGCGTTGCCTTTTCGCTCTCTCTGCAGCTCCGTCTTGTCCCCCGCGATGGCGGGAACGCTGACGACGGCCCAGATGAGGAGCGGAGCCAAGATCGGTGCGAGGTATCGCATCGGAACTCCCTTCGTTCTCTTTATGATTTCATGATTGTCGAGGACTGGCCACCCCAGGGGCGGCGGGCTCGGTCCCACGCGAGCCGGACAAATCGATTCAGAACCCCGGAAAGTTTCCAGGAGGTCGAGAATCACTGCCCACGTCACCGAGGGGTCGGGTCGGTTTCGGCGATTCGAGCCGCTAGGGCCGGGAGTTCGAGAGGATCGAGCCCGCACGGTGGCGGGAACGGGACATCGCCGATCGCGTGGGTCGGGATCAGGTGCACGTGGACGTGAGGAACTTCCCACCCCACCACAGTGACCACCACCCGGGCGCACCCGAGGGCGCCGCGCAGCTTCCCTTCGACGGTCCGTACCGACTCCCAGAGCGCGGATTGTTCCTCGGGAGTGAGGTCGAACAGGTAGGAGACCTCGCGTTTCGGAATGACGAGGGTGTGTCCCGGCTGGACCGGGCGGATATCGAGAAACGCAAGGTGGTGATCGTCCTCCCACACCCGGTGGCAGGGAATCTCCCCCGCGATGATCTTCGTGAAGATCGTGCTCATGCGCGTCTCTCCTCTCTCACAGCTTCCTACTTCGCAGCATCCTTCGGCCATCCCTCGAATCGCCCGATCACGTCGCGGAAGTGGTCGGGCACTGCCATCGGTCGGAAGTCTTCGCCGATCGCGCAATGGGTAGTGTGCCCGATCGCGACGAGCCGATTCTCTTGGCGGTGGCGCACCCGAAACCCGAACGTGAAGCTCGACTTTCGAATCTCGGCGGTTGTCACATCGATCGTCAGGAGATCGTGGAGTCGTGCGGGCGACTTGAAGTCGAGGTGCGCCTGCACCACAACGTTCTCAAAGTCACGGATCGGCCGATTTCCCTCGGTGAGTCCGAGGTTCACGAGGTAGTCGACACGACCGACCTCGAGGTAGGTGAGGTAATTGCCATGGAAGACGATCCCCATCGCGTCGGTCTCGGGGAGTCGCACCCGGACCTCGGTGGAGAAGTGATAGACGAGCTCGGCGGTCATCCCGCCTCCCTTCACGGTGCAGATCTCTCGAGGAGACCCTCTGCGAACTATCGCCGGTTCGACCGAGAGGGGAAAGCCGATTCAGGGGAGCGGCGCAATCAAACCCCCGATCTGCCGATCCGACCCACGATTTCGGGCGTTCGGGCCGATAACGAGAGAGAGCCGCGGCCCCGGACTCAAGAGGAGCACCGTGACGAAGTCAGAGAAAATCGAATTCGCCCTCGTCCCGCTCTCTGGCATCGCGGCCGCCGGCGTGGCGTCGTCGCTTCCTCTGGAGCTCGAGATCGGGCAGCTCTTCTTGCTGGTCTCGATTCTAGTCCTCGCTCAAGGCCTCATTCGCGATCTCTGGCTCCTCGTTCGCGCGCGGAGATCCCCATCGACCGGTGAACTACGCGCCGCCCAGTGCATGTGCATCGAATCGACGGTCGGCGTCCTGGGGATCGTCGTTGGTTTCGCGCTCATCGGCACGGGCTTCGGTCGCCCGATCGCGCTGTCGGCAACTGGCTGGGGTGTTCTTGTTGCGGCGAGCTTGACCTTCGGCTTCCTGATCAAGGATTTCGTCATCGAGTGGAACCCGTGGCGCATCCGTCGCGAGAAGGACCATCTGAACTTGCTCGTGAAATGGCGGCCGTGATCTCGACCGCTTTCCCCGCGCCGATCCCCTCGATCCGGTAAGATCCTCCTTCCACCCGAAGGAGCAGCCGTCGTGCGCATCACCGAATCTGCAGAGAACTACCTGAAGGCGATCTTCAAGCTCGGAGGCGAGCGCAAGGGGGTCGCGACCGGCACCATCGCCGAACGCCTCGGCGTGCGCGCTCCATCCGTGTCCCGCATGCTCAAGCGGCTCGGCGAGCAAGGGTGGGTTCAACACACCGCGTACCAAGGGGTGCGCCTCACCGACGCGGGCCGCGCCCAAGCCCTGCGCGTGATCCGCAGCCACCGCATACTCGAGACCTACCTCGTCGAGGTGCTCGGCATGCCGTGGGATTGCGTCGATGCGGAGGTGGAACGGCTCGAGCATGTGGTCAGCGAGGATCTGGTCAATCGCCTCGACGAAGCGCTCGGCTATCCAGAGATCGATCCTCACGGCTCACCGATCCCCGACCGCGACGGGAATCTGCCGGTTCTGGATGGCGCGGTGTCGTTGATCGAGGTGCCCGCTGCTTCGCGGGTGATCGTCCGGCGCGTGCGCGACGCGGAGCCGGGCGCCCTGCAATATCTCGCGGCGCACGGCGTGATCCCGGGAGCCGAGCTCGGCTTCTTGCGACTCGAGCCGTACGAAGGGCCCGCCGTCTTGGTCGGGGACGGGACCACAACCATCGCCATCGGGCGTTTGCTCGCGGCGCGGATCTTCGTCGAAGTGATCGCCGACTCGGGCGATTGAGTCGCTCCGCGTTCGCCGCCCAGCACGCTCACTCGCGGGGCGGCCGTTTCTTCTGGCGCGCAGCCTTTCCCTCCGGCGGCGCCGGAATCTCGCGGCCGTGGGGGTCGCGCTCCGGCCGATCGAGCTTCTCCTCGAGGCGACGGGTGAACTCCTCGTCGAGGAAGTGCTCGACGCGGTGCGCCGGGTCGTGCAAGTGCGACGCGGGGATCGCGAGACGGTCGCTCAGATAGATCTCCCACAAACGGTGTCTGCGCACCAGGCGCCTGCCGCGGATCATGCCCCGCTCGGTCAAAGCGGGTTCCTGGGAGAATGACTCCACCGCGCCGCCGAGTCGCAGTCGCAATCGTGCGAGGATTTGGAGCCAGGCTGGGTGCCACGGCGGCGCGCCGCTCTCTGGCTCGACGTCGCCGGTGCCGTGGGTCTTCTCGTGCTTCCGGTAGAGCACGCCGAGGATGTCTTCCTCGACGATGCGCAGCGACAGGGCGAGGCGCCGCAGGCGGTGGGGGAGCCAGCCGTGCTTCGGAGCGAAGACAAATGCGATGGCGAACACGCCCCCCGCAGAGACCGCCATCATCCCGGAGACCGAAGTATCGAGCGCTTCGGCGCTCCACAAGCCAAACACCGCCGAGAGGATCGCCGCCCCCTGGGCTGCGAGGATCACTCCCAAGAGCCGGTCGGAGAGCAGCGTCCCGATCGCCCCGGGGACGACCAGCATCGCGACGACCAAGATCGACCCGACCGCTTCGAAGCTCGCAACCGTCGTCAACGCGGTCATCCCCATCAACAACAGATGCATCAGTGTCGAGCGCAGCCCGAGGGAGTCGGCGAGGGGGGCATCGAAGCTGGTCAGGAGGAACTCCTTCCAGAGGAGCGCGATGACCCCGAGGTCGATGGCGAAGACGATCGCGAGAGTCACGGCAGAGCGGGGCGGGCGCCATCCGAAGATCGCCCCCGACCAGCGATCGATCGCCGCGTATTCGACTTGGCCGTACAGAACGCAGCTGGGATCGAGATCGACCTGAGCGGCGTAGCGCTCGATGAGAATCACACCGAGTGCGAACAGGGTAGTGAAGACCACCCCCATCGCCGCGTCGCCATCGATGCGCATGCTCCGCTTCAAGAAGTCGGTCGCGAGGGCGGTGCCGAGAGCGGCGGCGAGTGCGCCGAGCAGCATCGGAAGGAGGTCCCGGTTGCCGGCGAGCATGAATCCGATCACCAGCCCGGGGAGGACTCCGTGGCTGATGGCGTCGCCGAGGAGCGACATGCGCCGGAGAACCAAGTAGCTCCCGACCAGAGCGCAGTTGCACGCTGCGAGCACGGCAACGATGAGAATCGGCAACGAGGCGTGATCGAAGAGGCCCATGAAACTCACGAGGCACCCCCAGGAGTCTCCGTGTCGATCGCCGCTGCGCCGGGGAGACGCCCTTTGGCGCGGAGCACCGCCTCCAACTCTTCGACCATCGCTTTGGGGAGGATCTGCCCGATCTCCGCGGCGTCGAGATCGATGAGATCGCGGTCGATCTGAGCCTGCGAGAGGAGGTACTGCTGCCAGATCCGTTCGTCGCGCACGATCTTCTCAGCGAGAGTCTTCCCGGAGTCGGTGAGCGCGATCCCCGTCGACCCCCAGACGATCAACCCGCGGCGGCTCGCCTTCTCGAGATGTTTGCGCATCCGTCCCGGTCCCCACGATCGGCGCCGCGCCAGCTCCGCTTCACCGATCATCGGCACATGGGACTCTTCGATCCCCTCGTAGATCGAGCCGAGGAGACGCCGTCGCTCTTGACGGCGGCGCTGGGCGACGCGACTGCGCGCGCGCGCGATGATTCCTCTTCGTGGCGAAAAGAGCAGCGACACGACGAAGATTGCACTCGCCGAGAGCACGATCACCGGGCCGGCGGGAAGGCCCGCGGTCCCGGCGCTGATGACGGTGCCGACCGATCCCGACAAGACCCCGAAGATGGAGGCGAGGATCAACATTGGTCCCAACCGATCGACCCAGAGTCGTGCGGCGGTGGCGGGGATGATCAGGATGGCGGCGGTCAACACCACGCCGACCGCGGGGAGGGCGATGACCACAGTGACCGTGATGAGCAGCATGAGAAGCAGGTCGAGCGCACGAACTGGCCACCCCTCGACGCCGGCGAAATCGGGGTCGAAGCAGATCAGCTTCCACTCCTTGCCGAGCAGAACGACGAGCGCGACGGTGATCAACGCGATGACCCCGATCGTGATCGCGTCGGAAAGGAGCATGCCCGCGGTCTGGCCGAGCAGGAAACTGTCGAGCCCCGCCTGTGCCGCATCGGCGCCGCGACGCTGAATGATGCCGCTCAAGGCGATTCCCCCGCCGAAGAAGGTGCCGAGGACGATTCCGATCGCCGCATCTTCACGAATTTTTCCCCGGCGCGAGATCATGACCACGACCAGCACTCCGAGGATGCCGGTGATCAGTGCTCCGGTGAGGAGTGCGGCGAAGCTACGGCTGCCTGTCACCATGAACGCGATGCAGATCCCCGGCAAGGTGGCGTGAGAAAGTGCATCCGCGAGGAGCGCGCGACGCCGGAGCAACGCGAGGGAGCCGGTCGACCCTGCGGCGAGGCCGAGCGCGGCCGTTCCTGCTAAGACGACTGCGGTGTTGTATTCGAGCCCGAGCATCAGCGCTTCGGGGCGGCGGGGGGACGCCACCCGGGTCCGCCTGCGGCACCACGCCGGACCGCCTCCGCCGCCTCATCGAGCAAGGTCAGTCGACCGCCGTACGTGGCGAGGAGGTTCTCTCGGGTGAACGTCGTTTCGATGGGACCCGCCGCGACCAGACGCAGGTGAAGAAGGAGCACGTGATCGAAGTACTCCTCCACGGTCTGTAAGTCGTGGTGAACGACGACGACGGTGCGTCCCGACGCGCGCAGTTCATGGAGCACTTCGAAGATCGCGGCTTCGGTTGCGGCATCGACTCCGGCGAACGGCTCGTCCATCAGGTACACCCGCGCGTCTTGCGCCAAAGCTCTCGCGAGGAACACGCGCTGCTGTTGGCCGCCGGAGAGTTGACTGATTTGACGTTTGGCGAGTTCGACGATCCCGACCTGCTCGAGGCAGTGGAAGGCGAGGTCCTTCTCGCGTTTCCCGGGGCGGCGGAACCAGCCGAGTCTCCCGTAGGTCCCCATCAAGACGACATCGAGCACGCTCACCGGAAAGTCCCAGTCGACGCTTTCGCGCTGGGGGACGTAGCCGCAACCATGGTCGCCACGCTTCAGCGGCTCGCCGTGGATGCGAACCCAGCCACTCGCAGGGCGCACGAGGCCGAGCATCGCGCGAAGGAGTGTGCTCTTCCCGGCGCCGTTCGGTCCGACCACTCCGACCAACTTCCCCGCGGGGATCTCGACGTCGATATCCCAAAGAACCGGCTTCGCGTGGTAGCTGACCGTGAGGTCGTGCACCTCGATCGCGGGGGGATTCGGGTCAGTGGACTTCGGCGGTGTCATCGCGGGGTGACTCTCTAGAGGAGCTCAACTCGTGGAGCTCACTTGAGTGCGTTGACCAGGGTGGCGACGTTGTGCCTGACCATGCCCATGTAGGTGCCCGACGCGGTGCCGGCGGGGCCCATCGCATCGGAGTACAGTTCGCCGCCGACCTGAAGCGTGTGTCCGCGCGCGCGGCACCCTTCGACCAGAGCCTCGATGTTCTTGCGCGAGATCGTGGACTCGACGAACACCGCGGGGATCTTCCGCGTCACGATCAGCCCCACCAGCTCGTTGATTCTGTGGACCGCAGCTTCTGACTCGGTGCTCAACCCCTGGACGCCGATCACTTCGATCCCATACGCCCTTCCAAAGTAGCGGAATGCGTCGTGGGCGGTGATGAGGACTCGCTTTTCGGCGGGAATCTTCGCGATCTCCGCGCGCACTTCGGCGTCGAGGGCTCCGAGGTCTGCGATCAACTGCGTCGCCCGCGCGCGATACCCCTCGGCTCCGGGGGGGTCGAACTCGATGAGAATTTCACGCACCGAGGCGGCGACGCGACTCCACAGCCGAACGTCGAACCAGAGATGCGGATCGACGGAGCCATCGGCATGGAGGAGCTCCGTCTCGGGGATGCGCTCGCCGACGGCGATCGACGGTCGGTCCTCGCCGAGTCTCTCGAACGCATCGGCCATTCTGCCTTCGAGATGCAAACCGACGAACAAGATCAGGTCCGACTCGAGAAGGGTCGCGACATCGCCAGGGGAAGCCTTGTAGAGGTGAGGGTCGGTTCCTGGACCCATGAGGGTCGTGATCTTCCCTCGCTCTCCGGCGATCGCCAGGACCAGGTCGGAGAGCATCCCGACCGTGCTCGTGATCTCGATGGGAATCGTGCCCGCGAATGTCTTCGGGGTCTCTGGTGCGGGCGGCTTTTGAGCCGTGCACCCGAGCATGGGGACGAGAAGGAGGAGCCCGATGAGGATCGAGACCCCCATCGCGCTCAGGGCGCCCATCGTGTTTCGAGAGCTCGGGGGGCGGGACACTGACGTCCGGCTGGGTCGGCCGTCGAACATGAAGATTCCTCTCTTCGCGGAGAGCTGATTTTCGATGGAGACAGCCTCTGCGCGCCACCTTCAGATCCCAGTCAGGGCCCATTGCCCGCGTCCGGGGGAGACCCTTTGAAGATATCGACCGTTCACGTGGGTGTCCATGAAGGTTGAGCGTAAAGTAAAAAGAAGATGAGCCGCGACTAACGCTGGACGCCGTCCGGATGCAATGCGTGCGGGGTGATTGGCCAACTCCGCGCTTCGCATCGGATACTTCTTCGCTCATCGCCCTTTGTGGCCGCGATCTCGCGGACACGACCGGGGCACCGCTGCAGAGGGGATCGTCCGCAACTCACCGGGAGCGGGAATGCTGCAGTCCGAAGTCCAGGCGCTCCATGCGCATCGGAATCGACCACGCCCAGCGGAGACTCATCTCTCTGGGGGTCGGACTGTCGTGACCGAGCTGCGGACGACCCCCGGACTGAGCCCATCGGTCGCTACGAAGTGCCCGAGCGTGCCTCTTCGGAGCCGCCCTCCCCGCGTCTCCTCGCCTCATTTCCTTCGTGGCATCGAAGGGCGGCACCCTCGATGAAATTGCGTTGGAAGAAAGAGGGGGAGGACTGGATCGTTCAGCTGTCGGGAGCCCTGCGGTGGCTCGCGACGGGACCGGGACCGATCTCGAGGCTCCGCGACGAAGCCGAGCGCTTCGCTCGCGACGGCAAAGGCCTCGCGATCATCGATTTCTCCGAAGTCTCCGAGGCAGATCCGCGGAATGTGCTCGAGTTGTTCGACGCGCTCCGACCGCTCCGGGCCCAGAAGCGGGCAAGGCTCCGTGGACGCGGCTCGGCGATCGCCGCCATCGTCGGGGACGGAGACATTCCGTGGATCGACGAACCCGCAGACGCCGGGACGGCGGCGGGTTCGGCCGCGCAGCCGAGTCCCTCGGCGAGCTTGAAGCCGACCCCGAAGCCAAAGCCGAAACGCGAGTCGACCGGTACAGGAACACCTCCCAACGCGCCAGCTTCACAAGCGGGCAGCTCTTGGGAGCGGATCATCGAAGCGCTCCCCGAGGGGAGCCCAGAGGTCCAGGCGATCTGGGGACAGGCGGCCGAGAAGATCGAGGCGATGGTCACGAACTTCGACACTCCATCCGACTCGCAAACCGACGTGATCGATCCCCGCGATCGCGCGCCGGCGATCGACGATCCTCTTCCTGCCCCCCAGGGCAAGGTGAAGAGGCGATCGACGGAGCAACTCTCCGCTCCGATGCTCTGGTTCGACGATGCGCTCGACAAACTCCTCGGCGACGAGCCTCCCCCGGCGGCTCCGCCGCCGAAGCGAACAACTCGCGAGAAGCCGGTGCCTGGGGTGAAGTCGATCCCACAGTCACCTCCTCCCGGTGCGGATGTCTTCGACTGGTTCTTCTCGATGGGAGATGCAGCGGTGCTCCAAGACGAACAGGCTCGGAGAGCGGAGGAGAACATCTCGAAGCGCAAAGAACCGACGGCGAAGAAACCCACTCCCGCCGAGAAGGGGTCCAAAAACCCGCCCTCGGAACCTGCGCCCGTGAACCAGGCGGCTCCCCAGAGCGAAGGCTCGAATCCTCCGGCGTCGCCGGGAGAGAGCCCGCAATCAAGATCTGTTCCGTCGCTCGAAGACGATGCGATGAGCATGTTCGGCTTCCCCAATCTCGAGGAATTCGAGTCCGGTGACACCAGTGCACCGGAGCACGGAGAGAGCCCACCATCGAGACCGGCCCCGCCGAAGAGGCCAGCAGTCAAGATCGATCAAGAGGTGGCGAAAAGTGTGCGTCCAGAGGCAGAGTTCCCGCGAGTCGCCAAGCCGAAGACGGCGAAGCCCGTGACGGCTGCTCCCCTCTCCGAACCCGACTCCGGGGTGTTCGAGCCCTTCGGATTTCCTTCGATCGAGGAGATCGGAGAATTGATCACCGTCGGTGGTCCGGACGAGAAGCATCCGAAGGAAGCGCTCCCGCCGCGCCCGGCCGGATTCGAGAAATTCCCTCAGCTCTACCCGACGAATCCTCCCCCCCCTCTGAAGCAGAATTCCGCGCAGGCGAATCGCGCGCAGCCGAGCGCCACAGAGGGGAACATCGCGAAGAACCCGGCATCGGGCCCGCCGCGCCCTACGGCACAAGGGAGTGCGCCGCCGTCGCAACCGATGGTGTCGAAGCCGAATCCGCCGACCGTCACACCCCCCAAGGTGGCACCCCCGAGCATGGCACCCCCGAGCATGGCACCCCCGAGCCAGGGGGCGCGGATCGACACGGGACCCCGCGGAGGTGATGTGCCGCAAGTTCACGTCACCCGCCCGGGAAGTTCCGAGGGTCAGCACCCGACTCCTCGGACGCCGAAGGCGTTGCCGAAGCAAGAGAACATGGAGAGAACCCAGCCGGCGCCTTTGACGCCCGCAGTCGGGCCGACCGCTTCACTGAAGAAGGCTCCCATCAAAGTGGAACGTCCCCAAGTGGGAGCAAGTGGCGTGCAGCTACCGAGCCAGGAAGCGATGCCGAGCGCCGACCTTTTCCCGAAGGTTGCGAAGCAGAGCTCTCAACCGATCAGCAGCGAAACCGGGTCCGATCTGCGCGCCCCTCTGAACGTCGTTCCTCCCTCCACGGCTCAGAAGCGGGTCACTGCTCAGGAAGTCACGCCGATGAAATCACCCTCGCAGCCGGTACCCGACGCGGCCGGTTCGGCGTCAGCCGTGGTCCCGAGGGTCGTCGCACCCGAGCCCGTGCCGCCCCCGGTCGAGGCCATCGCGAAGCCGACGGCGCCCGAGGCGATGCGAGAGCCGACGATCGAAGAGTTCCTCGCGCGCACTGGTCTCGCCGCCACGCCCGATACCAAAGCTCCGGCGCCTCCGGTTCCCGAGACGCCGTCTCTTGTGCAAAGCGCCGATCTCGCCGCGCAGAGTGCCGCCGCGCCCATCCCAGCCGCGCAGAACCCTGCTCTCCCCAGCGCTGCAGAGAGCTCTCCTCAAGCCGGCGAGGAAGCGGTTTTCGACGACGAGGATCTCGACGACGAAGGGTTCGACGACGACACGTTTAGCCTCCTCACCACTCCGACCGACCGCGACGACTCCTCCGAAGACGAGATGATCGCCGGGGAGCTCGGGAGCGACGGGGCGAGCACTGAGCACGAAGTCGATGACGACTTCGTCATCGACCTCGAACTCGAGCAGATGTACCTGACGCGCAGCCCCAACCAGCGCGACATCGTCGCCAAGAAGAAGACACTCGAATTCAACTCCTCTTGGAGCACCCTCGAGAAGGGGAGCGAGTTCATCGAGTCTGAGCAGAAGAATCGGCACGGCCGTCCCGACCCCGTGAGCTTGCTCCTCGGTGGCGGCGGCAACGCCAAAGACGCCTATCCACCCGAGCAACCGGAGGATTCTGTGGTCGATGACGGCTGGGGCGCCCCGGCGCCCGCCCGGCCCCCTTCACGCGCCAGTCGCGCCAAGCTCGAGAATGCCGCGCAGCCGTTCCTCGAATTCTTCCCGAGCGGTCCCGCGGCAAGCTCAGGATCGCGCCAGAGCAATCGGTCCGACGAGATGATGCGCGCGATCGGGCGTCTCCTTGGAGACTACGAATCGGCCGACCGTGAGCGGGAGGAACTGGCCGAACGCTACGACCAACTGGTCGACGCGGTGACCGAGAAGGATCAGGAGATCGAGAATCTCCGCCGCGCTCTCAATGCGATGGGTGCGGGATCCGACGCGGCGGCGACCCCGGAGGCGCCGGCGGGGTGGTTGACCACACTGATGGTCACACCGAGCAATCCGGAACAACTTCGCATTCGCTACGCGGGGAGCCTCGCGCGCTTCCGTGCGAGCGGAACGGTCGACCCCGAGCGCGTGCTCTCCGACATCACCGAACTCGATCGGCGCGCGCCTCGAATCGCGGCGGGAGTCGGTGCGAGTCTCGAGCGATTCAGCGGGACCCCCGGCGACGGCTGGCGGGCGATGCTTCTCGTTCTCTCGACCTTGGTGCGCGACCAAGTCGACCCCGCGCGCCGCCGCCGCGGGATCCGTGCTGCGTGGCTCGCCTCTCTGGTGCGGAACGCGCCGGGAAACGAGGAGACGACTCTCGACTTCGTGGTGCCGGCGGTGTGGAGGCTCCTCTCGGGGCGGACCTATCGCTTCCCCGGAGAAGAGGAATTCGACTACAGCGAGCTGCGCGAAGATCTCGCCCTGTGGGTCGCCTGTGCTCACCTCGATGCGCACCGGCGTCTCACCCCGAAGCGTTGGCGCGCCGTGATCGGGCGCACCCTCGCCAATTTCGAAGAGGATGAGCAGGTACGCCAAGGCCTCTCCCGCCTCGTCGAAGCACATTCCCTCTACTTCCCCGGAGTCTGGGTCGAGCTCACCACCGGCGGCATTGGCCCGGTGATCGGTGCGAACCCCGGAAGACCGGAATTCCCCCGCGTCCTCGTTCTGTTCCGCAGGGACGGGATGCGCGGCACCCGAGTGCCGCCCCAGTTGAGTCCGACCGGGGTCGATGCCACCGCAGGTGTTCTGCGGGTGCTGTCGAGTCCCCACTGTGCGGAAAAAGATGGAAACTCGCTGGCGATCGATACAGGTGGATCGACCGTCGTACCGAAGAACAGATAGCGACCAGTCCCCGGGTCACCCCGGTAACCCCCCGGCAGTTGACCCGGGACGGCGAAAGCCAGGAAGGAGCGCCAGAGTGGCGAACACAAAAGCAAACGAATCTGAGAGCGGCGAGAGCACGAAGACCAAAGTGAAAAAGATCTTGCTCTGCGGATTGGACCTCGGGACGAACACGAGCGTGTTCCAAATCTCGAACCAAGACGGCAAGACGGTCGAGTATGAAAACGACATCCACCGGAGTTTGGTCGGTTACTCGAAGCCGGGCATCATTCCGGGCATTCTTCCGACCAACGACACGGCCTTGTTCGCCGAGATGGCCCTCGAGTACCGCATGCACCTCGAGCTCAAATGGCCGCTGGCTGACGGTTTCGTCAGCAACGTGGCCACCTGTCGCGAGTTCTGCGGCTATCTTCGCAAACAAATCGATCCCAAGGAGAACTGCGAGATCTGGGGGGTCATCGGTGCACCGGCGAACGCGTCGAAGTCGCGCCTCAAGGACATTCGGAGCTCCTTCTCCGGCGTCTTCGAGAAGGTCTTGATCGTGCCCGAGCCGTTCCTTGCGGCGATGGGGCTGCGCGACGACGAGCGCGCGGGAGTCGATCCGACCTACGTCGACCCGACCAAGCACTCGCTGATCATCGACATCGGCGCGGGCACGACCGACTGCTGTCTCGTTCAAGGGTACTTCCCGACCGATGAGGATCAGGTGTCGATCGCGATGGCGGGCGACACGATCGATCAGAAGATGGGCGAGTTGATCGGAAACCGCTACCCCGACATCAGCCTGACGCGCGTGACCCTCACCAAGATGAAGGAAGCGAACTCCTTCGTCGGTAAAGACAAGACCGCGAACGTCAAAGTGTTCGTCGACGGCAAGCCGCGCTCGATTGACTTCGGTTCCATCATTCGCGAGTCGTGCGAGTGCCTCCTCGACCCGATCATGGAGAGTGTGCGCGAGCTGTTCAGCCGCTGCGACTCCGAATCAGTCGAGCACGTCCTCAAGAACATCATCGTCGCGGGTGGTGGCAGCCAGATCACCGGGCTCCCGGATCTGATCCAGAAGCGTCTCCGCGAAGAGGGCTACGAGGGCGCGACCACCATGGTGCCGGACGACTACCGTCGCTTGGTCGCCCGCGGTGCGCTCAAGATTGCGAACAACGTCCGTGAGGACCAGTGGCAGGTTCCGCTCTAACGAGCGAGCGTCTGCGTCTTGTCACCATTTGAAACTGGGGCCGTGCGGCAAGACTGCTCGGCCCCAGTTCTCTTTTGTGAAAGCTGTTCCACGAGAGCTCAGAGAACGACGTCGAATCCTTCGAACTCAGGGTGCCCAAGGTAGGTGCCGGGAGGGGCTTTTGCCTGACCGTGCGCCTGACGAAACGCATCAGAATGGGTCCAAGTCTCGAATTGCTCCTTGGTTTCCCACACGGTATGAGATGCGAAGAGCGTGCACTCGTCGGTGGTGAGCCCGCGCAAGAGGTGAAACTCTTGGAACCCATCGACATCTGAGAGATAGGAGTCACGCTTTCGCCAAAGGTCTTCGAAGCCGGTTTCGAAGCCGAGGGCGATGCGGAAACGGTTCATCGCGATGAACACTACTTGCCCCTTCGTTCGTGGTTCAGTTGTCGTCGCTCAGTGATCAGAGTCCGCGGTCGCCTTCTTCTCATCCGTCTCCGATTCCTTCCCTGACGCCGGCACGGGGACGTGCTTCTCCACAAGGCCATCGAAGAACCGGAACACGTCAGGAAGCGAGTCGGGGACCAGCATCATGTGCTCGCACGGCGAGTACTCCTTGTAGGTGACGGCGGCGTTGGCTTGTTCCAAGATGCTGCGCAGCCCCATCGACATCCCCAAGCCAAAATCTTCCTTCCCCGCCGCTACGAAGGCGGGGAGTCCGGCGAGGTCGATACCCCCCGCAATCGCTCCACCCCCGCTGAGGGGTGCGATCGCGCGGTAGCGAGTCGGCTCGGCGCTGGTCGCCGCGATGATGCGGGCCGCACCGAGAGAGCGGCCGATCAAGTAGATTTGATTGCGGTCGACAGGCAGGAAACTCTCGAGGGCGGTGATGATCGTCCCGATGTCCGCTCCCATTCCCGGGGTGCCCAGCCCCCCCGGCGCAGCGAAGATCCAGCCTCGCTCAGAAGCGAGCTTCGGACCGAGGCCGAGCCCATGCGCTTCGAAGAAGAGGTTCTCACTGCCCCCCATGCCATGCACACCGACGACGAGGGGGAGCTTCGTTCCCTCCGGATGAGTAGGAACGCGGACGCGACATGGGGTGGTGGTCTTGCCGGTCGAGAGGCGCAACCAACGATCGCCGGGGGCAGAGAGTTCGGGTGAGCGGGTGCCCGCGACCACGTGCTCGGCGAGGCGTTCGACGCGGGCGAGCTGTTCATGGCTTCGAATCGGGCTTTCGACATCCAGTCCATAGTCGGTCGCGCGGAGCAGGCCGATCAGCCCGTTCGCAGTCGAGAGCTCGGGAGATCGAGCCGCGTCAACTGTACTGGGGGCGCGAAGCAGAGCACCGCGAACCTCTGCGACTCGCGCCTCAAATCGATCGACAATGCTGACGCGGTCGCGGAAGGAGCGAAGCACGACGTCGTTATGGATCACTCTCACGGTGAATTCGTAGTCTCCCGGCGCGGAATCGGGGAGCGAGACGGAAAACTCTCGTGCAGCATCTTCGCCAGGAGAGATGGGGAATTGCAGGGGTGCTTTCCCGAAGCCGATGAATTCGACCACGGCCCCGGTCGCGGGTTCGGGTGCATCGTCGAAGGCGGCCCCGACTCGAAACGCGATGAGGGGGGAGAAGTCCTGGGTGGGGTCGGTCGGGGGAGTGAGGATGCGGTCGACGGGAGTGACTGTCAGCGCCCCAGCCCAGCGATCGATGGCGGTGGCGCCGCCTGCTTGACGAAGAATAGCCTCTCCAATGACCAACTCTCGTGCCACGCCGACGAAGTCGGCAGCGAACCAACGGCGGATCGCATTCGTGATGGCCGGCACCGCGCGAGCCCGCGCCTCGGTGTCCGTGGTCGCGAGCCAGGTGCTCTCCAACTCTTGCACTCGACGGCCGAGCTCGAGTCGGCTGGGGGGGTCTGCGGCGAGGAGGGTCGCCGGCAGCAGGACGACTAGGAGAGCAGGGACGAAGGGCATCCCGCGGAAGGGAAGCAGGTTGCGCAGGCGAAGCTGGGACATTTGTCATGCTCCTTTGGCGTAGTGTCCAAGTATTCGTCCGTCGCAGAAACCCTGGAGGCAGCTGGACTTGAAGCACAGCTCCAGAGGCCATGATTTCACCCTACCGGATCGCGTCGCGAGCACCGCTGCAGCGGCCGTCGCCGTATTGAAAGCGTTCACTTTGGCCGTATGGACAGTGTACGGCATGGCTGCCACTGCGAGAGATGGCGAGAGGTTCGACGAGTGCCTCATGCGTTGCTCCGGTGAACGGAGGCCGCAGAAGCAGGAGAATGAGCTGGTGTTGCGCGTTGCGACGAATAAATGGACATCACGCGATTACAGACCTGATTGCTCAGCGCATTCCGCTCGAAGACGTCCAAAAACTCGTGGGGCACAAGGACGCCAGAACGACCAAGCTCTACGACCGCTCGGAGCGCAAAGTCACACGCAACATCGTCGAGCGCATTTCAACCTGAAAGGCCCCCACCGCCGGTTTGTATAGGTTCTGAAAACAAACCTTCTCATAACCTATAATTCCCGCTCTCGCAAGCCCGGGGACCCGCCGCCGGGAGCGAGAATTCCTCCACCTATTCAAGCGTTAGCAGCGACCATGATTTCGGGGAGGACAACTTCTGCGCTCTACCATGACTCGAACGGCATGACCACTTCGTAACAGGACCAACCAGCGTCTGCCAACTGGCTGTCGCATTTACGAATCGCAACAGTCAATCTTGAGTATTCAACGCCACTCCGTAATCCATCCAGGTCATAGACGGCGTACTTCCCCCCCTGCTTGCGCACCGACACCGGCCTCCCTCTGAGCTCTCCCTCGGCATATTCTGTTGCCGCCTCCGGAGACTCGTGGTCAGTAAACTCTCCGGCCGCCTCTAGCTCTACTATGTGGAAGTACTCGAGGTCTGCCAGCTCAGTTCTCAGTTGCGCCTTCTGCTCGGCGACGCGTAACACTTGCTCAGGCGGATCCGCTTGCCCGGAAGAGCCCATGAGATCAAGAAGTGCGAGCTGAGAATGGGAGATGGCGGCAATTTCAATTTGACCATCACCGGCAGCGTCACCGAGGAGCTTTGAGACCGCATCCTGTATCTGACTTGGAAGATTTTCGAACTCTGCGAGTCGATATGACCCCATGTAGCGAGGGTCGATGGCCAGAGACAACGCGGGGGCTTGCGACTCTGCTTGCCTCGCCTCCTCTGGTTCTGAAGGCATGGGCCGCGCAGGTTCCATTGCGACGGAAAGGGGCTCGACATCGACGATTCCAAGCGATTCAATCGCGGCTTTCTGTGGATCCTCGCGTGTTACTTCATCTATTCTGGGCGAAGGCTTGGACGAACTGAGAATGAGGTAGGCGACGACGGCACAGAGACACACAGCAATTGCAACACGTGACTTGGTCGACACGAGAATCCTCCTCACGAGAACAACAGAACTAGGGCCAAACATCGACGCTCATGCGGCGAGACCAGCCGCATGCGCGTCGACGCGAGAGTGCGAGACTACTGGCAAGGGTCGCAAGTGCCCTTGAACTGGTAGGAAACGCAGTCCCTGGCTTGATCCCCGTTGCGATCGGTTTCAAGGTCGAATGTGTAATCCGTCCCACAAGCGACCGTGCTTGGGCCATAGATCGTGAACGGAACGCTAGTCGGTGTAATCCATGCTGAAGGTACCGGTAGGAAGACCGGTAGGAAGTCTCGACTCAAGAGCTGGTGAAATCAAGAGTTGAGTGGGCCCCCCGGAGCTCGGCCGGGCGGGGGAGTGGGTGTGAGGTGCCCACTCATCAGCCCGCAGGCCCCCCGATGCCCCGGCCGGGGCATCGGGGGGCCTGCGCAGCGGCGTTCGAGCGCTGAACCCTCCCGAACTCCCTGATGGACCCGCCATGCGAACAGTCCTCGTGCGCATCCGAACGGCAGAGCGCCGCGTCGGGCCACTCCCTCCCGCACGAACTCTTCCCTCCCCTACAACGTACCTCCCGAGACCCTCTCCGACAGTGTGACCCTGGAGGTCGCGCCCCTCACGGCGGTCCCGGGTCTGCTCTCCCTCGTGTACGACGCGGGGGCGGGGAGCGCGTCCACGTTCCTGACGAATCTTCCCACCCAACCCGATCGAGCGGAGGAGGTCGCGACCGCGGATGTCGTGACGATCACCCCCTTCAGCGGAAACGTGCTCGCCCGTTTGTTCGGCGGGATCACGATCGTGCAGGGTGGGCTCCACAGTTTCACGGTCAGCGGGGGCGGGACGAACGAAGTGCGCCTCGACGGAACGGTGGTCAGTGGTCCGATCTCGTTGTCCGCTGGCGTTCACGAGCTGGACGTTCGCGTGGTCGTCCTCGCCACCGCGCAGCTCCCGATCTCGGTCAGTTGGTCCCCCCTGGGCGCTCCGAGCGAGCCGCTCCCTGGGGAACTCCTCACTCACGATTTGACGACCTTCGCGCCCGTGGTGAACTCGATCTTCCCGTTGACCGGGGACGAAGGAGGAGGGAACGCGGTGGCCATCGATGGCCTCGGGTTCTTCGAGAGCCAAGATGTCGTCGTGAACTGGGGGGGCACCCCACTGGGTGGCGCCTCGTTGGCGGTGACTCCGTCCCGCATCGATCTGATCGCGCCTCCGGGAGCGGGAGTGGTCTCGGTCTCGGTCTCGACCCCGCGGGGCACGTCGAAGAGCTTTTTCTACACCTACCAAGAGGCGGGACCGCTGCCGGTCTCGTTCACGACCAGCACCGTGGCGACGGCGGGACAGGCTTCGACCGGTGACTGGGGGCCTGATGGACGCTTGTACGTCGGGAGCCGCTCCGGCGAGCTTCGCATCATCACTTTCGATGACAACTACAACGTCATCTCGGTCGACATCATCACGACGCTCCGGGACCAGTTGGGGACCAACGACGAAATGCTCGGGCTGACCTTCAACCCGCACGACGCGCCGGACCCGGTCAAAATCTACCTGAGCAGCGGGGATCTCTACAGCCCGGGGGGCTACCCCGGCCAGGTCACCGTGTTGACCGGACCGAACTTCGACACCGCGGTGCCGCTGATCACCGGACTCCCGGTCTCGGGGATCGACCACAATGTGAACGGCATGCAGTTCGACAACAACGGCGACCTGTACATCGACATCGGGGGGAACACCAACATGGGAGTCCCCGGAGGTTCGATGAACAACTTGCCCGCCTCTCCCCTCTCGGGGGCGATGGTCCGGGCGCGAACCTCACTGCCGACCTTCAACGGGACGATCACCTACGTCGACAGCGTGACCGGCCTTCCTTCGACCGACGCCTTCCAGGGACAGAACGCGGATGTCGCCCCGGGAGTCGACGTCGCAGTGTGGGGTCACGGGCTCCGAAACCCTTACGACTTGGTGTTCACGACGTGGGGGCTCCTCTACTCGACCGACAATGGCCCGAACACCGGGTTCGGACCTGAGTCGACCGGAGCCACCACCGAAGTCTCGGGGAATGGCCACGCGGATGAGTTGCTCCTCGTGGAATTCGGCAAGTACTACGGTCACGCGAATCGGAACCGGGGACGGACCGATCCGCGGCAGAACATCTTCCGCGACAACGTCGAGCCATCGATCCCAGGAGTGTTCACTCAGCAGATTGCAGGGTTCGGTTCTTCGACCGACGGGATCGTCGAGTACCGGGCGACCACCTTCAACAACGCGCTGCGTGGCGATTTGATCGTCCAGAAGTACGGGGGCCAGACGACTCGAATGGTGCTCTCCCCCGACAAGCGCAGCGTGGTTCAGCAGGTCAACCTTCCGTTTAGTTTCGGAGCCCTCGATGTCTGCGCCGGGCCCGGTGGCGCACTGTTCGGGATGAACTACGGTGGCGGTTCGGTCTCCATCGCCGTTCCGAACGATCCGAGCCCCGGGATGCGTGCTTTCGACATCTTCCCCTGGCGCGCCCCCGCGATTGGGGGTCACCCGTTCATTATCGGGGGGCAGGGGTTCGGCACCGATCTCCAGTCGACTTCGGTGACGATCGGGGGACTCCCGGCAACCATCACCTCGATTAGTGACACGCGGATCCGCGGCATCGTTCCGGCGAGTCCGTCGCCGCCGCTGGCCCTCCAGGATGTCGTCGTCACGGCCAATGGAGAGACGCGCATCATCCTGCAAGCATTCCGGTACCTGTTGCCGCCGGGAAACGAACCGAACAACTGACGGTAACTCGAGTAACGGAGAACCGGAGGATCACGCCATGCTCTCCCGCCACAGCTGGCTCGCATCGATCGCTGTGTCTTTGGTCTTCGCCGCGGCTCCGGCCGCGGCGACCGCGCAAGGATCAGTTGCCAGCCTGACGCTCGTGAACGCCGATTCCGACCTCGATCTGTTCGCGTTGGCCGATGGCATGACGATCGACCTGGCGAACCTGCCGACGATCGCACTCAACGTGCGCGCCGACACGATTCCGGACGTGGTGGGAAGCGTGCGCTTCGACTACGACGGCATCATCGGTTTCCAGGTGGAGAGCACGGCGCCGTACGCACTCGCGGGGGACTCCGCCGGAGATTTCGACTCGTGGACACCGTCCCTCGGCTCGCACTCCTTGGCGGCGACGCCGTTCTCGGGCGCCGGCACCTCGGGGAGTGCCGGGCCGACCGTCACCGTGAACTTCACGGTGATCGATGGGCAGGCACCACCTCCCGGAACCGGCGATCAGGTGCTGGTCTTCCATGAGACGGCGGGGTTCAACCACGGAAGTCAGATCACCGCGGGGCTCGCGATGTTCACCAGTCTCGCGGCGAGCCACGGCTTCGTGGTCGAGGCCGCCGCCGAGTCGACCGGCTTCTTCACCCCCACCGCTCTTGCCGAGTACGCGGCGGTGGTGTTCCTCAACACCACCGGGGATGTTCTCGACAACTCCGAACAAGCCGCCTTCGAGGGTTTCGTCGCTCTGGGGGGTGGGTATCTGGGGATCCACTCGGCGACCGATACCGAGTACGGCTGGCCCTTCTACGGAGCGCATGTCGGCGCGTGGTTCTCGAACCATCCACCGGGGACGGTACCCGCGCAGCTGACGACCATCGATGCCACGCACCCTTCGACCGAGCTCTTGCCGACTCAATTCAGCTGGACCGACGAGTGGTACAACTTCCAATCGAACCCCGCGAACGACCCCAGCGTCATCGTCTTGGTGACCATCGACGAAACGACATACTCCGGGGGGACGATGGGGATCCCCCACCCGATTAGTTGGTGCCGAGAGCCGTCGAATGGGGGTCGCAGTTGGTACACCGCGATGGGGCACAACGTCTCCACCTACTCCCAGACATTCTTCCGCGATCACATTCTCGGCGGTCTCGAGTGGGTGATGAACACTTCACCAGAAGAGGCCTTCGTTCGTGGAGACGGGAACGGCGACGGCCAAGTGAATGTCGCGGATGCGATCTTCACCCTTGGCATACTGTTCACTGGGGTGGCGGCGACCGATTGCGCCGACGCTCGCGATGCCAATGACGATGGCCAGGTCGACATTTCCGACCCCGTCGGGACGCTGGTCATGCTCTTCGGAGGCGGCTCGTCCCTCCCGCCCCCCGGGTCGGTTTGTGGGATCGATCCGACCCTCGACCTCCTTGACTGCCCGGTGTCCGGCTGCCCCTGAGGCCATCAGATAAGGCCAACACACGAGCACGGCTATCGAGCTGAACCGGCTCTCTTCACCGCCCGGCAACGAGCCAATTTCTGGCTGGCCGCCTAAGCGGGTTGCGTGCCTGCTTTCGTGGAAGGAAAGCGTCGCAGCTCAAGGTCTGCGCCCCGATCGCGCAGTGTCCCACATTTCGACCGACTGCAGTTCGCTGAGATCGGCCGGGGGGCTCGCACTTGGAACTCGGGCCCTCGAATGGAGGGAAGAGTGCCGTCATCAGTCGTGTGTGGATAGGGAGACGGCCCCCGTCGTTTCCGACGCAGGCGTCCAAGGCTCCCCGGGTACGGCCATTGCGCACTCGTTGTTCGCTCTCCCTGGGGATTGGTCCGTCGGGCTGATTGGAGACTTGCGGCTGCGCCTGCGGGTCGAGGGCGGGCGAGACATCACCTGGAACCCAGGAATCGTGCTTCTCTCCGAGCGCTCGATCCTCGGCATAGACTTGTGCCGCGACCTCGGGGTCTGGCCCATGCCGACAGCTTCCGCGTCCCGCCAGGGAGACCGAGCCCTCGTCTGGAGAAGCTTCGCGGAGTAAGGCACGCGACAGCTTTTCCCACCAGCGGTGCTCGTCAGTCTTCAGTTCATTTGTCCAGAACAAGCACCTGATGGAGCCACGTGCATTGTCAGGCTCTCGCCCGGCTTCATCTGTGGGCGCAATTCCGCACTCACAACACTTACTTCTTCCTCAGTCGTCGCGAATGCACCACAGTGTCGAGGTGGACCGACGAGAGCGGCGCCGCGATTCCTTCAACTCGCCGAGGCCCCCGACCGTCGGGCTCGACGTAGACGAGCATGGGCATGTCCCCCGAAACACGTCACCGGGAAACGAAGCGTCTGACCTTGATCGCCTTGCTCGGCACCATTGTGATCGCGGGTGCCTTCGCATGGCCAACGCTTCACCTCTGGATCTTCACGCGCTCCCACGTCTCTGTCGACGAGGAGGGGAGCCTGCGCTGCCGGGTTCACCGATTCTCCGACCAGCCCCAAGGAGTCGCACTGCTCCCTCCAAATGGAGAGGTTCTGATCACACCGGGCCGTCTCGAGGGACCCTATGAATGGCGCTGGCCCGACGGTTGCCCGCGGCTCATCGGCCAATGGAAGGGCGGTCACGGGGCAGGAACCTGGCGTGAGTACTCAGAGAGTGGCGAGCTGGTGAAAACGTTTGAGTTTCCGAGCCCGGGTGAGAAAGGGGAGGTTGTCTTCGAGAGATGACCGGCGCTTCAGACGTCTCAAACTTCTCGGAGCGGGAGCGAGGCTTTCGCCCCCTTGGAATCATCGTCAGTCTCGGCGGGAGCAGCATCTCGTGATGAGCGTGGTCAAGATGGGGTTCACCACCTGGCGGGCTCTCTCAAGTCGATCAGAGAGCCTGGTAGTTCCTAATGTGCCGCATGCTCAGCGTTAGTTCCTCGACACGTCACTCTCAATTCTCCCGTTCGTCCTCAGCCACTTCCTCTACGAAGATGGGACCGTCGTCTTGGCCGTACGAAGCTCCACGACGACCTTCAATGTCTCCGGGCAGATCACCGCACAGAGCTTCGTCGAAAACAGCGTGCGGGTGGCCAAGACTGCTCCGCCTTGGAACGACCCTCTGCTGGAGTTCGTGCCTGAGATCTCTCCCGCGTCGAACGGAACCTCCCGTCCATCCCGCTCCCCGGATGTTCCGAGAGGTCTCTGCGCGCTGGCGCGGCCGCTGTCTGAATCGACGACCAGTGACATCCCGCTGCACGCGGTTTCTCGCTTCCTCATTACCGAAGGAAGGGCCGGCTGGAACGACGCGGGGAATGCTCGCCACTCGTGCCTTCTGAATTAGTAGCTGACACGGCAGCGTGCTCCGCGATAAGGTCCAAGGGGAGGAACCGAACACGTGCAACCGATCGACCGCGCAGCACTCCTCGCGCCCCACGAGTTCGCGTCCGAGATCGAGCGCGGTCGTGCCCTCGCCATCCTGGACCGGATCGAACGATCGGTCGATGCACTCTGCCCCCTCTGCGCGCGCGCACTCGTCGCGCAGGAGATCGTCGAGAGCATCGTCCTCGGGTTCCAGGACACCCCGCATTGCCACCGCTGCCTCGCCGAGGAGCACGGCAGTACCGCGGCGGAATTCCTCACGCGGATCGAGGGATACGTCGCCGCGATCGCCTGCTTCCGAGCGACGTGGAGCATCGCGGCAGCCCTCGGGGGAAGAATCTCCCTCGATCCTCCCTGACGCGCTCCGCTCCTGACTTGCCCCACATCACCTCTCGAAAGGAACGCCCGTGCTCGACGACCCCTCCCCCCCCGCGGAATCCCCCGTGCCCCCCCCTCC
>CALEHF010000459.1 GCA_937876125.1 uncultured bacterium
ACCCAAAGGCAGATGACCCAAAGGCAGAAGCCGCACGCCGGCCTCGTGGCCCTTCTCCTCGGCTTCTTGTTGAGCCTGGCAGGGGGCACCGCCGATGCACAGAATTCCGGGATCAGCCTGGTTGGGGAGATCGAGCATATCTTCCTCGACGACCCGGCCGACTACTGGTCGTCGGGAACCATTATCGTCAACGGAAGTCCGGTCATCGTGCCGCGCAACCTGCTCATCGACTTGCCGGCGAACCGACTGTCACTCACCCAGCTCTTCAACGACGCTCCGCCTGCGTGCGTCGCTCTGGGAGAGAGCGGACTCGCGGAGTCCGACATCTGCCGGAACAAGGAGCCCGGCGGACAAGCGGTGATTCTCGCCAACCGAACCGCCGAGGGCTTCCTCATCGCCGGTGACATCTTCATCGCGAAGGCGGCGAACGGCGTCGTTGCGGGAGCGCTCGTCCCCGACGTTGTCGGCGGAACGATTTCGTACCTCAGCTACACGGACGGCTACATGGTCCTCAACGGAATCCCGGGAGCCCTGCCGAGCGAGGCGAACGGCCCCGCGAACAACCCGGGGATCATCGTTCGCTGGAATGACCCGGATCAGATCCACTCGATCCAGCAGGGACTCGGCTGCGCGGGCGGCCCGAACTGCAGTCCCGATCCGCGCTTCACCAACGACCCGGAGAACTACACTCTGGTCGCGACCAGTGGCTACCCGGTCTGCATTCCGAGCACGGTGACCGGCATCGGCGCCCGCACCCAAGGTGCCGACGCGACCACCGGCGCAGGGGACGCGTTCTGCCCGCTCTCGAACCGCGCTCTCGGCGGTGGCAGCGGTCTTCAAGTGCCCGACTCGACCTTCCAGTACCCGCTCGGCATCGGCGACAACGTCGGTGGTGAAGGAAACTGGGAGACCGTGAACGGCGTGCGCTTCTTCTCGAGCCACACCTTCACGCTCCTCACGAAGCTCGAGACGCGCGAAACGCCCGACCAAGTCGACTACCTCACTATGGCGGAAGTCGAGTGGGACGCGGCGGGCTTCGCGAACCACCGCGTGAAAGCACTCTTCATCGGTTTCTCGACTCTCGACAGCTCGCAGGTCGACATGTTCAGCCTGCAGCTGGACCCCGTCACCGGCCAGAACCAGGAGTACATTCTCGGTTCGACCGTCGGCAACCTCGATACGATCCAGCAGGGCATCGCTCCCACCGCAGGCGGGATCTTCAAGATCCACTACGACGTCGACTTCGATCTCGGCGCCCCGGTGCGCCCCGATGTCTCCGCCTGCCAGAACCTGTTGAACGCCGGCTTCCCGGTCTGCCCCAACGGGGGAACGATGGACGAGGAGCTCGCCTTGCTCGTCCCGATCACCCGCGAGATCCAGGTCTACAGCCGCCACACCCAGACGCTGCTCCCCGGAGTCACTGCGCGAAACATCGTCGGTGACGCGTGGGCCCACGGTCAGTACCTCACTCCGATCGGAGTCGGTCACCCCGAGTTCGGTGAAGTGGACCTGAACCTTCTCTCCACTCCGTTCATCTTCTCCGGTGAGCCGTGGAACCTCGATCGCCGTCTCAGCCCCGGTGGCTGTCTCGACACGACCGGCGCCGAGAACTGTGGCACCGCCCCGATGGGGAGCCACTCCCTCGACCCGTTCCCGTACTCGAGTCTCGACCCGCGCACCCAGGCGAACATTCCCGCCCTCTCCGCGAACCGCATCTTCGCGCACCACCCGTTCGGTCCGGCCGACCTCGTTCCCTGGCCGCCGGCCGCTCTCCCCAACCCGAACCAGCTCTCGTTCGCCTTTGCGGCGAGCCCGGGTCGGAACTGCGACATACCGAACGAACTGCCGGTGGCGCAGGCGGATGGCGTCGCGGGAGACATTGTGACCGACGAGGACACCGCGCTCATTCTGCTCAGCGCGATTCTCCTCGCAAACGACCTCGACCCCGACTTCGATGTGCTGTCGATCTTCAGCGCTGACCTTGTGTCCACCCAGGGCGGAACGATCAGCGACAACGAAGACGGCACGTACACCTACACGCCGGCATCCAACTTCTCCGGGGCCGACACCTTCGGCTATCGCGTGACCGACGGTCACGGCGGCGACGGTTTCGCCACGGTGACCGTCACGGTGAACCCGGTGAACGACGCTCCGATCGCGAACAACGACGACCTGCTCACGCCGGTCGGCGGCGCTCTGACGATCGCAGCGGCCACGCTACTCGCGAATGACACCGACATCGACGGCGATACGCTGACCGTCTCATCGGTCGACGCCGCGAGCACCGAGGGTGGCACGATCACCGGCTTGGTCTACACACCGCCGGCTTTGTTCGTGGGAGTCGACACCTTCAGCTACACGATTTCCGACTCCGCCGGTGGCTCCGACACCGCAACCGTCTCAGTGTTTGTCGGCAACACCGCTCCGAACGCGGTGGACGATCCCGCCGCAGCTCTCGAGGACACACGAACCAACTTGGTCGTGGTCTCGAACGACTCCGATCCGGATGGCGACGCGCTGGCCATCGTTGCGTTCACCCAGCCGGCGACCGGTTCGATCACTCAGCTGTCCGCGTCGGTGCTCGCCTTCGATCCGGCCGCAAACATGACCGGTGCTGACGCGTTCACGTACACGATCACCGACAGCAGGGGCGGCCTCGACACCGCGACCGTGACTCTCGATGTGGTGCAGGTCAACGACGCTCCGACGGCGATCGCCGACTTCGCGGTGGTCGACGAGGATGGCAGCGTCGACATTCCAGTCTTGTCGAACGACCTCGATGCCGAGGGGGAAGCCCTCACCCTGGTCGCGGTTTCGACGGGCTTCTCGGGGACGACGTCGGTCGTCGGGAACCAAGTGCGCTACCAGCCTTTGGCGAACCTCGCTCTGCCGCTCCCCGACAACTTCCTCTATGTCGTCAGCGATGCGAGTGGTGCCATTTCGACGGGGTCGGTCTCTGTGTCGGTCACACCGATCAACGACGCTCCGATCACCTCGTCCGACCTCGCGCTGACCATCGAGGATCAACCGATTACCATCAACGCGCTCCTGAACGACTCCGACATCGAAAACGACACCCTCGCGCTCGAGTCGATCAACGTTCCGGTGAACTTCCCCGGCGAGGTGACCTTCACGCCGCAGGGTGAGATCACCATCGTGCCCGCGCCAAACTTCACCACCGAAGTGGGCGTCAGCTTCTCGACCGTGACGACCGACGGCAGGGCGAGCAGCCCTTCGACGGTCACGCTGATCGTGATCGCGGCCAACGACGCTCCGGTCGCGGTCAACGACGTGGGCTTCTTCACTGATGAGGACGCTGCGCTCGAGATCAACGTTCTCGCCAACGACTCCGACGTCGACGGCGATCTCCTCAGCGTCGCGGCGTTCTCGACCCCGATTCGGGGCTCGGTTTCGACCCTCGCCAACGGGAACATTCTCTATACCCCGAACCCGAACGCTTCCGGTGGCGAGATCTTCACGTACACCGTCATCGACAACCAGGGTGGATCCGCGACCGCGACGGTCGCGCTCGAAATCCTGGCCGTGGCTGACGCGCCGGTTGCGGGGGACGATGGCCCGGTGCCTCTCGCCGAGGACACCACGAGGACCATCACCCTCGCTCTGCTCCTCGCCAACGACATCGATCTCGACGGCGATCCCCTCGAGTTGATCGCGGTCGGCACTCCGCTCCACGGCATTGCGTCCCTGGTCGGCGCGCCGGCGACTCAGATTCTCTACACTCCCGACGCGGACTACTTCGGGCAGGACTCGGTGACCTACACGATCACCGATCCGAGCGGCCTGACTTCGACCGCGACGGTGAGCTTGAGTGTTCTGCCGGTGAACGATGCCCCGGTGGCGTCTGCGGACCTCGCCGTTCTCGACGAGGACACTTCGCTCACCTACGACGTGACCGCGAACGATTTCGACGCGGATGGCGACACCCTCACCATCTCGGCGATCCTCGCCGGACCGACGAACGGCGCGCTGACCTTCTCCGGTGGTTCGATCACGTACACCCCGTCGGCCGGCTTCTTCGGAACCGACCATGCGATCTTGCAGATCACGGATGGAAACGGCGGAGTGACGAGTTCCGATCTGGACCTCACGATCTTCGAAGTGATTCCACCCTTCGCGCTCATGGTGCGCGGAGATGCGAACGGGGATGGCTCGATCAATGTGGGGGACCCGATCGCGACCCTCCTGGTCCTGTTCGGGGGCGCCGGTGCTTCCGCTTGCCCGGCGGCGCACGACGTGAACGACGACGAAAGCGTCAACGTCGCCGACATTATCTTCGGTCTGAACTACGTGTTCGCCGGTGGTGCGACGCCGCCGGCCCCATTCCCGAGCTGTGGGATTGACCCGACTCCGGGTCTGCTCACCTGCGACTCCTTTGGTGCCTGTCCGTAGGGTGCGACTCGGAACCGTGCCGCTCGGGCGCACAGAAACCGTGAGACCAATCGTGAGAGAGGCGGCCCGCCGGGGTCGCCTCTCTCCTCTTTTTTGCCGATGCAGGGCAATTTTGCCTGTCAGCCGAGTCAGGTCCGTGAGGAGTGGACGCCCCAAGGACCTGTCATTCGTAACTAGCGAGTAGTAAACCCCCCTCCTCCCTCTCTACCTTCTTAGGATGTGGCCAGTTTTAGCGGTTCCAAGAACCCCATCCACGCCATAAACTCCGTGGTCGTTGTAAATCTACGGGTACCGCCGGAACAATGTCTAGCAACGTGCTGGGTAAGTTTTGGCCTCGTGCGGCGCTATTTGCTCCACGAGGCGCAAGAAGTTCAACTCACTAACAGCTGAACGCGCGGCGGGCTCAAAGATCAATTCACAAGTGGCGGGCCTTCGAACACTACAACTCTGTTGTGCTTGCTGGTTCGGACTATTGGAGGGTGTCTCGGTCGGACGAGCGGAAGCCGATCGAGGGGTGCGTGTCAACGCGCCTCGACCGACCGCCAGGTCGGTCATGATTCCGCTGGGAGGTGTGCTCACATGAGGTTTCGTACCCAACACCTTGGCCAGAATCACGCTCGGAGCCGAAAGGCTTCGCTGACGTCGCTTCTCGCCGGGGTTCTCACCGCGATCATCGTCTTTGGCGGAACGCAAGCGCTCGAGGCGCAAGTCGGATCCGCACCGGTCGACGGTGAAATCGAGTACTTGTTCTTGGATGACCCGAACGACCCCTGGTCCTCGGGCAGCATCGTGTTGGCGAACCAAACGATCGTCATCCCGCGCAACCTGCTCATCGACCTGCCGGCAAACCGGCTGACGTTGTGGCAACTCTTCCAAGACGCGCCTCCGGAGTGTCTCGCTCTCGGCGAGAGCGGACTCGCCCTGACCGACGGCTGTCGCCGCGGTCGCGGAGCGGGCTTCGGCCACGTCGTCTCGAACCAGTTACCTGACGGCAGTTTTGTCGCGGGAGAGCTCTTCATCCAAAAGGGCATGGAAGTCTTCACCGGAGTGGTCACCTACATCGACCACACCGACGGCTACCTGCGCTGCAATGGTGATCCGCTCGACCCGGTCAACACCGGCACGCTGATCCGGATCAACGATCCGGAGGGAGTCCATACCATCCAGCAGGGGCTTGGCTGTGACGGTGGACCGAACTGCAGCCCGGATCCGCGCTTCACGAACGATCCGGAGAACTACACGATCACCTACTCGAGTGGTTACCCCGCGTGCATTCCGAGCACCGTGACCGGCGGAAACCGCGCCACGGGCTCCGACGCGAGCGGAGCGAGCGACCCGTATTGCCCGGATTCGAACCGCGGCAGCCTCGTCTCCCCCGATTCGACCCGCATGGCCCCGATTCAAGTCGGTGACCACATCGGGTGCGAAGGCAACACCGAGGTCGTGCTCGACCGCGTGACCGGAGAGGAGATCTCGTTCCTCTCCGTGCACACGCTCGGAGTCAGTCGCGCGCTCCACACTCTCGATTCACCCGATCAGCCGGACTACATGGCGTTCGATGAGGCCGAGTGGGACGCCCCCGGATTCGCGAACGAGCGCGCGAAGGGTCTCTTTATTGCGTTCACGACCCTGCCGGCGAGCGAGTTCAACGTCTACGCCCTCGACATCGACCCGGCGACCGGCGTGGGCCATGAGCGGATCCTCGCCTCGACCCTCAACAACGCACTCACGCAGAACCAGGGCATCGGCCCGAACGGCCGCAATATCGGCAAGTTCGGCTTCGACGTCGACTTCATCACAGGAGCGCCGGTCTCCCCGCGCGTCTCGATGTGCATTCAGCTGCAGACCTCAGGATTCGCGGTCTGCCCCAACGGCGGAACCATTGAAGAAGAGTTCGCCCTCGTCTCGCCGAACACGCGCGAGGTCATCGGCCGCACTCGCCACAAAGACATGCTCAACCCGGGCGTAATCTCCTTCAACATTCAAGGCGAAGAGTCGAACAACGGTCAGTACTTGACCCCGGTCGGCGTCGGGCACCCCGAGTTCGACGAGATCAACCTCGACGCGCTCGCGACCCCGTTCATCTTCACCGGTGAAAACTGGAACCTCGATCGTCGTCTCGGCCCTGGTGGCTGTATCGACGAAGACTGCAACTCGGACCTCGGTGCGATCCCGATGGGGAGCTTGCGTCTCGATCCGTTCCCGTGGTCTCAGATCAGCGCGATCACTCAGGTGATGACGCTCACCCCGCCAGCGAACCTCGCCCGCGTGTACAGCTTCTACCCCCACGACGAACTCGGCGGCGCCGGACCCAACAACCTCCAGGCGGTCGCCGAAGGCCTCACCGTGGCCAACTTCGACACGCTGGGAATCCTGGACGGATGGCATCGCGGCCCCGCACTGACCGCCGCGTGCGAGTCACTAAACACGGGACCGATCGCGAACAGCGACAATCTGACTGCGAACGAAGGAGTTCCCCTGACGATTCTGGATGCAGATCTGACCGGGAACGACACGGACGCCGAGTTCGACTCCTTGACGGTGACCTCGATCGGCTCGCCAACCGCCCTCGGCGGCACGGTCACGCAGACCGGAGCCGGGACCTGGGAGTACCTCGCGCCGATCGGCTTCATCGGAGCCACGGACATCTTCAGCTACACCATCGCGGACGGCCATGGTGGCAGTGATTCCGCCCAAGGGTTGGTCTCGATCATCCCGCAGGCCCCTGCCGGCCTCTCGTACGCTGATCCGAACCCGATCTATGCCGCGGGAGCGGCAATCGCGCCGAACACACCGACTTCGACCGGTGGCGCGATCGTCAGCTACACCATCGCTCCGGCGCTGCCGGGCGGATTGAACATCGACCCTCTCAGCGGTGAGATCTCGGGAACGCCGGCTGCTGCGTCGCCGACAACCCCTTACATCGTGACCGCGGCAAACATCGCAGGCACGACCACGGCGACGGTGACGATTACCGTCGACCCGTAAGCGTCGAGAACTTCAATTTGGCTTCGTACTGAAAACAGCACTGAAGGATTACAACCATGCATTCCTCGAACCAAAGAAACCTGCGAGAGCGCACGGCTTTGCGCCGTGCTCCTGGCAGGATTGCACTCCTGGCACTCATCGCGCTGTCGTTTTACAGCGTTCCGATGTTTGCGCAGGGCATCGACGGGGTTCCACTCCTCGGCAAGATCGAAAACGTGTTCCTCGATGACCCGCTGGACCCGTGGTCCTCGGGAACGATCATCGTCGAGGGAACCCCGGTCATCATTCCGCGGAACCTCCTCATCGATCTCCCGGCGAACCGCCTCACTCTCCAGCAGCTCTTCGCCGCCGCGCCTCCTGCGTGCGTCCCGAATGGTGAGACTGGCCTCGCGTCAACCGATCTCTGCCTCGAGGGGCGCGAGGGGGGCTACGCCCAGATCCTCGCGAACCGGATGCCGAGCGGCCACTTCATCGCGGGGGACGTGTTCCTCGCGAAGTCCGCAACGGGTGAGGTCGCGGGAGCGCTGATCCCGACCACCGCGGCCGGATTCGTTTCCTACATCGACTATGACCAGGGCTACATGGTCATCAACGGTACGCTCGGCGAGAAGCCGCGCGACGATGGTGGCCTGAGCACGAACGAGGGCTTCATCGTTCGTCTCAACGACCCGGATGGGGTTCACTCGATCCAGAGCGGCCTCGGCTGCGACGGTGGACCGAACTGCAGCCCGGATCCTCGCTTCACGAACGACCCGGAGAACTACACGGTCGCCGCCTCCAACGGATACCCGATGTGCATTCCGAGCACTTCGACCGGTGGCAACCGCACGACCGGTGCGGACCCCGTGACCGGAGCCGGCGACCCGTTCTGCCCCCACACCAACCGCTACGTGGGCGGCGTCGAAATTCGTGGCCGCGCCATCACGGTCCCCAACTCCCAGCGATTCATGCCGTTTGTCATCGGTGACGACTTCGGCGCCGAAGGAAACTGGGAAGAGATCAACGGCGTGCGTTTCTTCTCGACGCACACCTGTGGAGTCGCCTATGGCTTCCGCACCCTCCGTGTAGACACCCAGCCCGACTACATCGTGATGGTCGAAGTCGAGTGGGATGCACCGGGCTTCGCGAACGAGCGCAATAAGTCGCTCTTCATCGGCTTCTCGACCCTCGACGAGTCCCCGGTCGCGGTTTACTCCCTCCATAAGGACCCGGTTTCGGGCGAGGACATCAGGTACCCCTTGGCCTCGACCATCGGAAACCTCGATACGACGTTCCACGGAATCGCCCCGAACGCGGGTGGAATCTTCAAGCTCGGCTACGACATCGACTTCATCACGGGCGCGCCGGTCAATGCCGACGCCTCCCCTTGTCAGAACCTGCTGAACGCGGGCTTCCCCGTCTGCCCCAATGGCGGAACGATGGACGAAGAGTTCTCGATCATGTCTCCGCTCAGCCGCGAGGTGATCGGCGTTTCGCTGCACCGCGACGAACTGCTTCCGAACATGGAGCCTCTTGACGTTCAGGGCAACATCGCCGGGTACGGTCAGTACCTGACCCCGATCGGTGTCGGACACCCCGAGTTCGTCGAGATCGACCTCGACCTGTTGTCGACCGGCTTCATCTTCGCGGGTGAGCCGTGGAACCTCGACCGTCGCCTCGGTCCGGGTGGTTGTCTCGATGACGACAACAACGGCGCGTGCGACACGAGCGACCCGGCTCTCCTGAGCCTCGATCCGTTCCCGTACTCGACCCTCGACCCGCGCGAGCAGGCGACCCTGCCCGGCTTCTCGAAGGATCGCGTCTTCGCGCACCACCCGTTCGGCCCGACCGACTTGCTGGCGTGGCCGCCGACGACCCTCCCCGACCCGCAGTTCCTGAGCTTCGCGTTCGCAGCGCCCCCGGGGAACCGCTGCGGTATCCCCAACGAACTGCCGGTCGCTCAGGCGGATGCCGCTGGAGTCGTCACCAACGAAGACACGCCGCTCCTGATCCTCTCGAGCGCGCTGCTCGCGAACGACCTCGACGCGGATGGGGACAGCCTGTTCATCTACCACGCCGACGCGAGTTCCACCCAGGGTGGCACGGTCTCGGTGGAAGTGACGGGAGACTTGCTGTACTCGCCGGCTCCGAACTTCAACGGAACCGACTCGTTCCAGTACTTCGTCAGCGACCGTCACGGTGGCACCGCCACCGCGCTGGTCACCGTCACGGTGGTTCCGGTCAACGATGCACCGAGCGCTCTCGCCGACGATCTGACCGCCGACATCCTCGTCTCGCTGACGATCACCGCGGCGCAATTGCTCGCGAACGACAGCGACCTCGACGGTGACACCATCTCGGTCACTTCGATCTCGAGCCCTGGCGACCTGGCCGGCACTATTGTCCCGAGCGGAGCGGATTGGACCTACACCGCCGACCTCGCCCAGACCGGTGCGTTCACCGAGACCTTCTCTTATGACATCGGCGACGGAGCTGGCGGAAGCGCCACCGCGGCGCTGCGGATCCACGTCGGGAACATCGCCCCGATCGCTCTCGACGATACGACCGAAACAACCCTCGAGGACGTCTCGGTGACGCTCAACGTGACGGTGAACGACACCGACGCCGACCTCGACACCTTGTCGATTGTCTCCTTCACCCAAGGCACGCTCGGAACTGTCTCGCTCGCGAGCTCGACGAGCCTGCTCTTCGTGCCAGCGCCGGAAGTCTCGGGTACCGACACGTTCACGTACACGATCACCGACGGACGAGGCGCCTTCGCTTCGGCAACCGTCACGCTCGCGGTCATCGAAGTCAACGATCCGCCGGTGGCGATCGCCGACTTCGCGACCACCCTCGAGGACACCACTGTCTTCATCGACGTGCTCGCGAACGACAGCGACCCCGAGGGGCAACCGTTGACTCTCTTCCTCGATCCGGCCTTGAACATCGCGGGCTTCAACGCCACGTCGGTCGACGTGATCGGCGGCCAAATTCGCTACGTGCCCCTTCCGGACGTGGCGATCGGCCTCCCCGATACGATCACCTACTCGATCTCGGATGGCGTGAACACGGCGAATGGCCTCCTCGCGATCTCCGTGACCGCGGTCAACGACGCTCCGGCTGCGCTGCCTGATGTCGCCGTGACGATCGAGGACAACGCGGTCACCATCAACCCGCTCCTGAACGACCTCGATATCGAGAACGACACGCTGCGTATTCTCGCGGTCGACGTTCCGGCCAACTTCCCGGCAACGGTCTCGTTCACCTTCACTACGGTGACCTTCGTTCCCGATCTGAACTTCTTCAATGAGACCGGCGTCACCATCGGCTACACCGTCGGCGACGGTCGTGCCACGACGACCTCGACCATCACCCTCATTGTGATCGCCGAGAACGACGCGCCCATTGCGAACAACGACCTCGGCAACGTGACCGACGAGGACACGCCGATCACGATTGACGTCCTGGCCAATGACATTGACCAAGACAACGACCCATTGAGCGTGTTCGCGATCACGCCGCCGCTTCTCGGCACCGTGATCGTCACCGGTACCGGCGCGCTTCTGTACACGCCGAACCCGAACGCGAACGGATCTGAGTTCTTCCAGTACTCACTGACCGACAACTTCGGTGGCGTGAGCTCGGCGACCGTCGCGATCACGATCAATCCGATCAACGACGCGCCGGACGCCGGCGACGACGGCCCGGTTCCGATGGCCGAGGACACTGTGCGTCTCTTGACCACCGGTCTCTTGTTCGCCAACGACCTCGACGTCGACGCTGACCCGATCGTGATCTCCGCGGTCAGCATCAGCCCGACCAACGGTACGGCCACGCTGGTTCTCGATCCGTCCTTCAACGTGATCGCGATCAGCTACACGCCGAACGCCAACTTCTTCGGCACCGATACCTTCGAGTACACGATCCTCGACCCCTCCGGCCTAGACTCCACCGCGTTGGTCACCATGAGTGTCCTGCCGGTGAACGATGCTCCCGAGGCAGCTGCGGATGTGTTCGTGATCGACCAAGACACCAACGGTGTGCTCTCGGTCCTTCCGAACGACAGCGATATCGACGGTGACGCGCTGGTGGTCTCCGCGATCTTGAGCGGTCCCCTCAACGGGTCGATCACGATCAACGCGAACAACACGCTCGGCTACACGCCGACCGCAGGATTCTTCGGGGTCGACACGATCGTCTACCAGATCAGTGACGGCAACGGCGGCACTGACCAGGCGACGATCACCGTGGTCGTGAATGAAGTGGTCACGCTGAACGCCTCGTTCATCCGTGGCGATGCGAACACCGACGGCTCGCTCAACGTGGCCGACCCGGTGCAGACTCTGGTTGTCCTGTTCCAGGCCGGCCCGGCTCTCTGCATTGCTTCGCATGACTCCAACGACGACGAGTCGATCAACATCGGCGATATCATCTACTCGCTGAACTACATCTTCAGCTCGGGCCAGCAGCCCTCGGCGCCCTTCATCTTCTGTGGTGAGGACCCGACCGGTGGTGGACTGAACTGTGAGGCGACCGGCCTCTGCAACAACTAGTCGCTCGCGTACGACGAGGAGCCTCACCCAACGGGTGAGACACTCAAAAGAAACGGCCTCGCACCCTCCTCGGTGCGGGGCCGTTTTCTT
>CALEHF010000460.1 GCA_937876125.1 uncultured bacterium
GCGGCTACGGCGGTGGCGGCGGCGGCGGTGGCTGGTAAGCCCTGCGCCCCCCCAGCAAAGTTCAGAACTGACTGATCGCTCACGATAACAAGAAGCCCCCGACCGGTTTCACCGGGCGGGGGCTTTTCTTATCTGCCGAGATTGCGCCGTCTCATCAAGGACGCTCATCAAGGGCGCGCGAGGCGACGAATGAATCGCCATGACCCCCTCAACCCCCCACGTGATCGGCGCCTCTCGCGAGCGGGACGCGTGGGGCGGCTGGGAGGGGTCGCGACTGCGGCGACCGCCGGCTCACTGGGCTTCGAACGCTCCGCCGGCCCGAAGACCGGGCTCGGAACCAATCCCTGGGTCGGCTCCGTCCCGTGCTGCGTCCCGTGCTCCGTCTCTCCTTGCTGAACTGCCTCGGGAGGCGCCAGGGTCGGCTCGCTGGGCGCGGTCCGTGCCGGGGGGGGGAATCTTAGATTGAGGGGAATGCTCGGATCGATCGAGGCGCCCTTTCTAGAGGGGCGCTGTCTCGACCGATGGCCATTCCCATCGGAACCTCTCGAGGCAGACTTCGCACTCCTTGAGCCTCCCCGTCCCGATGGGGCACGGTCGGAGGGAGCCTGGCTCGCTCGGGTAGGGCGGCGCTTTCCAAAGACGCGGCGCCCAATCGATCCGAGGGTTCCGGTTCGAACTCTCCAGCCGACTGCGAGAACTCTCCTTGCGAACGAGCCGCGGCGCGGCGAGAGCTTGAGCTCCAAGCCTCCCCGTACCCGCGTCTCCACGACGCCGAGGACCGAATCTCGCGACCAGATCGGATCGACTGTGCTCGCGCCATCACCCCGGGCAATGAGCCCCTCCTCGCGATCGAGGAGCAGCCGATGAACAACCAAGCCAGCGAGTTCACCGCGGGTGTCGCGAGCGGCGAAGAGCACGATGTCTCCGAGGTGGAGATCGCGCGCGCGGCACGAGACCACCTCGATCTCATCCCCCGGTACGAGGACCGGGGCCATGCTCGCCCCAGTGACGGGCAGCCGCATTCTCCCAGTGCGCCTCAGTGCTTCCACGGCCAACTCCAACTCCGGAGCGGTGGGGCGCACCGAGTCAGCCCTGGTTCGGCCATGATTCGGTTGCAAGCCTGTCAGGTCCATCACGAGAAGGTCACCCCGGTGCAACCTTCACCCGCATTGGATTTGGTCAAAGGCGGATCGAACGCGCAAGTGTTCGCAACGGCCTCGATCCTCCGCTCGACAATGATCGCCGGCGGCACATAGGGAGGACGCGGTGCGGCCTGATCGGAACCCGCAGGGAGTTGTTCGGGAGTCATGCCGACTCTCCTGTCTGTGTTGTTCGTGCCGCCTTCGCGCGTATGCGCGAGAGTCGGTCCGCGAGCGGATCTCGGGCGGTGAACGAACCTGCCGAGGCGTGTGCAATCCCTGCGCACTGACCCCCGCACCCTTTCTTCCCCCCGGCTCCCGTCGCGGAGCACGCCGCGTAATCGCGTACGCGCAAGCCCCGCAGACGGTCGAGCAAGGGATGACCGCGCCAGATCTCGGCGATCGGGCGATTTCTCACGTTTCCGACGGAGCGCTTGATCTGCACACAGGGGAACACGTCCCCCAGGGGTGAGATCACCATCGAGTTGCGCGCCGTGTTACACATCAGTTTATCGGCGCCGATGACCAGCTCCGGCTTCTGCCCCACGTACTTGCGGTAGTAGCCTTCGAGTGCCTCGTCATCGAGTCCGTGCTCGAGAGGGGACATGTCGCCATTGTCCTTCGGAGTGATGTTCACGTTAGCGACGAACACCGCCCCGACCTCCTCCGCGAACGCATGGATCGCATCGAGGTCTGCGTAGTTCTGCTTCACCACTGGCACCTTGATCTGAACCGGGAGGCCGCGCTCGCGAAGCATCCGGATCGCACCCAGAACGCGCTCGCACTCTCCCTCACCGGAGCGACGCGTCACTGCTTTGTAGGTGGCATCGGACATGCCATAGACGCTCACCTCGGTCGAGAGGGGACCGATCTCGGCGAGGCGGTCAGCGGTCTCGCGATCGATCATCGTCCCGTTGGTAAAGATCCGAATCGCGAAGCGTTTCTTCCGAGCGTACTCGGCGATCTCGAAGAAGTCCTTCCGCAGGAGCGGCTCGCCCCCAGTGAAGGTGACCACCATGCAACCCATCGCGGCGAGCTGATCGAGGACATCTTTGACCTCTTCGGTCGACAGTTCTCCCGGCGAGCGAAAGTCGACCAAGTAGCACATCGCGCAGCGGAAGTTGCAGCGGTAGGTGAGCTCGATCATCGCCTTGAGGGGCGTGTAGCTCTTCAGACTGTTCTTTTCGATCTGCGTATAGCGATCGTCGATGCGCTCGTTCATCGCATCACCGCCTTTCCGGTTTCATGCCACCCGAGGAGGGGGAGCATCGATCGGTCGCGACGGAAGCGCAGCGTTCGAACTGGAACGACCCGAGTCGCACGCGAAATCACGTCCATCATTTTCTGGTGAGCACCCGCATCGAGAGGGGCAGTAAACGGCACATTGACGAGGAGCGCGGTCATTGCGGCAGAAAGCGGGAGTGGCTCGGACACGCGAGTCTCGGCCGCTTGCTCGAGCAGGTACGCCGTCGAGAGAGGAATCGAGATGGGGTTCGAGTCGATCGGTGGCAAGGTTCCGTAGAACGGCGTCGACACGACACGTGGAACATCCGAACGGGTCTCGAGCAGGACGAGATCGTCAGAGAGAACCCGCCCTCCCGCGTCGCGCAGGATTCCGGAGATCGTCGATTTGCCCGCGCCGGAGCGACCGGCGAAGAGGAATACTCGATCTTCTTTGGGGTGTGCGACCGCGGCGGAGTGCAAGAGAATCGCATCGCGCTCGAGCGCGAGGATCTACACGATCTGCCGGAGAGCATTCTCGAGGTAGTACTCGCTCGCAGAGGCGCACGCGACGACGTCGATCGTTCCACTGCCGGTTGCGAAGTCGATCTTCGCTTCGAGCACTTCGCTCTGCATCGTCAAGACTCGGTCTTTGTAGCGGGCCGAGGGGGCATACGCGGGAGAGCCGACCCGCTCGCGGTCGAGGATGCCGAGAGCGAGGCTCAGATCCCCGAGATCACTGGTAAGAAACGCCCCGTAGCGATTCTCGATCGTCTCGATCAGAAACGATTCGGCCCCGTGGAGCTCGATCGGCAACGCGCCAATCGAGAGGGTTCCCAGGTGATCGGATCCGTGGCGCGAGCGGATCATTCGACTCTCTGGATCAATTGACGGTCTCTGAGAGTATCGAGGAAGTGCTCCACGTCGTCGTGGACTTGTTCACACTCTCGGTTGTGGTCTTCCGCCACCCGTCGCTCGAGCTCATTGGCGGTGGTCGGCGTCTCGAGCAGCTCCCAGATTCGAGAGCCGACCGAGTTGAGGACGAACACTGTGCCGCAGGAGGGGTCGATCAAGACCGACTCTCCTTCCAGCACGCGCCACGCGATGGCGTGGTTCTGGCAGATCTTCTCTTCGTTCACGAGAGTTCCCCTCTCTTCTTCCGTGGCAGAGCGATGGTTCTGAGTGCGTATCCGCTGACGTGGACCATCGTGCTCACCGGTCGCCACGCGCCTTGAGCAATCGCGCCAGTGGTCGTTCGCGCGCCGTAGCGACGCTTGATGAATTCGATTCCGGGGAAGAGATGCCGCAGGATTGCGCCGCATTTCCCCATCGGACCTCCGCGGAAGAGAAATCTCAGGAGGTGACCGGTTTCGTGGGTCTCGGGGCGCTCGAGCACTTGCCGGATGAATGCGGCACACAAGCGATCAAGACCGCGCAGGCTCGCCCCTTGGGTCACCACCTCTGGAATCCGAACCCCCGCGGCCGCGGGGTCGTCGCCGAACACCCGCTCGATCGCCAAAGAGAGGGGAATCGTGAGTCCTGCGCGACGCGCGCGGGTGGCAATGGCCCCCCAGTCCGGCTCGAGGGCTGCGATCCGTCTCAGGTCTTCTTTCCACGCCGGGCGCATGTGGCCGTGCATCACCACTGCATGAGTCGAGATGAACAGGAAGTGATCCTCGCTGGATGGGATGCGGAGCCGGATTCGATCATGTTCGACCGAGAGCGCGCGCTCGCGAAACGAAGCGAGTTCCTTGGAATCGAGATACCAAATCTCGGCGGTAAGATCGATGCGCGTCGGGCCCCGACCGCCTTGAAAAGTGTGTTGGTGATGGGGAACCCGGGCGTAGCCGAGGGCGAGGAGCACTTCTTCAGCGGCGGTGAGGTTCTCCTCTTCGATGAGGAGGTCGAGGTCCGACATCGTGCGCGCACCAGGATCGGAGGCGTAGACCGTCGACAGAAGCGCGAGCCCCTTGAGCGCGATCGGCTCAATTTTTCGCGCACGGAGCGCGGCGAGGACCGGTCGGAGGTCTTCGAGGCGCATCACGTTTTGCGCGAGCGCAAACAGACGGTTGGATTCAATCGCTCTCATCGGTCCCCTCCAGGTCCCGGGCCATATCTGGGGATGTCGGGTGGTTGGCGGGAATCTTGAGTAGTTCCTGGCTGCCATCTGAAACTCGACCCAGAGTCGGCGGAGCGCAATTGCACCCGTCTAGGCTGAGGGGCCGCAGAAACGGGCGATTGCTCGCAGTCGGCGGAAGTAGCCGCTAAGCCTCGACTGGGGTCCGGTCGACTCTCCTGGTCGGCAGGATGAAGGTCGACTCCGGCGCCGGGCCGAACGCCCCCGCGGGGGCGTGCGGGAAGCGGGTGAGAACGAGGCCGAGCGGCGTGGCGCCGGCGTCCCGGAGCAGCGCCTGGGCGCTTTCGACCGCGCGGCGCGGAGTCGCGAATGACTTCGCGATGAGCACCACGCCGTCGGAAACCCGACCGATGCTGAGGGCATCCGCGGCTTTCGAGATCGCCGGGGTATCGATGATCACGATGTCGTAGCGCGCTCGTAGATTGTCGAGCAGGCTCGCGAGGCGCGACTCGTCGAGCACCGGCAACTGGTTCGGTGGGATCGCGGTGCTGGTCAGGACATCCAAGTTTTGAAGACGCGTGGTCTCGAGCTTTAGATCTGCGAAGGAGTCCCGCTCGTACTGACCGGCTCCCTCAGCTAGCTTCTCTTGGCCCGCCTCGACGGTGCACAGCCCGAGCCCCTGACCCTTCGGCAGGCCGAGATCTTCGGAAATCGCCGGGAGACGCAGGTCTCCGTCGACGAGCGCTACCCGCATGCCTCGTCGAGCGAGTGCGGCCGCGAGGCGGATCGAGAGGGTCGTCTTGCCTTCGTTCTTCTCGGCGCTTGCGATCGCGATGGTCCGCGCGCGACTCGAGCCGACGGAATCGCAGAGGGTCGCGGCGAGCGCGTCGATCCCGGCGGCAGCGGCTGACGGCCGCGAACCGCCGAGAAGATCCTGCGGAAGCTTGCGCTCCTCGGGAATCACGCCGAGGAGCGGAAGTTTGAGCCCCTCCTCGACATCGCGGCGCGTGCGAAGGCCGACGGCGACTTTGTCGAGGAACATTCCGAGGCCGAACAATCCCAGCAGGGTGAACAATGCGGTGATCCCGAGAGCCATGATGGGGTTCACCGGCTCTCGCGGTTGGTTCACCGAGGAAGCCGGGCTCAAGATCATGATCGGGCTGCCGAGGGACTCACCGAAGGAGCGGACCCGGTTGTCGAGACTGGTGAGAGACTCGAACTGGTGTCGGAGCTTGCTCAGCTTGCGGCTCGAGACGCGCAGCTCGCTCGTCCGCGCCGCCCAACCGCGTGCCTCGGTTTCGAGCCACTCGCGTTGGTCCGCCAACACTGCGATATCGATCGCCATCTCTTCTCGCTCGGAGTTCAGGGAGGCAGCGACGATCTGCCCCATGATGACGGGCTGCTCGGAGTCGTTCCGGCGGATCAAGCGCTGGATCTCCCGCATCCGATTCTCATGGCTGCGCATTTTCGGGTGCGCGGGGCCGAAGATCGCCGAACTCGCATAGAGAGAGAGCTGCTCCTGGGTCCAAAGGCGGATCAGAATGCCCCGCTCCTGCGAATGGCGGTCCGAGGGTTCCAGGGGGCGCAGCGGGAAGCCGGCGCGGTTCATCGACAACGCGACCTCGAGGCGCAACGACTCACGAGCGAGTTGGGTCGAGATCTCGTGGATCAAGCGACGCCGCATGTCGAGTTCGAGCTGTTCTGTCTCCGCAAACACGCTGCGGCTATCGAGTTCCTCGAGGAGCGACTTCCGGGTCGTTGCGATCTCCTCGGCGAGCCGGACGCGAACCGCGTGGACCTCCCGCCGCATTCGATCATCGTGGTGTTGGTGACCGGCTTCTGAGACCGCCCAGGAGAGGAACATCGATTCGAGGGGCGTCTCCGCTTCGATTTCGATCTCTGCGATTTGCTGGCGCTTGAGGTGACGCGTCTCGATGCGACGTTCGAGGATCTCCACCAGCCCCGTGACCGCAACCTCACCTGTGCCGTAGCGCACGCGAGTCGCGTGGATTCCCGCCTCGATCTTCGGGCCGAAGTGGGGTGCGGACCAATCTCTGCTCTCGAACGCACGTTCACCGAGAGCAATCTCAGCCGCCCGACGGAGCACCACTCCGGTCTCGATCGATGCGAGCTTGGTCTGGAACGTTTGGTAGGGAGGGAGAACCGGGGTCTCCCAAGAAATCGGGGGGCGCGGGTCGGGGAGGATCACGATCGAGGTGTTCGCTCGCGGCGTCGGGCTCGTCGGATGCGCGGCTTGGACCGCTACGAGCGTAGCGACCAACACGACGACTGCTCCGAAGAGCAGGCCGTGGCGCCTGAGGATTCGAGCCAGAGGGTAGCGAGTCACTTCGAGCCTTGCTCCGTTCTCCCCGTTGCGGAAGGAAGAGCTGAGAGTGAGTTCCGGTGCGAACGAGGGGTACTCCGATTCTCGTCATCGGCGCGGATACCGATGCCACTTGAGGAGAAACTCGACTCTTTCACCCCCTGGACCCCTCAAGTGCTCACGATCGAGCTTGTGGGGCATGCGTTCGACTCTGTCGTGCAATGAGAACGCGATCGCGGCGAGAAGCGACAGACCCGACGGGGGGTCGGCTTCTTGGGGCCAGGAGGGGGGGTGGAACGGCATACCCCGCCTGCGGTGTGGTGCGGGGCGGTTTGGCGCACTCAGGCAGCCTGCTCAGGCTCACACCGCGAGCTTGTCGATCATCGCCGATGCAAGCCCCAGAACGATCATGAACCCCGACATATCGGTGACGGTCGTCAGGATCGGACCGGAGGCGAGGGCCGGATCGAGGTTGAAACGCTTGAGGATGAGCGGGATCGTTCCGCCGATCGACACTGCGATGATCGTGTTCGCCATCATCGCGATCCCGACCACCAGCCCGAGGTAGGGATTTCCTTTCCACGCCCATGCCACACCCGCGACCAGAGCTCCGAGTGTCAGCCCGTTGATCACCCCGAGAGTCGCTTCCTTCCCCAGCACGCGCAGCAGCTCCCGCGAGTCCACCAGGCCCAGTGTCATTTCGCGCATGCTCACCGCCACCGCCTGGTTCCCCGAGCAACCACTCATATCGGAGATGATCGGGAGGAACACTGCGAGAGCGATCACCGCGGTCAGCGTGTCTTGGTGCATCGCGATGATGCTCGCGGCACAGATGTTGAGCACGATGTTGATCGAGAGCCAGGAGAGGCGGCGCCTCGAGCGGAGGAGCAGGGGCATGGTGCGCAGCTCTTCACCGCCGACGATGCCCTGGGACTTCCGATAATCGCTCGCGCCGCGCTCCCCGAGCGCCTCTTCCACCGCATTTCGCCGCACCACCCCGACGATGGTCCCCTGGCCATCGACGACAGGCACGGCGATGAAATGATGGGCATCGAAGAAGTCATCGAGCTCTTCGAGTGGAGTGGAATCCAAAACCGTGACCGGGTCGGCGATCATCAGCTCTTCGATCGGAGTGCCCCGACGTGCGAGGAGAAGGTCCCGAAGGCGGAGGACCCCGACCAGCCGATTTCTTGTCCCAACTACGTATGCGTACTGCACATCGTAGTCTCGATATTTGTCGGCGGACTCGCCGAGATCGCCGAGGACGTCTCGGACCGTCGCAGCTCTGGAGAAGGTGAGGTACTCGGCGAGCATCAGGCCGCCGGCGACGTCGTGGTCGTAGGCGGAGAGCGCCCGGGCTCCGACCGCTTCGACTGGGTCCATCGCCTGCAGGATGGCTTCGGCCTGCTCGTCCTCCAGCTCACTGAGCAGATCCGCCTGATCCGCACTGGGCAGCTCGTCGAGGATCGCCGCTGCGGCTTCCGGCGCCAGTTGTTCGATCATCGAGGCCGCCTGGGCATCAACGAAACAATCGACGAGGTCCGCGGCGTCTTCGGGCTCCAGGGAAGTGAGGAGTTGCCCCTGGTCCTCGATCGGGAGGCGTGAAATCGCACGGGCGACGTCCGCGGCGGGGAGCGCTTCGAGGAAGGCAAGAATCGCGGCACGATCCCGCTGCCCGATCAGCTCTCGTAACTGATCCCACGGGCGATCATCAGTGGCGACCATCGCTTCTCCTTCCTCCTCCACCCGTGCGCTGCGTTCTCGGCAGCGGGAAGGACCACACTACCAGGGACCGAGCTGTGAGTGAGTGGATCCATCGAGGAAGGCAGAAGGAGAGGGCTCGGTCGCGTACACTGTGCGCCTGACCTCTGCCCGAACGAAGGGACTCTCCATGCGTATCGAATCACGGTTCACTCGAGGTGCGCTCGCGCTTCTCGCGTCGATGCTGTTCTGCGTGGCCGCCGACGGCGGCGATGGCTATCGACTGCCCCCCCAGGCGATCATCGACGTCGTGGAGGCGGCCCCGGCGCCGACCACTTCGGTGAGCCCCGACCACGAGTGGCTGCTCCTCGTCGAGCGCGACGCGCTTCCGAGCATCGAGGATCTCTCGCGGCCGATGCTCAGACTCGCCGGACGTCGCATCGATCCAGCCGCGAACGGCATGTTCCAAACGGGCTACAGCCGTGCGTTGCGACTCCGACCGTTGGCCGATCCCACCGCCGAGCCGCGGTCGATCGCCGAAGGGAAGCTCGGAGGGGTCACGTGGTCCCATGATTCGGAGCGCTTCTTCTTTACCCGGGTCACGGACGCGGGGACCGAGCTGTGGGGCGCCACGGTCGATTCCAGCGAGACACCCCGCCGCCTGGTGACCGGCTTGAACACCGTCTTCCAAACGCCGCGCTGGCTCCGTGACGGGACGTCGATCATCTGCGCCGTCATTCCGGAGGGTCGCGGACCCGTTCCGGCGCCCCCGGTCGCACCGAGTGGCCCGAACATCCAAGAAACGTCCGGAGAGACCTCGCCTCTGCGCACCTTCCAAGACCTCCTCACGAACGCCTACGACGAGCAACTGTTCGAGTACTACGGGCGCGGGCAACTGACCGTCGTCGACTGGTCAGGAAAGACCCGCCCGCTCGGGGAGCCCGGGATGATCATCGGCTCGGAGACTTCTCCCGACGGAATGCACTACCTCGTCACTTCCCTCGATCGGCCATGGACCACAACCCATGCGTTCTGGCAGTTCCCCCATCGCTACGCGGTGTGGTCTGGGTCGGGGAAACTCGAGCGCACGATCGCCTTGGTGCCCCTCGCGAAGGACATTCCGATCGGTGGCGTCGAACTCGGCCCGCGCAACTTAGCGTGGCATCCGATGCGCCCTGCGACACTTCTCTGGGTCTACGCACTCGACGACGGCGACCCGAAGAAGGAGGTCCCCCATCGCGACGCTTGGGTTGCGCTTCCTGCTCCATTCGAAGCCGAGCCGACCGAGTTGTGGCGAACAGAGCATCGCGCGCGCGGGATCGAACACTTCCGCTCCCCCACCCACTTCGTCTTTAGCGATTACGACCGCGATCGCCGCTGGACTCGCTCGACGGTGGTCGACGTCGCCCATCCGGAGACCGCCAAAGTCATCGAAGATCGCAGCGTGCGCGACCGCTACGCCGACCCGGGTCGGCTGGTCCTCGAGCCGCGTCCGGGGGGGATCAAAGTCATCCTCCAGCGGGGGGATTGGGTGTTTCGACGCGGGCAGGGTGCATCGAAGGATGGGGTGTTCCCGTTCCTGAGTCAGCAGAACGTGCGCACCGGAGAGACTCGAACGATGTGGCGCTCGGGTGACGGGGTCTATGAGCCGGTGATCGACGTGTGGGAGGCGGGTGGCGACATTCATTTCCTCACTCGCCACGAGAGCCCCACCTCGCCGCCGAACCTCAGGTGGAACAGCCTGACGGGGGAGCCGCGCGCGATCACGCACTTCCCTGACCCCACTCCGCAAATCCGTGGGGTGAAGAAGGAACTGATCCAGTATGAGCGCGCCGACGGCGTGCCGCTGTCGGCGACCCTCTACCTCCCGGCGGACCATCGGGATGGGGAGCGTCTGCCTCTTCTGATTTGGGCGTACCCGGTCGAATACAACGACCCAACAACTGCGGGGCAGGTCGGCGTGAGTCGCCATCGGTTCACTCGGATCGGGGGCAGCTCGCATCTGCACCTCTTGTCGCAGGGTTACGCAATTCTCGACGGAGCGACGATTCCGATCATCGGCGAGCCGGAGACGATGAACGACACCTTCATCGAGCAGCTGGTCGCGGCGACTCAGAGCGCCATCGATGTCGCGGTCGAACGCGGGGTGGCCGATCGCAACCGCGTTGCGATCGGTGGGCACAGCTACGGTGCGTTTATGACTGCCAACCTGCTCGCGCACTCCGATATCGTGCACGCTGGAATCGCGCGCTCGGGCGCGTACAACCGCACGCTGACCCCGTTCGGGTTCCAATCGGAGCGCCGCACTTTGTGGGAGGCGCCCCAGATCTACTTTGGGATCTCCCCATTCATGCACGCCCACACGATCGACGAACCGATTTTGCTGATCCATGGCGAGCTCGACAACAACTCGGGTACGTATCCGATCCAATCGAAGAGACTCTTCTCGGCGATCCAAGGGAATGGCGGCACGGCTCGGTTGGTCATGCTTCCCTACGAGAGTCACGGTTATCGCGCGCGCGAGTCAGTGCTCCATTGCCTGGCGGAGATGGTCGACTGGCTCGATACCCACGTGAAAGAGCGGAAGATCTTGCCGGCGGGGTACGACGAAGGGGCGGGGAAGTAGTCACGTTTCCCTCTCCGATTTTCTATCGCAGCGAGTCAGGATTCCAGAGTACGCGGGGTGAGTTAGCCGCTATGATTCCGCCCGTCGCTCCGCCTTGATGCGCGGTAGTGGCGTTGAGCGAGCGGCGCGCAAGCAGGAGGACGCCCGATGATGCTGAAGAAGTTCCCCCCGATGGGGGTCTACGAGACCCTGTTTCGCTTCGCCGATGCCACCGGGCTCTATCTCGGCGATGCGGAAACCCACCCGTGGGCACAAGGCTTCCCCCTGACCCGACAGATCCCGGGGGGCCCGCCGATCCCCGACTCGATCTCGTTCACCTCAGAGGACATGCGCTACCCGAACGCGACAGGGCACATCGAGTTACGTCGGGCGCTGGTCCGCTACTACCAGACCTTCTACGGGGCACAACTCACAGAGGACAATATCGCGATCTTCGCCGGCGGCCGGCCGGGGATTCTCGCGATCCTGTCGCTGCTCATCGATGACGTGAGGGTCACGATCGAAGAGACCGAGTACACCCCGTACTACGACACCCTGAAGCTGCTCCACCGAACTCCGACGATCGTTCCGAGCCACCCCGACAACGACTTCCGCCCGACTCTCGCCGATCACGAGGCCGCTCTCGGTACCTACGAGCGTGCGCTCTTGGTGAAGAGCAATCCCTGCAACCCGACCGGGGTCACTTGGGCGGGCCCAAAACTCCGCGAGCTCGTTGAAGTGTGCTCGAAGCCGGGGAAAGGCGCTCTGTTCGACGAAGCGTACGAGTTCTTCCACGCCCCCGAGCCAGACAGCGTGCTCCGTTACATCGATGATATCGATCGCACCGATCTGTTCGTCGTCGGCGCGGCAACCAAAGGAC
>CALEHF010000461.1 GCA_937876125.1 uncultured bacterium
GGGCCGTGCGCACCAGCTTTCGACTGACCGCGGCCACGGCGGCGGAGACGGGGTTGCTCTGTGGAGGGGAGTTTGAGGTGTACATCGAACCGATCGGGAATCCTTCGGTGACCATCTTCGGGGCAGGTCATATCGCCCAGCGCCTCGTGCCCATTCTCGCGACCCTCGAATACCGCACGACCGTCATCGACGATCGGGAGTCCTTCGCCCATGCCGAGCGGTTCCCGCTCGCCTCAGAGGTGTGCGTCCGGAACTTCGAGAACTGCCTCGAGGGGGTTTCTACGGGCCCGAACTCCTGTCTGATCGTGGTCACTCGCGGACACCAGCACGACGAGACCGTGCTCGCGCAGGCTGTCGCCACCCAGGCGGGCTATGTCGGCCTCATCGGGAGCCGCGGCAAGATTGGGGCGATCTACAAAAATCTGGAGAAGCGCGGGGTGCCGCGGGCGCGGCTCGAGGAGGTTCACGCCCCGATCGGGCTGCCTCTGGGTTCGAAGAGCCCCGAAGAGATCGCGGTCGCGATTGCCGCAGAACTGATTGCCCACCGCCGCGGCCGTCGACTCGATCGGGTCGACGACTCGGTCACCCCCCAAATCCAGACGGCCGCGTCACCTCCAACTCGTGACGCCTAGCGCGCTTGCATCCCCTACTTCCGCTGTCTACAATCCCGCCCTTCGTGCAAGAACCGTGACTGAGCTGGGTTTCTGTAAACAGCGATGATATCGGGACTTCCAGGTCCGGATGCCAACGCGAACCGGTCATGGACGTCGGCAGTTGGACTGCTGGAAGGGCTTTCGGGCCAGAGAAGGCACCTTTTGGGTAAGGTGCTCGGTGGGAGAGCGAACCGTCCTCACGTCTCTGGTCGTGGCTCGTTCCAAAAGCTGAACCTCCAAGAGCTGAAGGCACGGCCCTCTTCACTCCCTGCGATCGACGCTTGCTTCTTCCCCCTCTCATGAGTGAGGCGTGAGCGCGTTCCGCTCCAGTTGCGACCCCGAGGTGCGCTCGTTTGCCCTCGCCCGAACTGCCTCAGCCGCCCTAGAGTGCTCCCGTGAGGCGCATCGGGCGTCGCCAGAGGCTTTCCTGCTCACGAGACGCGTACCACCGACAGGAGACTGCCATGCCGGCCAGCTCGAAAAAGAAGACGAGCAAGTCGTCAGCGAAGAAGACCACAAAGAAGGCCGCGCCGAAGAAGAAGACAGCCAGCGCCGCCGCGAAAACTGCGAAACCCGCGAAAACTGCCAAGACTGCGGCCAAAGCCGCTCCCAAGGCGAGCGGCAAACCGATCCGCGTCGACTACCTGCTCGAGAAACTGGGCGAGGAGCACGGCGATGACCAGACGCTTCCGCCGATCGCTGACAATCTTGACCTGATGCTCTTCCTACGCCTTTGCCAGGACATGCGCCTCGCCGACGCGAAGAAGGCGTTCCTGGCTCTCAGAACTCAGTTCGTGGATTGGAATGAAGTCCGGATCAGCCCGGTCGACGAGGTGCGCGAAGTGCTCAAGGGCGCCCCCGACACCGATGCCCTCGCGCGCTTCCTCCAAGGCTTTCTCATGAGCTTGTTTCTGGAACAGCACCATGTCGGGCTCGAGTTCGTGCGTGACAAGACCAATGCGGAGATCAAAGCATTCTTCAAGAAGCACCCTGGATTCGCCGATTCCAGTTTGGGGCTGCTCCTCGAAAGGGTGAATGACTATCCCGTCGTGCCGCTCGAGGCGTACGCGATGACATTCCTCGAACGTGTCGGACTCGGAACCTCAGAGGCGACTGCCCTGTCGCGACAGAAGGACCTCTACGAGCACGTTCCGAAGGGGCAAGTGCTGGGACTCTCGCTCCTCATTCACGAGCAGGCGCGGTACACGTGCCCGACCGCTGAAGAGAAGCTCGACTGTCCCGATTGCCCTCTGAAACGCGGCTGCCCGTTCCCCGCGAAGGTCACTCCGAGACAGCGGGCCGCAGCGCTGAAGAACGTCAAGAAATCCAAGTAGCTTCCGAAGGGAGCCCCCGTGGCCGGACACTCAAAGTGGGCCAACACCAAGCACCGCAAGGGCGCCCTCGACAAGAAGCGAGCGAAGATCTTTTCGAAGCTCGCCAAGTTCATCATCATCGCAGCGCGCGACGGCGGGGGTGATCCTGGAGCGAATGCTCGATTGCGTCTCGCGGTCGACAAGGCGCGCGCGGCGAACATGCCCAAAGACAACATCGAGCGCGCGATCGCCAAGGGCACCGGCGATCTCGACGGCGCGACCTACTCGGAGCTGGTCTACGAAGGCTATGCCCCCGGCCAGGTCGCTGTCGTCATCGACATCCTCACCGACAACAAGAACCGCACCGCCTCCGAGCTGAGGAAGGTCTTCGACAAGAAGAAGGCAACCCTGGGGAATCCCGGGTCGGTGAGTTGGATGTTCGACACCAAGGGGCTCATCGAACTCCCGGTCGCCGCCATCGGTGAAGAAGAATTGATGGACCTCGTCCTCGAGGCGGGCGCGGAGGACGTCAAGGTGGAGGGGGACCTCTTTCAGGTCTTCTGCGCGCCGGAGAACTTCACGGACGTGTGCGCGGCAATCGAGGCACAAGAGATCGAGCCGACCTCCGCCGAGGTCACCCGTATTCCGTCGACCACCGTCGAGATCACCGAACTCGCCCTCGCTCAGAAGGTGGTCGACTTCATCGGCGACCTCGAGGACCACGATGACGTAAATACGGTCCACTCCAATTTTGATATGCCAGACGAGATTCTGGAGCAGCTGGAGTAGGAGGCGAGTGTCCCGGCAGCCTCGCAGGTGAGCTGGAACGATACGACAAGCATCAGGCCCGCTTCGACCCAGAGTCGGAGCGGGCCTTGTGCGTGCGGGTCGTCGTACAGAAATCGGGGGACGGTCAAAATGACCGCCCCCCGGCAGGGAAGGATGGTTGTGGGGAAGGTGTCGGAAGACTACTCGCCGAGATCGATCTCGCTCGCGTCCTTCTTGCTCACCAGGAAGTGGCGGCAGTCGCGGATCGGAGTGCGCTCGGAGTAGGACTCGTCGAGCTCGTGCCAGAAGCGCACTTCGCCGTCGCCTTGCTTCCAGCAGAGAAACACTTTGCGTCCGACGTACAGGCTCGGAAAGTTGATCACGCCGCGCTTGAACTCCTCGACGAAGCAGCCGAGCTCCTCTACCTCTCGGATATACCCGTTGATCCGGTCGATCAGACGGTTGAGGTCACTCTTGAGCTCTCCGATCTCCTCGCGGTGCTCGCTACCGGTGCGCTCGGGGTTCTTCTCGAGGCACTCGAGCTCGGTCCGCTTCTGGATGATCTGCTCCCAAGCCGCGGTGATGTCGCCGACGATCTTCCCGAGCAGGGGGAGCATGTTGTTTGCTTCTTCAAGGGAGATCACTCGCGACTGTGTCCGCGTTCCAGGGATGCTGTTTCCGGTCATCGTCGAGTTGTCCTTTCGTTGGGCGCAAAGGCGGGGGTCCCCACTCGAGTCTCGGCGAGGAAGTGTTTCACTGACGGGATACCTATGGCAACGGCTGGGCCCAGTCGGGAACGTGCCCCGAAAAGCCTCCCTGGCACTCCGGAAGCGCTCTAGATCGCCCATCGCTCGTCCCCTCGCCATGCTCAGATCCCGTCTTGAGCACTTCGGCCGCACCGATCGCCCACCGCCGCCCGACCCCCGCAATCGAACGCTCTGACGGCCGAACATCCAAACCGGTCGGAATCCCGGACACCGTGTCCAACTCCGTGACGATCCCCGCTCCCCTTGACTTGCTGGGCCGCCCTGCGTATCAAAGCGCACCACCGGCGCCGGGGAGGAGAGTCCCCTTGGCCGTCCCCCACGCTCGCGAGGGACACCGGACAGACCGTTTCTGGGGAGAACGGCCGTCGCCCGTACCGCGAGTGACGCTGGCCATGACCCCCCCATCCCGACCATCAACGAGGATCTCTCGCAGCCGCTGACCCCAGTCTCACTGTCATGAGCTCTGGTCACGACGGCAATGCGTCGATCCAGGGGAAGCGTGGCTCCTTGCCGGATTCCGATCGACAGCACCCGGCCCGCGCTCCACGGGGCAGCGCGCACTCTCCAGACTTGAGCATGGGTTTCCGGGGAGGTCCCCAGCAGGCTCTGTGCTCCGCCGGGACACCCCGTACGGCCCAGCTCCTCATTCTCACCCTGCTCGCCCTCTCTGGGTCGCTGACTGGCGAGCTGGGAGCCCAGGAGGAGCGCGGGGATCCGATCGCCGCGATCACCCTCACAGGTCTCAGTCGGGTGGCGGAGGCAGAAGTTCTCGCCCGCATGCAGATCCGGGTGGGGGAACCATTCAACGAGACCGCCCTCAATGCCGAGTACCAACGCCTTTGGGGTACCGGCGACTTCCTCTTCATTCACACAGCCGTCGTCGAGCGCCAGGCCGATGGAATTCACATCACGCTGCGCTTCGAGGAGAAGCAGCGGGTTGTTGAGGTGCACCTGAGTAGCATGGAGGCTCTGGGTCGCAATAGCACCAAGGAGGCACTCGCCACGCAGAAGGGCGCCCTCCTCGACCCGATCTCGCTCCGCCAGGACCAGGCAGAGATCCTCCGTCTCTACCACAAAGCGGGCTATCTGTTCGCTGCCGTCGATCACTCGGTCGAGAGGCGCGACAAAGGGGTCGCCGTGATCTTCCAAATTCAGGAGGGATCACGGATCCGAATCGAGAAAATCGACTTCCGAGGAGCGCGTGGCTTTTCACGCGGAGAGCTCCTCGATGAGATCGCGCTGCGCGAGCACAGCTGGTTCCTCGGAATTCCCCACGGTGGAAAGATGCGTCGCGATGTCCTCTTCGAGGCGGTGGAGGCACTGCGAAGCTTCTATCGCCGCAAGGGCTATTTCGACGCCCAGGTCGCCGTCGGCCCCCTCGAGTTCAGCGATAGCCGTGAATGGGTCACGATCACGTTCGAGATCGAAGAAGGAGCGCACTATCTCGTGAGCCGGGTCGACTTCGAGGTTCAGGGGAAGCGAGTCTTCACTGACGTCGAGCTCTCGGACCTGGCCCAGATCTCGGCCGGTGACCCCTGGGATGGCGATGTCATCACCAAGGACTCCGAAGCGCTGCGCAAGTTGTACAGCGACAAGGCCTACGTCGACGCTCGTATCGTCGTCGAGCCGATCCACGAGCTGACCGGAAATGAGGTTGCGCTCCGCTTCGTGATCTCCGAGGGCGAGAAGATCTTCATCGAAGAGGTGAAAATTCGCGGCAACGTCGAAACGAGAGATAAAGTCATCCGCCGCCAACTCGCCTTCTACCCCGGTGAAGAGTTCCGCAGTGACAAGATTCAGGACTCCGTCTCGAACCTGTACCGGATCGGGTACTTCTCGAGTGTGACTCCGTCGTGGGAAGCAGGAAGTCAACCGGGGTACAAGAACATCCTCATCGACGTTGAGGAGGGTTCGACGGGTCGCATGATCTTCGGCGCAGGAGTGACGACGGGGCAGGGAATCTCGGGAAGCTTCTCTCTCCAGAAGAACAACTTCGACATCACCGATCTCCCGACCAGCTTCTCCGACATCCCCGATGCTTTCTCCGGTGGCGGTCAGACTCTCGTGCTTCAGGCTCAGCCGGGCACGCGCTTCAGTCGATACCGGTTCCAGTTCGTCGAGCCGTTCGTTTTCGACAGCTTGAACTCGCTCAGCGTCACCGGCTTTCGCTCTGCGTCCATTCGCGAAGACTACACCGAAGAAAGCACTGCGGGAGAACTGACCCTCGGGCGACGCTTCCTGTTCGATCGCCGGCTCAGCGGAGACATCGGCTACCGCTACGAGGTGGTGGACGTGAAGGATGTCGACACCGATGCCATCCCCAGCGTGCTCGCGGTCGAGGGGAAGACGCACATCTCCTCGCTGACCGCTGGGATTGGCTACGATCGGCGCGTCTTCCGCCCGATCGTCGGCCCGGTCAGCGGTTGGAACACCCGCTTCGGGTATGAGTATGCCGGTGGCCCGCTCGGCGCCCAGCTCGACATGTCGAAGGCGAACATATCGTTCAACTACTACGCCACGATCTTCTCTGACGGAGACTCGAGCCGGCACATTCTGACGATCCAGAACGATTTCGGCTGGATGGAGGGGCACCACGATACGAGGTCGATCCCCCTCTTCGAGCGCTTCTACCTGGGAGGATCGAGCACGCTGCGCGCATTCCGCTTCCGCGAGGTCGGGCCGAAGGAACTCTTCAAGCCCGTCGGCGGCAACGTGCGGCACTTCGGCAGTGTGGAATACACCTTCCCCCTCTACGAAAACATCCTGCGAGGGATCGCGTTCGCCGACTACGGCAACCTTTCCGGCCGATTGCAGACGTTCCACGGTGGCGAATATCGGGTCGGCGCCGGGGGGGGCGTGCTCCTCAGCATTCCATTCCTCGGCCAGTACTTGCCGATCTCGCTGACGTGGGCGAATGCAATCTCGAAAGAGGACTCGGACCGTACCCAGCAGTTCCTGTTCGATATCGGATTCGGGTTCTAGCACCCCTCTATGCGCGGTGACCCGGAGGCAGAGTCCACGAGATATCTTGGAAGGAGATCTCCGCAGGAACGCCCCGCGCGTCCACGGTGAGGAGCTCTTTCGCCTTGTTGATCTTCCGCACTTCGAATACCCCGTCGAGCTTCGGTACGTAGACTGGATCCCCCTTCTTCAACGAGCGCGCCGCGTCGAGACGGCGCGCCGCCAAGGTGGTCCCATCGCGCGCTTCCCGGAGAGTCTGCCGGAGCGCATCCCACCGCTCTTTGCGCTCCTTCGGCGGTTCGCCCATCGCCTTCAGTCCGAGCTCGATCTTCTCGACTACGGCTCGGACCCGCTCCTCCTCGGCACACTCCGCCTCATACTCGAGTGCAAGGCGACGGTCTTGGAGTTCTCGTTTCTCCTTTACCACCGTGCGTTCATGCCGGGCGGCCTCCTCTTTCAGGCGCTCCATCTCTCGCTTCCGTCGCTCGAGATCACTGCGGGTGCGCTCGATCCCCTCGATGAGTTCGGGGTCGATCTTCTCCTCGCCGCTCTGAAGCTCCCTCGCGCGCTCGACGACCGCTCTCGGTATTCCGAGGCGTTCGGCGATGATCAACGCGTTACTGTTTCCGGCGAGACCGGTCCGCAGGTGGTAGGTCGGAGCGAGCTTCACCGGGTCGAACTCCATCGACGCGTTCTCACACTTTCGGTGTCGATACGCGAACTCTTTCAGTCGACCCAGGTGCGTCGTGACCACGGTGAACGCGCCGCGCCGATAGAGGTCTTCGAGAATCGACTCGGCGAGCGCCGCGCCTTCGAGCGGATCGGTGCCCGCACCCAGTTCATCGATGAGGACCAGACTGCGCGAAGAGACGCGTTCGAGCACACTGGCGATGACTGTGATGTGCGAGCTAAACGTGGAAAGGTTCTGTTCGATCGATTGCTCGTCCCCGATATCGGCGAACACGACATCGAACACCGGGATCACGGCTTCTTCTGCGGGGACCGGAAGACCCAGGTACGCCATCAACGAGGCGAGACCGATCGTTTTCAGCACCACCGTCTTACCCCCGGTGTTCGGTCCGGTGACCACGAGCTGGAACGCCCCGCCGGTGAGTTCGACGTCGAGCGGGACGACCGAAGCATGCGCCCGCGACAGATCGAACGGCTCCCCTGCGACGGCGGGCTCCCCCTCTCGCGCCATCAGCAGCGG
>CALEHF010000462.1 GCA_937876125.1 uncultured bacterium
AGGGTGGAGATCGGGAACGATCGCGTGCTCGAGGGTACCCACCACGATCGCGGGATCGGGCGCGGACATGGTCTAGCTCGTCTCGGGGTCGGTGGGGGCCCCTGACGATGCATCTGGCGACGCCGGACGAGAGCCGGGCTTCGGCCGCTCCCGACGACGTCTCTGCGCAGGCTCTTTGTTTCGCATCACGATGATCAAGAGAAGCGCGAGCGCGCCGAAGGAAATTCCCATCACCCAGAGGAGCGGACTCCAGTCGCCACTTTTGAACGGCAATGGTTCGAGGATGCGCACTTCTTTCCCCACCCATTCGGGCACGACCCCGCTCCCGCCCCGCACCATTTGGTACTGGTGGAGTCGAAGGAAATCCACCGTGGCCTCGACTTCCGTTCCGGCCGGGAGGATCCTTGGCTTCTCGAGGAACTCGAGGCGGACCAGGTGGCCGTCGCGATCTTTGGCGAACGCTTCCCAGTAGCGCAGAACGCCCGCGCGATTTTCATCCAACGTGCGCGGGATCGGCTCTTCCACGAGCTCGAAAATCTTCTCGGTGCGACGACCGCGGAGCCCCTTGGCGAGAAATGGCAGCTGATCCCATTCGACGTCGAACTCGGTCACCGGGACTTCGACCCCGGCGCGCCACCGATGAAAGAGATAGATCATCCCCGCCACTTCGGGGGGACCCGGATCGGCGATCTCGCCGTCCCGAACGATCGAGAGGATCCCCGGCATCGCCTCGAAGGGTTTCGGCTCGACCAATGTATCGAACGGTGGAATCTCGACCGGGGCCTGCAGCCGCGTTCCCGTGACCGATGGATCGGTGACCGAGGGGTCCCCCGTCGAAGCGCCTCTCGGCGGTTGCTCGGCCGGGGGAACCACGGGGGAACTCACTCCGGCCGAACCCACTTCGGTGCGGATCGGCACGCCGACCTCTTCCTTCCGCCACTGCTGAGCAAGGATGACCAACACCAAGGCGAGCAGCAGGAAGGAGGGCACGACGATGCGCGACTTCTCCCGTGAGGTGACTCCCGGTTGGGCGTTCTTGAATCGTTTTTCTCCGAAGTAGACCATGCCCGCATGATAGCAGCGGAGGGCGCGCGAGTCTCCCCGCTCTCAAAGCACAAAGAGGAGCCTCGAACGACGAGCCCGAGCGGATCGAGTGTCGTCAGCGCTCCTAACCTCGATCCCTGAGGAACGCGGCGATCTCGGTGGCAGCGTGCTCTGCCGCCCCGCCGATGAACCGGTCTTTGCGGAGTCGGCGGAGATCCTCGATCACGCGCTGGCGCTCGGGTCCCGCGATGAGCGGTTTCGCGCGACGCACCACCTCTTCTTCGTCACCGGGAGTGAACAAGATTTCGGGAACCACTTCGCGACCCGCGAACAGATTCACCAAGGCGAAGTGAGGAGCGACCGCGAACAGCTCGAACAACGAGCGCTCCAGTTCGCCGGCAGCGTACATCACGACCATCGGGGTCCCGTACCACGCCTGCTCCAAAGTCGCCGTGCCCGAGCAGACCAGAGCGAGGTCAGCCCTCCGCTGGAGCTCGTGAGTGCTCCCTGGGAACACGCGTGCCTCGATCGGCGCGGCCGCAATCTGGGCCTCGATCGATGCTCGGAGCGCCGGGCGTTGGCAGGAGACCCAGACCCGAAAGGTGGGATCGACCGCTTGGAGCGCTGCCGCGACCCGAAGCTGCGGCCCGAGATTCGCATTCACTTCCTGGCGTCGACTCCCGGGAAGGAGTGCGAGACAGCGCGTTCCCCCCTCCGCCAGCTCACCCCGCTCCGTCTCGCCGACGTCCTGCGAAGCCAGGTGATCGAAGACGGGGTTTCCGACAAAACGCACACGTGGATGAACCGCGGCATAGATTTCCTCTTCGAAAGGAAGGATCACCAGCAGCAAGTCCGCGCGTCGGGCGACACGGCCGATGCGCCAAGGCGCCCACGCCCAGACCTGTGGGCAGATATATGCGACGACGGGGACTCCATGGGCGCGCGCGAGACGGGCGAGGTTGAGATTGAGTCCGGGGTAATCGACAACGATGAGGAGATCGGGCGGATCGGTTCGGAACTCCTCTTCAAAGCGAGCGATCGTTCCGAAGATCCCGCCGAGGGATCGTAGGACTGGCAAGAACCCCATCACGGAGTGCTCGACCAAATCTTCGCGTAGCTCGACTCCGACCTCTTCCAGCCGCGCCCCCCCAAATCCGCGGAAGCTCGCGTTCGGAATGTGGGCTCGGAGTGCCTCGACGAGGTGGGCGGCGTGGAGGTCTCCCGACGCTTCCCCAGCCGCAATGAAGATCCTTGGACCGGCCGAACGGTTCATCGCTCGGTCACCGCCCCTGGAGTCGAGGCGCGACAAGCCTCAATGAAGGCGGTGAAGAGCTGACGCTCGTTGGCTTCCCGCGGAGAGAGTTCGGGGTGCCACTGGACCGCCACCTGCCAGCGTCCCGGACCGACCGCTCCTTCGATCACCCCATCGGGCGCCGTCCCCCACGCGCGCCAACCCACCGGAAGCGATGCGACTCCCTGGTGGTGGTGACTCATGACTTCCGCGCCCGGCGGGTGGACTCCGAGAGGGTGCGGCGCCTCCCAACGCATCGAGTGACGGGGGTGCGGTTGATCGCTCGAGTCCCGGCGGTGCACGACCTCCGACCCCAGCTCCTCTTCGATGTCCCCGAAGATCCGACCGCCGCCGTGAATGGCGATGAGCTGGAAGCCAGCACAGATCGCCAAAAGGGGGAAATCTCTCGCGAGCACCGTCGCGGCGAGAGCGGCATCGAACTCCTCACGAACCGGATGAATCTGGGCATACCTCGGGGGTGGGTTCTCGCGATCGGTGATCGAGGTCAGATAGTCGTCCCCGCCGGTGAGAAGTACGCCATCCACCCGCTCGAGACTCGGGAGAGCCCGTAGGTCGGGGGGCAAAATGACCGGATCTCCCCCCGCCTCGTAGATCGCATCGAGATAGTCGGTATAGAGAGCGAGACGATCGCGCTGAAAACCCCCAGCTGGGCCCCGTGCTTCAACATCGCAGTTGATGGCTATTCGTGGTCTCATGGCTCCTCATCCCGCGCCAGACGCCAGGGCATTGTTCACGAACAACGCGCTCCCGTCGATGGCGCCTCGCGGGTTCTGTGCCCCGGATCCAAAAGTTGAGTCAGCGACCGCCCCCATCGTGAGGAGCTCAGTGACTGAGCCTACGCCCACTCCCCTCGAATGTGAACGAGGGCAGACTCTCCCGGGAGAGATCCCCCCCGATCCACCGCGAAACGCATCCGAGCTCGAAGCGTACCTTCGCGCTTTCACCAACTTCGAAACGGAGCGCACCCTTCCGACCGACCGTCGAGCTCTCGGGCCGAGGCGCTGCGCAGCGCTCATCGAGCGGGCTTCGGGCTTCCCCAGCAAGACCCGCGTGATCCAGATCGCGGGCTCCAAGGGGAAGGGTTCGACAACCCTTTGGATCGAAGCGCTGCTCTGCTCGCGAGGGGAATCTGTGGTCGCAACACTTTCCCCCCATCTCGAACGGATCGAAGAGCGCCTGCGCATCGACGGTCGCGCGTCGACCGAACAAGAATTTCTCGCTTCGCTCGGCTCGCTGCACGAAGCGCTCACCGCCATCGATCGCGAAGAGCCCGCTCTCCGTCCGACCTTCTTCGACTTGATGACTGCGATGGCGGTCGCGACAGCGGAGAGGCGAGGGAGCGACTGGCTGCTTCTGGAGGTGGGACTCGGAGGGCCGCTCGACTCGACCAGCGCGGTTCCCCACGCCACGGGAATCCTGACGACCGTAGACCTCGAACACTGCGCGCAGCTTGGAAACACTCTGCCCGAGATCGCTGCGGAGAAAGCGCGCATCGCGACTCGGGGTGCCGAGTTCATCGTCTTCGCAGGCGCAAAAGAGGACAAGAGCGCTCTCGAGGCTGCGTGCACCATCGCGACCGAACGCGGCGCGCGCGTCCGTCGAGTTGTCGATGACCCGAGAATCCCGGCATCTCTCCCCCCCCCGCAGCGTGGAAACCTGGCCCTCGCACTTTCCGCCGTTGAAGGAGGGGGATCGGCCCCGTTCTCTTCCGTAGAAGTGAAAGAAGTGATCGAGTCCATCGAGCTCCCCGGCCGACTCGAACTCCTGGCTGGACCCCAGCCTCTCCTTCTCGATGGGGCCCATACCATCCGTTCGATCCAGCACTTCGCAGCACGCCTCGATCAGCTCCGCGCGGGGAAACCTGCGACCATCCTTGTCGGCACGATGCACGACAAGTCGTGGAGAGAGGCATTCGCGCCTCTGCTCCGTGATCCTGAGGTCGAGTGGATCGCCACCGGAACCGGTGGCCCCCGCGCCGCAAATCCAAACGAGATCGCGGCCCTGATCAGAGAGCACGGCCGTTCGGTCGAAATCCTCCCCCTGGAAGCGGCGATCGAGCGGTTGCGAGCAGTGCGAGATCGCCAAAGGGCCGTGACGGGCTCATTCCGTCTCGCCGGAGCCGTCCGACGTCAGTGGCTGAGCTCGAAAACTCCATGACGATGGCAATCTTCCCCTCCCACCAATAAGCGTCGAAACCCGGGCCCAGCTCCGGGCTTCTTACCTCGGAGGGCACCCCCGCTCTCCGTGACCCAGTTCAAACTCACGATCGGAGGCACCGGATGCGCGTGCTCTCACTCGCCGCGGGGCTCTTCCTTGCCGGCTCTAGCTTCTTCCCCGCTTTCGGGGCACCTCCTCCCGAAGCTCGTTCCGATGAAATCTCGAGCGACCTTCAGGCGGCTCGCGAGAAGGTCTACCCCGCGACCGTGAACATCGCCGTCGTCGGGCAGAGCTTCGAGGGGGGTCGTTCCCGGAAGTTTCCCGCTGCAGGAAGCGGCGTCGTCGTCACCGGTGAGGGCCATGTCCTCACCAACTACCACGTGGCAGGAGAGACGACGCGCATCACCTGCCGCATGGTCGACGGGCGACGATTCGAAGCGAGCGTCGTCGTCCACGACCCGCTCACGGATCTCTCCGTGCTCAAGCTCAATCTCCCCGCGGGCGAGACGGTCACCTTCGCCGAGTTGGGTGACTCCGACGCCCTGGAGGTCGGGGATCGGGTTCTCGCGATGGGCAACCCGCAAACTCTCTCGAGTTCGATGACCCTCGGCATCGTCTCCCATCCGAACCGAGTCTTCACGAGCTTCACAGGGGCCGAAATCGAGGAACGCGACCTCGGCAGCGGTCAAATGACGGGCCTCCTCACGCGTTGGATCCAACACGACGCCCTGATCCTCGGGGGCAACTCCGGTGGACCTCTCGTCGATCTCGACGGCAAAGTGGTCGGAATCAACGAGCTCGGAGGCAATGGGGTCGGCTTCGCGATTCCATCGAACCTCGCCCGAGAAGTCCTCGAGCAGGCGCTGGCCCACGGTGAGATTCGACGCGGCTGGTTCGGCCTCTCGGTGCTACCGGTCGAGAAACTCGGAATGGACGAAGGAGCCTTGATCAGCTGGGTCGTGAAGGACGGACCCGCTGAGCGCGCGGGCATGCGGGCGGGCGATCGAATCGTCAAGGTCGCCGGCCAAGCGGTGGCAGTTCAAGCCTTTGAACAGGTCCCCCAGTTCTACGCGCGCCTGTCCCGCTTCAACGAAGGCGAACTCGTCTCCGTTGACTATCTGCGCGACGGCAAACCAGAAGCGGTCGAGGTGCGCGTCGATCCCCTCGGAAGCTTCCTCGACGACCAGGCGGAAGTGCGCCCTTGGGGAATCACCGTGCGCGGGATCACGCCCATGATGGCGCTTTCCCGAAGCTTCCCGGACTCCGCTGGCGTCCTCGTCACCGGGATTCGCCCCGGGCGTCTCGCCGCGAGCGCAACCCCCGCTCTCGAGCGCGACGACGTGATTCTCGAACTCGACGGAGAATCAATTCTCGGCCGAGAGGCGTTCCTCGCCGCCTGGCGCGAACACGGCAAGGACGGGGCAATCCTTCGCATCCGTCGCGGCGCGGAGGACCTCGTTTCCGTGATCGAGCCCGCCTCGGCTTCGAGCAATCCATCCCGCGGAGCAGAACTCCCGAAGGCGTGGGTCGGGGTCGAAACTCAAGTGCTCACTCCGGCGGTCGCGAGCGCCCTGGGGCAGAAGGGCACGAGCGGGTTTCGCATCACCCGGGTTCTCGCCGGTTCCCACGCTGCGACGTCCGGCCTCGAGGTCGGAGACTTGATCACCGCCGTGGACGGAAAGGCTCTGAAAGCGTCGCGGCCACAGGATGCTTCCCGGTGGCGCCGCGCGATCGAAAAGCTCACCATCGATACCGAGGTCTCATTGACGGTTCGGAGGACCGGCGAGGATCGCGAGATCTCGGTGCGACTCGAGGCGACCCCAGAGGGTGCTTCCCGTGCGTCGCGCGGCGAAGACGACTTCTTCGAATTCGATTTCCGCAACATCGTGGACCAAGATCGCCACAAACGTCAGTGGGGTCCGGAAATCAGCGGGGTCTTGGTCACCGCGGTCACCGGTGGTGGCTGGGCGAGTCTCTCCGGACTCGCCGTCATGGATCGCATCGTTCAAGTGGATGACACACCGATCACAGACGTGACCTCCCTCCAAACGGCGTTGGGCTCGCTGCTCGAGGACGAGCCGGAGCGAGTGCGGCTCTTCGTGGGACGAGGCCATCGCACGACTTACATTTTCATTGAACCGGAGTGGTAGAACTCCCTTTTGAACCCACCCCCTGAAGTGGTGAACGAACCGCCCGGTCGGGCGGAGGAGTGAGAGGAAACCGATGCGTCTGATTCCCTGGGTCATCCTGGGAGCCGTGCTGCTCCCCGTGATGGCGTCCGCCCAAAGTGTCGACTACGAGAAGTTCATCGCCGAGAAGGCGCCCTCCATCGTCACGGTGAAAATGGTGGTCGTCACTGAAATCAATGGGAGGGAGATCGAGCGCGAGGTCAATGCCACGGGAGTTGTCGTCGACAAAACTGGCCTCGTCATGTTCTCGGCCGAGGCGATGAATGCCGCGAACCGTATTCGTCAGGGCTTTGGCGGGCGTGGCGGCCGCGGCGGAGGTGGCGGAGGTGGCGGCGGTGGCGAAGAGGTCGACATCCAGAGCCGCACTGAGAACATCCGGGTCCGCATCCCGGGCAAGGAGAAAGAGCACTCCGCGGCTCTCGTCGCGACGGATTCCGAGCTGAACATCGCATTCGTTCAAATCGAGAGCCTCGGTGACATTCAGCTCTCCGCCGTCGAGTTCGAAGCGACGTCTCAGGCAAAGATCGGAGATGAGCTGATCGGCGTCGGGCGTCTCGGCCAGGAATTCGACCACGCGCCGTTCTTCGGTACCGTTCGAGTTACGGGGTCGATCGAGCAGCCGCGGAAGATGTTCAGCTTCGACGGCCGGTTCGCAGGACGTGGCATCCCGCTCTTCTCGCGCACAGGCAAGGCGGTCGGCGTTCTCGCGGCTCCCGCCCCACCGGAGTCCGAGGATGCTCCGGCTCCCCGCCGCGGCGGTCGGGCTGGGGGCGCCGGGGGTGGCGCGGGTGCGTTCTTGATCCCGGCGTCCACGATTCACACGCTCATCGGGCAGGCGAAGACAAGGGCTGCCGAGAGAAGCAAAAAGCCAGCAGTCTAGGCCTGGAATAAGCGAATGATCACGGCTACGGCTTGCCGATTCGCCGCAAGACCGGC
>CALEHF010000463.1 GCA_937876125.1 uncultured bacterium
CCACCAGATTGCAACGCCAACGGGATCTCGGATGTAACAGAAATCGCATCAGGGACCAGCCTCGATTGTAACTGCAATTCAGTTCCGGACGAGTGCGACATTACCAGCGGTTACAGCGTTGACCTCGACGGGAACATGGTGCCGGATTCCTGTGAGCGCGAGTTCATGCGAGGGGATTGCAACGTTGACAGCGAAACAAACATTGCGGATGCAATCTATCTCTTGCAATACCTCTTTGTTGCACTATCACCAATCCCAGAGTGTTTCGATGCGTGCAACAACAACGATGATGATGCCGTCGACATTACAGATGCCATCTACCTCTTGAGCTACCTTTTTGTCTCTGGAAACCCTGCACCACCGGCACCCTTTGGCTCCTGTGGAATTGACCCCACAGACGACTGCGCAACCTGTGACAACTACAGCTTCTGTCCGTAAGGACAACTTGGGTGACGGCAACGATTCGCCAGAAAATGGGCCATTTGCCCTGACGAATAGGGTCTGCGTACATCGAGCTGGCTGAAACCCGCGAAAACGGGGCGCTGTTGGACGCTACCTGCGTTTTGAAGCCTGACAAAAAGGGTACGCTCTTTTTGTCCTATCGAGGAGCCTCCCTCGCGGCCTGCGGCTTGGGCGATTCAGGCTATTCTAGCAGTGGGGGACTCCCCTGTGCGAGTTTGCCGGTTCTATCGAAGCACAGCAACCATTCCCGCCGAAACTCGACCGGTGCTGTGGATGGCTTCCGCCGGTGCCGACACAATGCGGCTAGAAACACCCGCAACGCATGAAGGCGAGACCGAACATGGCTCGGGGCCCCCTGAAACCTGGTTCAAATCCTGGCGGTCGCCCACGGGTGCGAGACGGTTCGGAAGTGCAAGTGACCGTTGAATTCCCACTGGAAGATTACGCTGTCAAGGTTCGGCCAAACAAGTCCACCTCAGTTCACCCCAAGCTGGTCCACCTAGACCGCCTGGAAAAGCTGAACCTACCGCAGGCGCGCACCGCTCAGAAATTCGAGCGCGTTCGGGCTGGAAAAGCGGCCCCCTCAGTTCGCGCCAAGCTGGTCCACCCCCGTGTTCACGATTTGCCCCCCTTGATTCGCCGGGGGGCGGAGTCACCCTGGACTACCGCCTCGGAGGATAGGGCTCTGCTGGGAAGCACCCCGAGCGCCGAGGCGGGCCGAGACCGATGGGGCGGGTAGCTGCGCGGCCGCCCGCCGATCTCCCTCCCTGATCGGGCTTGGCCCCGAGCGACAAATCCCGGGGTCGGGGGCAGAGCCCCCGTCTGAAATTTCGGGCGACGCAGTCGCCACCTTCCTTTCTCTTCCTCCTCACCTCACGAGGCTTGCTTCTGTCCGGGCGGGTTTCGGTACGAGTGCCCTTCCATCACCACCACGTGGGCGTGGTGTAGCAAGCGATCCATCGCCGCCGATGCCATTAGGTCGTCGAGGAACAGCGGGTACCACTCCTCGATCGCTCGATTCGAAGTCACGATCAAAGAGCCCCGTTCGTAGCGTTGCCGGATGATCTCGTAGAGGTCGATCGGCTCGTCTCCCTCGAGGGGCCGCAGTCCGAGGTCGTCGACGATGAGGAGATCGGGGGACGTGAAGCGGAAGAGTTTCTTATCGTGACTCTCATCGGCGCGAGCGGAGCGCAGACTCGAGAGCATTCGGTGCGCACTCGTGTACAGGACCGAGTGCCCCATGCGACAGGCGCGCTCGCCGATGGCCTGGGCGATGTGCGACTTCCCGACTCCGGTCGGTCCGATCAGGAGAGCGTTGCTCTTCTTCTCGACAAAGGCGCAGGTGGCGAGATCGACGATTCTCGACTTGGGAATCTGCGTGTTGAAGGACCACTCGAAGTCTTCGAGTCGCTTCGCTCCATCGAAGGAAGCCCGGCGCATCCGCAGGTCGAGCTGCTTCGATTCTCGACGCTCGACCTCGTCGGAGCACAGGCGGAAGAGAAACTCGGTGTGGCTGAGGTCGGAATCGACCGCTTCCTTGGTGCGCAGATCGAGAGTCTGCAACACGCCGGAGAGGCGGAGTTTCTTGAGGATCGGGACGAGCTCATCGGCGACTGACATGGATCACTCCTGTCCGTTGGAGAAGAAGGTGGGTTGGCGGGCAAAGCGAGACCCTCTCGCCCATTCCCGCGCGGTGGTTTCTGGAGGAAGCGGCTCGAGATCGAGAGCCTTCTGGAGGATGTTTTTGATGCCGCGGTAGTCGAGGCATCCAAAGTGGATGGCGCGACGGGCAGCGTTCCGCGCGCGCTCAGGCGGAAAGCCCTCGAGGTGGGTCACGACCGCTTGCACGCGCCGGAGTTGGTGGAGAACGTCGTCGGCATCGAAGATCTCCTGGGCGAGCTGCTCGACCTCGAGACCGAGGAATCGGGCGCGTTCCAGCCAGTAGGAGCTGCTGCGGTGGCGAAGATCGCGGCGGTGCTCGGGGAGATGGTCATCGACGGTCCGTCGCTGCCCACGTGTGCCGCGACTATGGGTGTGGACGTGCTGCTCTTCCTGGTAGAGCGCGATGGAGTGCGGGAGGCAGCGCGCCCAGAGCTCCTTCCCGATGAGCTTCCACGGTGTCGAGTAGAAGGCACCCTCGATCTGTACGTGGCAATCCCGGTGGACCTTGACCTTCTTCCAGAGGACCGGCTCCCAGCGAGTGCCGGGCAAAGGAAGGAGCGCGTGTCGCTCGATTTCTTCGAAGAGCTCACGGGGTTTTCGACCGGTCGTTCCGTGGCTGCGCTCACGGGCGATCTCTCGGACCCAGCGGGTGAGTTGTCGCTGGTCCTCGACGATGTCGACGGTGTCCCAGGTGGCGAGGAAGCTGCGCTTGACGTACTTGACGCTCGATTCGACTTTTCCCTTCTTCTCGGGAGAACGTGCAGGAGTCGGATCGATCCGAAAGTTGTAGTAGCGAGCGAGCTCGCGGTAACTGCGATTGAGAACGGGATCTCCATCGACTCCGAAGGAGGCTCGGATCACGGCAGCCTTGAGATTGTCGGGTACGACGATGCGAGGAACACCTCCGAAGAACTCGAAGGAGTGGACGTGGAGGGAGAGCCATGTCTGGATTTTCTGATCGAAGACAAGCTCACAGTAGATGTCGCGACAGAAGGCGAGCGTCATGACGAAGACCCAACACTTGCGGAGGATCCTCTGGATCGGGTCGAGTCGCATCCCTGCATAGCCGAAGTCAACTTGTGCGATCTCGCCGGGAGTCGTCTCGACGCGAATGACGACGTCAGTTTCCTTGGGGCCGGCCTCACGAGTGAGGCGGAGGCACATCCGTTTCACGGAAGAGAGATGGCCGTCGTAGCCGTCGACGTGGAGACGAAGATGGTCGTGAATTGCGGTTGGCCCACAGCCATTTGCGTGGAGGTCGGAGATCTTGTCGGCCCAAGGCTCGACCGAGG
>CALEHF010000464.1 GCA_937876125.1 uncultured bacterium
CGGTGATCGAACTCCGAAACCTCGGCGAAATGTTCCTCTTCGTGAGACCGCCCGCCCATCTCGAGCGCCACCAGCGACGCCTGCACGTACGGGTCCCGCTCCGCGCTCCGGTCACGTTCCTTCGGGTGGCGAGTGGCCGAGCGGGGGAGTGGTTGCGCGGGGAAGCGGGCGCGGACCCGGGCCCGTTGCGCGGAGGTGTGATCGAAGATCTGAGCGCGGGCGGATTCCTCATCCGCTGCGCAACGCCTCTCCAGATCGGGGACTTCCTCTCGTTCGACGAGTTCCCCGTGGTCAACGGAGAGGAAGTGCTCGCCCGCGTGATCTCGGAACGCCGCGAAGAAGCAGACGGGGAGGCGAGCTACCACTACGGTGCGCAGTTCCTCGGCATGTCGTCACCGATGCGCGACATGATCTCGCAGCACATCTTCCGGCTCCAGCGGCAGATCGTCACGGGTCGGGAGTGGGGTTCTCCAGCGGCTCCGGAGACCGCTTCACCCGAATCGACTTCGCCATCCCAGCCGATTCCGCCTCCAGCGAGCCAGCCTCCAGCCAAGGAGTGAGACACCCTCAGTCCAGCTCGACGATGATCTCCCGCACTTCGCCCGCGACCACTTCGACCGTTCCCACCGCGGCAGAGATCCCCGCATCCACCGAGACCTGGTAGTTCGCGGGCGTGAGCCCGGCGAACTGCACGCTGCCGTCTGCGCCGGTGTAACCGGTACGCGAGGGACCTGCGCCAGAGTTCTGCAATTCAACTTCTGCGGCGACACTCGGCGTGCCATCGGAGTTCTCGACCATCACGCGGGCACCCCCTCCCTCACGCAAGACAATCTCGATCGGGCCGTTCTCTCCGGGAGTGAGATTGAAGGTACGTCGCTCTTCGAGGTAGGGAGGCGCGACGATGTGGACGACCAACGGAGCATCGCCGGTCGCAGCAAGTCGACCGATGTAGAAGGTTCCGTCCGACGCAACCAAGACGCGCTCTCCCCCGCGGAGAACTCCACTCGCGGTGCGGCGCACGGGTGCTCCTCCCGGCAACTCGAGGATGAGCGCGGCGGCGGTGGGCGCGCCCCCCGAAGGGGTGACCAAGCTTCCGGTGAGGACCGCTTCTACCCCGAGAATGATGTCACCGAGCTCGGGCTGGATCGGCAGGTGGAGATCGGGACTCCCGTCGGCGAAGATCACGAGTTCGATTCGACTGCCCCATGTGGGAACTTCGGTGAAGGCAAACACTCCGTCTGCGCCGGAAATCGCGGACGTGCGTACGCCGGTCCAGTGAAGGATCGAATCGCCGCCGCCGCCGTCGAGACCGCTCAAGGAAAGTCTCACCTCAGCGCCCACCGATGGCCAACCGTCAACGCTGACCAACCGGCCGGTCACCGACATCGTCGGGCTGAGAGCGATCGAGGAGTTCGGGCCGCCGGAGCGGTCGCTCAAAGAGCTCACCTCGCCGTCGTGGCGGGCGAGCAGTGAACCGCTTCCTTCGTAGGTGAAGCGCCCCTCCGCGTCGGCGGTCAGCGTCTTGAGGCCGCTTCCCATCAGGCCGAAACCCAACTCGAGGAGGTCGGCGTGGGGGGCAGGCGAGCCGTCAGAACGGAGCACCACACCCTCGATCGGGACGATGGGCGCGATGGAAATCTCCTGCGGATCGAGTTCGTCTTCCTCGGGGAGATCGATCCGGGGGATGCGCCCTTCACGGTAGCCAGGCGCGATGATGCGCAGTGAAGCATTTTCTCCTTCGATGGAGAGCGTCGCGATTCCATTCGCATCGGTCTCTGCCACTGCGAACCCCGCCGGATTCAGTGCGTACACCTTGGCGCCCGCGACCGGCTCGCCCTCACCCTCAATGCGCGCCCGCGGGGTGCGTCCTTCGCGACCGCCTACGATCAAAGATCCAGGAATCCCGTTCGGAAAGCCGCTGGAGAACGGATTGTTTCCGCGCACGACACGCACGACCAGCGGGCGCCCCGGCGCGAGCGTGACGTGCAGATCTGTCTCCGGTGGTGTGACCGATGGAATCAAAGTGCGCGCGAGTCCATCGATGGTCGCGGTCAGAATGTACCGTCGCGCCTCGAGACCATCGAAGCGAAACAGCCCGTTGCTCGCGGTTCGAGTCATGTGTGCGTGGTAGTGGCGCCCGGGGAGCTCTCCTTCGAGGCGATCGAGGAGCGAAACCTCCGCCCCGCTGACCGCGCGACCGGTCGGTCCTTGGACGATCCCCTCGATCGAGAGTCCGCCACCGAGAACGACGAGCAGATCGAGTTGAGGATCGCGATCCGTGAGTCGGAACGGGCCTTCGATTCCTTGAGCGAGCGGCGGCAGCGAAGCACTCAGTCGATACTCGCCTGGCCCGTCGACCGGGATCGAGAAACGCCCAAAGCGATCAGTGGAGGAGACGCCGATCGAGGCCCCGGTGGACGTTCGCTCCCCCCCTTCGCCAGAGTCCTCGCCCAAGCTGTCGATCAGCTGTTCGAACGCGCCCCCCTGGGCTTCGATGCGGCGATGACGAAAGAGGCGCACTTCGACCGAGGAAAGCTCGACGCCATCCGCGGCGACCACGGTGCCCTCGATTCGGTACTCGACGGCAGCAGCGTTTGCCTCGTCACCGGAGTCGGCTTCGGCGGTTCCCGATTCGCCGCCGGCCTGGCCCTCTGCGCTGTCGTCGGCGGGTCCCGCGCTCTCGTCGAATTCGATCTTGCCTGAGTGACGAGAATCGCCGTCGGCGGTGCCTTCGGCGTCGCTCGCCGGGGGGGGGAAGGCCCCGCGACCGTCCCCGGCTCGAGCATCGTCTGAGGATGACTTGACGAGAAAGAAGATCGAGCCCCCCCCGAGGAGGAGGGCGATCAGGATTGCGATGAGCATAGCCGGTCGAAAACGCATGGCGGTCCTCTCCCGTACTCCGGGCGGGTCAGTCCGGAGTCACGAGTGAGCAACCCGCGGGAGCGCGAGCTGCCAGGGCACCTGAGCATTGTTCCAGATGTCTCCTTTCGAGTCGATCCTCAAGGCCCGTGGGGCCCTGGAGAGGGGGAGAGTCGCGAGAGGCGCGAAACACAAGCAAACTGCAGCAAGAATTCCCTGCGCTGACCGATAAAGGAGTACGGCGATTCCCCGCCAGAGTGGCCTTGTTGGGGCAGCCGAGGCGCGACCAGGGCAAGACGGAAAGCTCGAATGATGTCGATCTCGGCGAAGTGCAGATCGCCCCGACAACCAGCCCACCGGAACGAACTCCGCGGGGCCCCCGATTCCGAGCTCAGAGAACGCTCTCCCCGTGAGGCGTTGCTCCGGCTCGTTTGCACCTTCGTCCTCGGATCTACCTTCCTGTTGCTCTCCGCCGGCCCCCTCAGAGCGGCCAACTGGTACGACTCCAATTGGACCTATCGCAAGAAGATTTCGATCGACAGCACGGATGTGCCCGGCACCGTCACCAACTTCCCCGTCCTCGTGAGCATCACCGACACCGATCTCCGTGACGATGCCCAGAACGACGGGGACGACCTCCTCTTCACTTCCGACAACGGCACGACCAAACTCGACCACGAGATCGAGGCATTCGACGGAGCCACGGGGCTCCTCTTGGTGTGGGTGAAGGTCCCCACGGTCTCATCCTCGACGGACACCGACATCTTCCTCTACTACGGGTACGCCTCCGCTACGAACCAGGAGAACATCACCGGGGTGTGGAGCAACGGATACGAGGCGGTCTATCACCTGCACGATGACTTCCTCGACTCGACTTCGAACTCCCGCGATGGAACGAACAACGGCTCGGTCGACTCGGCAGCGCTGATCGGAGATGGCCAGGACTTCATCCCCGTCGATGACATTGATCTGGGGACATGGAGTACATCCGCCGTCGCAGGGCTGACGCTCCAGAGCTGGGCACGCTACGACGACTTCGATCAGAATGACCCCCGAATACTCGCGAAGGCGCAAGACCCAGCGAACACCAACGACCATGTGTACATGCTCGGGCTCGGGGGGACGGACGAGAAGCACCTTCGGTTTCGGGTCAAGACCGGAACGGACGACGCGTCGGGGTCGACGGAGTTACTCGCCACCTCGAGCCCCGCGGTGGTGACGACTTGGCACCTGATCGCTGGCACCTACGACGGTTCGAACATGCGCCTGTACAAGGACGGTACGCAGGTCGCGTCGACGAGCAAGACCGGCAACGTGCGTCAGAACTCGTGGGATGTGGTGATCGGCAATCACCCCGGGAACACAACGACGGGCAATCGCTGCATGGACGGCAAGTTCGACGAAGTTCGCATCTCCTCCGTGGGACGGTCTTCCGACTGGCTGACGACGGAGTACAACAACCAGTTTTCGCCATCGGGGTTCTACACCGTCGGTTCCGAGGAGATCGAGGAGACGGTGTGGAGCGGAGCGGTCGATACCGATTGGTTCGACGGCGCGAACTGGAGCGGGGGAGTACCGAACTCGGGGTGCGACGCGCGGATTCCAGGGAGTTTGACCAACTACCCTCTCCTCGACGCCACGGGCGCGGCGACTCGAGACTTGACCATCGCGTCCGGCGGATCGGTTTCGGTGTCGACGTTCACTCTGACCGTGAGTGGTACTCTCGACAACAACGGAACGACGACGATCGGCACCGGCGCGATCGACGTTTCGGGCACCTTCGACGCAACTGGGGGGAGCGTCACGTTCACCGGAGCGGGGCGACTGCAACTCGCCGGCGCGGTCACCTCCCTCGGTACCTTGACCGAGAGCACCGGCACGATCGAGTACGACCGCACGGCGGCGAACCAAACCGTTCTCACGGAAACCTACTACAACCTCGAGATCGACAACTCCACCCGAGTCGCGCTCTCTGGCGGGAACCTTCGCGTCTTGAACAACCTCACCGTCACCTCGGGAGAGCTCGAGATCGATGATGGGGACGAGCTGCGGGTCGATGGCGACGTGAGTGTGACGGGCGTGCTCGACATCGAGCCGGCATCCCTTCTGCAACTCTCTGCGTCGTCAACGCTGACCGTCAACTCGGGTGGCATCTTCGAGGCGATCGGCACCTGGGATGATCTGACGCTGGTCACGAGCTCTGACGAGTCCACTCCCGGGCGCTACACCTTCACTGTTTCGGCGGGGGGGCTCATCGATGTCGATTGGGGCTACTTCCGATTCATGGACTCGAACGGCATTCAGATCACCGATAACGGCGCGGTCACCGCGCTCAGGACCCTCGACAACACGATTTTCGACAATGGGGCGTCGGGGGGGCGGCTGCTCAGGGTCACGAACAACGACAATGCGGTGACCCTGTCGAACCTCCAGTTTTTCGACACCAATTCGAATCTCACGTACAACGTCGAGACGGTCAGCGCGACGGCGACGCTCACGATCGATCCCTACGACAACAACGCCAACACGACGAGCTTCGGCGGGCCCAGCAACGAGAACGACAACGGCGGCGGCACGGTCACTCCAGGATTCGTCCTTTGGGGGGCGACCACGCCGGTGCGACTGCGCAACTTCGACGTCTCACGCGTGACCGGCGGAGTGTTGCTCGAGTGGGAGACACTCGCCGAGTGGCAAGTCGCGGGCTTCTCGCTCGAACGTCGGATCGGATCATCGGGGTTTCACCCGGTCGGTCCACCTCTCCTCGCGAGTCAGGCGGTCCCGCCGAGTGGCGCGATGTACCGGTGGCTGGATGATTTCGTGCGACCGGGGATTGCAGAGACCTATCGGCTCAGTGAAGTGGGGCAGAGTGGCAGCGCGCGGGTCATCGCGGAGCGCACCCTTTCGCCCACCGCTCTCTTGCTTCCGCTCGGTGGGTCGGCCCCCGTCGGGCGGCTCTCGATGCAGCCGAAGGGGACCGGAAGGGTGCGCCTCTCCACCTCGACTCCGGCGTCTCAGCCGCCCCAGGCCTCCGCACTCAGCTCGTCCGTCATGACTCAGGCGATCCCGGGGGTCGTCAAAATCTTGGTGAACGAGCGCGGGATGACGCGGGTTTCGAGCGATCTCCTCGCGGGGGCGGGCTTCGATCCGGGGGGCGACTCGACTCGGTGGCGCCTGCGGCACGGGGAGGTGGAAATCCCGCTCCGCACCTTCCGTGATCGATCGGGCGCGTCCTTCCTCGAGCAACATGGGTTCGACTTCTTCGCCGAGCCGATCGAGCACCTCGAGTCGCGATCCGACGTCTACTGGCTCGACATCGCGGCCCCGCTCGATCCCGCGCCCGCTCGAATTCCGACATCGGGCGCAATGGTCACCGGCGTGACCTCGCGAACGGCGAACTCGACAACGACCATCGAAGCGGAGAAAGATCTTCTCTACGTCGCATCCCTCGCCGATGGAGCGGGGCGAGATCACTGGTTCTGGGAGCTTCTCGTCTCCCCGGGAACTCTCGAAGTCCCGCTTCTTCTCGACCATGTCGTGGTCCAGGATGCGAGCAACGAACTCGAGCTGTGGCTCGAAGCTTGGAATCAAGATCCACTCGAGCCGCTCGATCACAGCGTCGTCGTTCGGCTGAACGGCGTCGACCTAGGGACCGTCGACAAGAACGGAAGCGGGCCGATCGGTGGAAGTTTCTCGATCCCTCCCGGCGTGCTCTCGGATGGATCGAACGTCATCGAGATCGAAGCGGTCGACATCGGGCTCCCGAGCGTATTGTTCCTCGACCGTTTGGAGCTGAGATTTTCTCGGGAGCACTTTGCTCGATCAAATCGGCTCGAGTTCGGTCTCAACGGTCCGGGGCCACACAAGATCGAGGGGTTCGATCGACCGGAGATCAATCTCTACCGGACGAGCGGGCCGGCGGGGCTCGCGTGGATCGACGCGCCCACCTATCCGCCCGCAAGCTTCGGTCCTCTGACCCCGTCTCTCGGCCGACGCAGCTTCGAACAAACGTTCATGGTTGGTGTCGGGGGCGGCGGGCGGTTCGAGGCGTTCACCGAAGCTGGCGCGCGAACTCCGGTGGCGGTACTCCCGAGGACGACGCAACCGATCATCGCTCCACTGGTGTCCGTCGACCTCATCGTGATCACCCCGGCGCGCTGGGCGCTGGAGCTCGATCCTCTCGTCTCATTCAGACGGAGCCAAGGTTGGTCCGTAGAGGTCGTCGAGTTGGAAGCGATCTTCGATGAGTTCGGGGGGGGGCGCGAGACGACTGACGCGATCCGAGAGTTTTTGAGTCAAGCCTGGTTCGAGTGGCCGGCTCCAGCGCCGAGCGCAGTTCTGCTGGTCGGAGACGCAACCTACGATCCCTCTGGCAATCTGGGACACTCCTCGCTGCAGGTCCTCCCGACGCGCCTGATCGAAACTCCATACCTAGAAGCGGCATCCGACCACTGGTTCGGTGATGTGGAAGGGATGGATGGCATTTCTGAGTTGGTGGTGGGGCGCTTCCCGGTGTCGACCAGAGAGGAGTGTCGTGGGGTGGTCGAGAAGATCGTCGATCACGAGACCCGTGGAATCCTGGTCTCTGGGCTTTCGGTCTTTGCCTCCGACGACGAAGCCGACTTCCTGGGCTTGAGCGCAATGGTGGCGGCTCGACTCCCCGCCGGAACGCCGTCGAGCTTCATCGAGATCGGCACGCAGCCGATCGCCGATCTTCAGACCGCCTTGCGACAAGATTGGCGTGCCGGTGCCGAGACCGTTCACTATACAGGTCACGGAAGTCGGCTCAGCTGGGCGAGTGAAGAGATCTTGACCGTGCCGGACGTCGCGACGCTGGTGGGGCCGAGGTTGCCGGTGGTGACCGCGATGAACTGCCTGAACGGCTATTTTCTCCATCGGGAGACGCCGTCACTCGGGGAAGCACTCCTGCTCGAGCCCGATGCGGGCGCCGTCGCCTACTGGGGGCCGACTGCGATCACGAGTCATCTCGCGCAGCAGCAGCTGGCTCTCGAATTCTATGAGCGTCTCTACTCGGCGCCCGGGGTCACCTTGGGCGAGGCGATCCGCACCGCAGAGAAGGCCCTGGCCGGGACGCAACAAACTTCGAAGGAGAGCTGGCGTACCCATCTCGAGACGTGGATCCTGTTCGGCGATCCGATGACGCGAGTACGCTACTGAGCCACTCCGGCTTCGGACCCCCTCGCTAGAATAGACCGAGGACAGCATGGGCAAGATCTATCCGACCCTCGAGCCGGCACTTATCGAATGGATCGAGAAACAGCACCTCTTCTTCGTCGCGACCGCGCCCCTCTCCGAAGGGGGCCACGTCAACTGCTCGCCGAAAGGTCTCGATTCGTTTCGCATCCTGGGGCCGACCACGGTCGCGTATCTCGACCAGACCGGGAGTGGGGCGGAGACGATTGCGCACCTCAGGGAGAACGGCCGGATCACGTTCCTCTTTTGCGCGTTCGAGGGCGGGCCGAAAATTCTGAGGCTCTTTGGTCGAGGCCGCGTGGTCCTACCGGCTGCTCCCGAGTTCGAGAGCCTTGTCGTTCAGTTTCCGCCCCAGCCGGGGACCCGGAGCGTCATCGTCTGCGAGGTGACACGCATCGCCGACTCGTGTGGATTCGGAGTGCCTTTGTACGAACACATCGAGGGTCGAGACACCCTCGCCAAGTACACAGTGGCGAAAGGGGAAGAGGGGATGAAACTCTATCGAGCAGAGAAGAACCAAGTGAGCATTGACGGCCTGCCGGCGCTTATTGTCGAGGCGACCGCGGGCTGAGGATGGGAGCCTCACGGGCTACTTCGATGTGCTCTCTCAGGTCCCGGCGCTGTCCGAGTCCTTCTTCTTTGAGAACCACGTGAAGAAGGCGAAGAAGGTGAAGAACCAGTAGAAGCTCGCTTGACCCTCGCGCAGGCCGAGGAACCCGAGAAATCCCAAGAATCCGAGAAATCCCAGACGGCGTGGATCTGACATCACTCTCCCCTTTCGAGCAGTTCGATTGCGATAAGTCTGCGCGATTTCACGCCCCGTACAAGCAGTGAGTCAGCGCGCCCGCCGGGTTCCATGGATCAGAAGGCTCCCACAAGTGACCCCGCCCTCTGCCTTGGCGAGCTCTTCTTGGGGGACGGTGACGACGCGGATCCCCTCCGCCTCGATGCGGGCCCGAGTTTTCGGATACTCAGACGGCATGATCACGATTCCAGCCGTGCGAAGGACGTTCGCGGCGTTCGGTTCGGTCGGATCGACGTCGATGGAGCGCAGCCCGGCGAACGGCGTAGGTTCGAGCGCTCTGCGATTCATGAGTATTGTCCCCTCCGCGAGTTCGGTCACGGCTGATTTGAGGTGCAGGCAGCCGAGGACGTCGACCGCGATCACTTCCAGTCCGAGCGGGCTGACGATCTCGCGCATCTGTTCGATCCCAGCGTCGTTGGTTCGTGACGAGCGCCCGATGAACAGCTGCGAGCCGACCTTGAGAACATCACCTCCGTCGAGAGTGCCGGGTGCTTCGATCGCTTCGAGTCGCCGATGCGAGGAGAGCGCGGCGGCGACCGCGGCAACTTCGAGCCGACGCGCCGGAGCTCCCGGTCGGGCGAGGACGGCGATCTCGTCCAAGACGATGGCGGTATCTTCGATGAAGACCGAATCGGGGAGTTCGGGGGCCGCGGGGAGTTGCCTGACCTCGTAGCCGATCGCGCGAAGCGCCGACTCGTAGGCGGCATGCTCTGCGCGGGCGCGGGCGATATCGATGGGGGTGCGTTCGAGGTGGGTCAGGGCGCACCGGTTCAGGGACGCGGAGATTGCGCGAGTCAAGGCGAGACGAGGAGGGGGGGTCGTCATCGGAGTCTCCAGAGCAGTGGTTCGCCGGTCTCCTCAGAGTGGACTGCTCTTCCCTAAGGAACGGGGCTACTTCACCTTCTTGAGGGAGGCGAGAACTTCGCGAAGCTCCGTGGGTGGATCCGGCACCTTCCAGCTCCCCGGATAGAACGTCATTTCCATCTTCGGCAGGATGAGCGAACCGATGCTCCCGCAACTGAGCTGCCGGTTGCCGACGTTGATGCTGTTCGTTGAACCCAAGCGCTCGCTCTGTTTGAGAATGTTGGAGACATACAGAGTGAACGGGTCTTTCTTCTTCACATTGATTCGGTTGCAAGTCAGGAAGGTCCGATACTTCTCGATCTCCGCGAGCTTGAAGGAGCCTGTTTTCCGCATCTTGTTGGGTGGGTACTGGAACACCTGCCAAGCTGTAAAACGAGGTTTGGGTTCTTCCTTCGCGACTTTTGCACGCTGATTCGTGCCGGAATCAATTCTGAAGACTTCCGTCTTTTCCTTGATGAGGTAGTGGGCGTCGCCGGGGGTCTGGATGTCCACGATGATGAGAATCTTGCCCATCGTGGATTTGTGCTCGCGATGCAGATCGCGCAATTTTCGCCCGAGGAGCTCCTCCGGGTATCGAGACTTGACGAGTGTCTCGATTGCGACGGCCATCGAATAGACATAGGCGTCGGGGATGACGATGGCGCGAACCTCGAGGTCTTCGGTCGTGACCTTTTCTTGGACCGCCGCGCGAATCTTCTCGGCGTGCCCTACGGTTTTCGCGAGACGATCGAGGAGCGGGTTCGAAGGACTGTTCGAAGGACTCTGAGCTGGGGCGGGGGTCGAGGCGAGGAGCAGGGTCAGGCCGATGAGCGCGGTGAGGGTGCGATGCATGGGACACCTCATATCCTGCTCGGGAGAGAGCCCCAGCCTATTTCAAAGGACAAATGATGGCAAGCGGGGGCGCCTGGTGCGCGGCATTTACCCGGGCGGCAGTCGCTCCTCGAACACCCTCTCCCCGCGCGCGAACCGGCCTGGATTCGCCGGGAGCTCGAGTGGATGGCCGACCGGGAGCAAGACCGCGATCGCGATCTCGGGGCGATCGGCTGCGCCGATGACTTCCTTCACCCCCGCTTCGACGTAGCCGTTCATGAAGGTCGTGCCGAGGCCGAGGCTTTGCGCCGCGAGCACCGTGTGGGTCGCCGCGATCATCGCGTCCTTGATGGCGTACTCCCTGAGGAGTCCTGCTCCATCGAGTCCGTGCTGCCCCTGGGGTGCGACGTTCTTCACGACCTCGCAGTACGCATCGGGCCACGCGCCGGCCGCGCGCGCCTGCTCCACCATCGGTGGGAGGTCGCGCTCCCACGCTCTGACATCCACCGCGAAGACGAACGTCACCGGCGCCTCGAGGACTTGCGGCTGACGGAAAGCGACCTCGTGAAGCGCTTGGCGTCGTGCTGCATCCTGGACGAGCACAATGCGCCACGGCTGGAGATTCCAGCTGCTCGGTGAGGTGAGCGTCAGCTCGATGAGACGGTCGAGAGTCGCGGAGTCGATCGGATCGGGTTTGAAGTGTTTCACCGATCGCCGCGCTTCGATCGCGGCGGGTACCGACAAGGGGTCCAAGAACTAGCCTCGCTTCCGATAGAGCGTGACGACCGACGTGCGATCGTCGCCACCCATGTTTGCAGCGATGCCGCGCTCTGGAGCGGTCGGCATTTGGTAGTCGCCGCAGAGTTGATTCATCTGACGAAAGATCTCGAACGCTTGCTTCACACCGGTCGCGCCGACCGGGTGACCGAACGCCATCAAGCCGCCTCCGGTGTTGACCGGGATCGAACCGTCGATGGCGGTGTTCCCCTCGGCCGCGAAGGCGATTCCTTCGCCCTGCTGACAGAAGCCGAGCGTTTCGGTGAGGAGCACCTCGGTGATGCTGAAGCAGTCGTGTACTTCGGCGACTTGGGGATCGGTCGCGTTCCACCCCGCCGACACATAGGCCTGATTCGCGGCAGCTTGGGTCACCCCCATCGTGGTGTAGTCGTCGACTGCGCCGAGCGGGCCAGCCGCAGCGCCGTAAGAGACGATCTGCACCGCGCGGTCGCCACCCTGGCCGAGTTTCTCGAGCCCCGCTTCCGAGGCGAGAAGCACCGCACACGCCCCGTCCGATACCTGCGAGCAGTCACTGACCTTGAGCCAGTCCTTGAACTCGGGGTTCGTGATGAAGGTGGGGTTCTTGTCGGACGTTTGCGCCGCTTGTTCGATGGACATTTTGACTTCGCGCATGTGAGCATTCGGGTTGCGGTTGGCGTTGGCGTACGCCTTCACCACGATCGGGGCGAGATCTGCCAGCTCGCCGCCGAACTTCTCCATGTACGCCTTCGTGCGGCGCGCGAACATGCAGGGGAAAGTGAACGGGTCGATCTCGCGCTCGTTCGCGTAGTGCGCCGCGCGCGCGAGGAAGTCCGCGCCGTCCTTCGCATTCCGAGTGGTCTGCACCTCAGCCCCGGCGACGAGCACGAGGTCGGCACCTGCCGCGATCGCTTCGATCCCCGAGAACAGAGCGAGGCCACCGGACGCGCAGGCGCCCTCCACACGGTGGAACGGTTTGCCGGTGAAACCGGGGTCGGCTCCGGCGAGCATCGATCCGAGGTGTCCCTGGTTCACAAAGCACTCGGCGACGAAGTTGCCGATCACTCCGCGGTCGACGAGAGAGCCATCGACGCCGGTGTCCGCCAGAGTCTTCCGGGCGACGGTGTGGATCAGCTCCTCGATGGTCGCGTTCTCGCGCTTCCCGAAGTCGGGGTGCCCCTTCCAGATGAAGTCGGGGTGGAACTTACCGGTGAAGGGGGTGATCGCGCCGCCGGCGACGTAAACGCTTCTGGAAGGCTTCATGCAGATCGCCTCTCTCTATTTACCCGTTCGGGGCCCTCAAAGTGTGCCCCGAGAGATGTTCGGTAGATTTTAGGTTTGGATTGTTGATGTTCGGGTTCTGTTCGGGTAGCTTCCGAACCGTCGCAGCACCGAGCTGCGGCGCACGGAACTCCGAACGGCGAAACAAACCGCGAGGCTACACCAGATCGCCTGGTGATCCACCGGAACTGCTCCGCAAGAGCCCGTGCCCGCAGGATCGTGAGCGCAAGTTGCGGAAGAACGCGACTCATGGAAACAAGCGAGAAACGCGAGGAGAGAGCCAACTAGAGACGGACGAGAGCGCCGCAGTGTCGCCCCGATACGCCAGCCAGCGGGGGAGCGAAATGCGGTTTGGAGGAGGGAGAGGATATCCCTTCTTCTCGCAGGACGTGCCGTCACTAGGAATCTCCTGCTCTCGGGAAACGCCAGGCTTGGAGGGGAGGGGCCGCACGCCGCGGGCCCCTCCCGGAAAAGCTGATCGCAGAAGGGGGAATGGATGAAAAAGCAGCTGCACTCCGAAATCGGAGCGGAAGTGTCCCCAGTGGGAGCCCCGAGTGATGTTTCGGCCCTCCACTCCAGCGCAGGGTCTTCGGGGAAAGGGTCTTCGGGGAAAGGGTCTTCGGGGAAAGGGTCTTCGGGGAAAGGGTCTTCG
>CALEHF010000465.1 GCA_937876125.1 uncultured bacterium
GGTCATCGAGCGTTCGGGACACTAGAAAATCCCTGAGCGGTGGTTCCGCGGAACCACCCGCTGACTACCCCCGGGGTCGCGACGTCGGGGCGGCGGGCTTCGCGTTCTCCCCTTCCCCGTTCTTCCCTTCCCCGCTGTTCCCTTCACCACTCTCCCTGAGCGGATCGTAGAAACGCTCGACCTTCGTGCCCTCGAAGAGCGCCTTGTGCCACGCTTGGCGCTTCTCCTCGCGGATCGTCTCGCGCAACCCACTTCGCACCAAAGCCCGCGCCTCTGTGGCTTCGAGGGTTCGGTTCTGACGACGCTCGATCACCTCGATCAGATGGAAGCCGTGCAGGCTCTCGATGACAGCACTCAGCTTCTCCGGCTCGAGCGCGAACGCCGCCCGTCCCACCGGTTTGTAGATGATCTGCTGTTGGGTCAGCCAATCGGTTTCGCCGCCGCGCTCCTTGAAGACGTCGTCACTCTCTGCGCGCGCCACCTCTCCGAACGACTCTCCCGCGACGATTCGATCGCGCAGATTGGCAGCCTTGAGGGAGAGTCGCTCATACTCGGATTGATCGCTCCCCGGCTCGACCTTGACCAGCAAGTGCCGCAACCGCACCTGGGGAGGAAGTTGGGCGAGCTCTGGGTGAGCGGCGAGCTCCGCCTCGATCCTCTCATCGGTCACGAGGACCTCCGCCGGCACCAGCTCCTGTTCGATCTTCTCGAGGCTGAGGCGCCGCCGGATCGCCGGCCCATGCTGGGCAACCAAGGTCAGCTCGCGACCGGCCCAACGCTCTCGCTCCCCTTTCGCGAGCGTGGTGATGGCGCGGTCGACCTCCGCCCGCACTTCGGCGTCGGAGATCACGCGCCCCTCCCGCACCGCCTGCTGCCACTTCAGTTCAGCGAGGATCAACGATTCGAGCGCCTCGTTGCGCAGAGTGCGCGCACGCTCCTTCGGGATCGTCTGGTGGAAGCTGACCTGGGGCACGAGTTTCCGGATCTGCTTCGCGAGATCCCCCTTGGTGAGATCGATCTCGCCGACGCGCGCAACCACCGCCGGCACCGGGCCGAGACGATCATCGGCGAGCCCGCCGGGATCATCGACAGCGACGAGCGTGAGAAACAACAGGGTGGTGATTGTGGTACCCATCAGTACGACTCTCCGTTGTGGTTCTCCCCGTGGCAGCGCAGCGTGCAGCTGCCGTGGAAGGTTCCGAGGTCCTCGAACTTCAACTGACCGTTGCCCGGAAGTGGCTGGACCACCGACAGGTCGAAGTTGATGAGGTGGGTGTGATCGCTCGCACTCCCCGCCGCCTGTGCAGCCGACACTCCATGAGGATCGTGGCACGCCGAGCAGGGCACGTCTTCGTCGAGGTGTTTTCCATGCTCACCGAACGACTCGTCGTTCATGATGCTCGAGCGATCGTGACAGCGGTAACAGAGCTCGTAGGTGCTCGGGCTCTCGTTGGTCGGAAGATTCGTTTCGTAGCGCCCGCTCAAGATCCAGGGGAATGGCGAGCCGTGGGGGCCGTCGGGGCCGGTTCCGCCGAGCGCCTGACCATCGGGATTGCCGTGGCAATCGCCGCACTCCATGACGGTGCCCGGGTTCAACCCGGTCTTCAGGCTCGGCACCTCTGCGGAGTTCCGGGGGCCGACCACCGGGTGAAAGGACGGATTCCCGAGCGCAAACTCATCGCGGGTGTTCCCCGACGGGACCAACCGCGGAATCAGCAGGTTCGGGGACGCGGTGTCGGCGTGGCAGCCAAAACAGACCTCGTAGCCGTTCGTGACCGGATCGACCGGCGTCCCGCTCGCCGAGATCCCCGCGACACCCGCGAGACTCGGCGGCACCAACGGCGGCGCGAGCGACCCCCCCGCCTCCGCATGGTGAGGGTCGTGACAGTCGACACACTCGACGTGGCGCGGCATCGACAGGAGATCCTCCGCGGGAGAGTGCACGCCGGTCGATTGTGTGATCGGGTGGCGATACGGCTGTGAAAACGCCGCTTCCAAGTCGTGCTCCGCCACGCTTCCAGAATGGCAGACGAGGCAGTTCTCTTCCTCCATCGCCGATGCGAGAAGGTGCGGGCCGCTCCCTGCAAGGTGCACCTGGTGACAACTCTCACACGCGTTCTCGGTGACGGTGTTCCACGGGGTGAACGGCCACGGATCCGTGCCCGCCCCAGTCCAGGTCGCGGTCGAACTTTGGTGCACCGAGCCGAGCCAACCGACCGGAGCGTGGCACGACGTGCAGAGCGAGCCGCCGATGTTCTCGATGCGGAGGAAGTCCCCGGCCTGATTGTCGTGGGGATCATGGCAGCTGGTGCATTGCAACTGGCCGCTCCCATCGAGAGGCGTGTGGCTCGGCAGCGCGGCGGTGGGGAGCAGCCCCGCGTCTTGAGTGGCGGCGTCGTCGTAGACGAAGGAGATGGGATGATCGTCGCGGAGATCGGTGCCGATCTCCGCGCGCCCCGAGATGAAGCGCTGCCCCCCCGCCATCGCGATCTCCTGGGGACGCGACAAGACCGCCCCGAGCGCGATCGTCCCGTCGTGGCAAGAGAGACAGAGGAGCGAGTTGCCGTTGGGCGCGCCGACCGTCGCATCGATGGTGTCACTGGTGTAGCTGAGGTAGCTCGAGGTCGGGTCCTCGCGATTCCACAAGGGAGCGACGGTGCGTGCGTTGTGTGGCGTGTGGCAAAAGACGCACACCTCTTCCTCGGTCGCAGATTTCACCGTACCGGGACCCGTGATCGACAGGTTGTGCGGCGAATCGAGGACCGAGTCGGCGAGGAGACCCGCTCCGGGGAGCAACACGCACACCGCGAGTGAGAGGACGACGATGCGCCGGCCGCTCGGTCTACCCCCCTTCTCTCCCAGTCGAAGTCCCCCCCGTGTGCATCGATCGATCATGGGACCTGCCCTTCTCGTTCCTCGTTGCTTCTCGCCGCCACGGCAGCCGCCGGAGCGGGGGGAGGCAGTCGTCGGAAGATTTGAATCCGTCGGTTGTAGCTGTCTGTGATCGCGATGGTGTCGCCGTCGATCGCGATGTCACTGGGGAGCAGCATTTCCCCCGCCCCCGAGCCTCTCGATCCGATCGCGAGCAGCAATTGTCCCGCCTCGTCGAACACCTGGCAGTTCCCGAAGAGCGCATCGACGACGTACACCCGCCCCGCGTCGTCCTCGGCCACGCCGCGCGGCCGCGCAAAGGTGCCAGGACCGTCGCCGAGCCGACCAAAGCAAGCCGCCACTGCGCCCGCGCCCTCGACCCGACACACGCGGAAGTTGAGCGCGTCGACGACCCAAACCCCTCCCGCGCTGCTCGGGGTCACCCACACCGGCCGATTCCAAAGAGGGGGACCGTCGGTCGCGGGCGCACCGGGGAGGAGCGTGAAGGTGGTGCGATCGATGGTGACGATCGCGGGCGTCAGGGTATCGACGACCACGATCGCATCCCGCGTTCGGTCGAAGGCGATCGAGGTCGGGCGCCCGCCGATCTCGATCTCAGTCCACGCTTCGTCGTCCTTCGGGTCAAAACGCACCACGCGCCCGCGCCGCGGGTCCGTGACATAGAGAGCACCGGTCGAGTCCACCACGACATCGACCGCCTCTTCGATCCCCGCGCGCCCGAGGTCGATCTCGCGCTCGATCCGACCGTTCAGATCGCAAACGTAAACGCGGTTCACCCCCTGGTCGACGAAGGCGAGATCCCCACTCGGGGTGAAAGAGAGCCCGGTCGGCCGATCGAGTTTCAGCCCCTGGGGCGAGCCGAGGATCGCACGGCCGAGGCGCCCGAAGAAGCCCGTCGGGATCTCGAGCGCAATCAAAGGTGGCTCGAGCTCGAAGCGGGGCGGAGCGGGGGGCAAGGGCCAGATAAGCGCGGGCGTGTCGAGGTCGCGCGTCACCGGAGCCGAGCACCCGAAGAGGCCCGAGCACCCCAGAAGGCTGAGCAAGCAGAAGCGAGCAAACCTCTCGAGCGGACGTCTCTGGCCCACCCGAGTTCGGTCGCGATCATGCTTCGTGGAGTCTGTCATCGACGCAGCCTTCCCCCGAATCGCCGCACCGCCCGAAACTCGAAGCGGGTGCGATCTTCGTCGGTCGAGATCTCGAAGTCGGTGATCGTTTGCTGGAGCACCGCGTCGAAGGACCACGCTCGACTTCCGTAGCGCAGCCCGACCTCCCCGAAGAACCCGCTCGATTCTTCGACCCGATCGTCGAGCAGACGGTACTCGACAAAGGCGCGGCCGGTCCAGCCACGAGAGAAGGAGAGATCGATCCGCGCCACCGCATTCGATCCGCGTTCGACAGCGTGATCGTCAGGAAACCGACTGCGAAAAATGTCGATCCTCGCCGTTCCGCGCGCCGCATGGCTGATCCACGGCAACTCCGAGCTGACCGCCACCGTGCCCTGAAGTCGCTCGACCGGATTGAAGCGCGAGTCGAGGCTCGAGTAGCGCACCGTGGCCCGCCGACGCGAGTTGCCGAGCACCATGCCGACTTCTCCCCGCCGCACGTCGTCGAGATCGGAGCTCCCCGTCCCCGATTCGAGGTTTTCTTCCAACCGGGAGATGCGCCCGTACAGATTCACTTGGGTGCCGATGTCGATCGCCAAGTCGGCCGAGGTGCGATCGCGGCGGTACTCGCGATCCGGTGCTGTCTGAAACGCATAGGTGAAGAGCAGAGTGTCCCCAGAGATAATCAGACTGGTCACAGGGATGTCGATGCGTGTCAACTCGCCCGCACTCGAGACGAGGTAGTCCGAGCCTTCGGTGTAGATGAACGTACCGGCGGCATCGGTGACGATCAGGGTCGACACGTCGATGAACGCGCGGTCGAGGAAGATCGGCACTCCGAAGGTGAACTCGTGGGGCTCGTCGACGATGCTGCCCGTCGTACCCAAGCCATTCTCGTCGATGAGATCGCGGCGCGCCTCGAGACCGATGTGCACGGTCCCGCCGGGGATCCTCTTTCTGTATCGCATCTCCACGCCGCCGTAGACGGTATCGGTCTCACCGCCGTCGAAGTCGTCTTGCGACGCACCGGAAGTGACGGTGGTGGTGAGCGATTCGTAGAGTTGGTGGGTGAGGATCAGCTCTTCGGCGAGGCCTTGGTTATCAGCCCCGAGCGCGCTCGAATCTTGGTAGAGGATGCGCCCCTCGCTCGAGAGACTCTCCCCGTGGCGGTGACGCGACGAAAGGGTCGCGTTTCTGGTCTCAGTGTCGATCGTCCCCGCCTGCTCGCGCAGGTGCCCCGTCGCGGTCGCAAGGTTCCTGAGGTCACGACCCCAACGACGCCGCATCGAGGTTTGAGCGGAGCGCGTGATGAAGTTCTGGTCCGTGGTGAAAAGGTCGGTCTCGCCATACTCGGCGCGCGCATCGAGAGAGAACAGCGGGCCGAGATGCCGCCCTTCGATCGTCACGGTGTCGCGCCGCTCGTCGGTGTCGCGAAAGCCATCCCCCTTCACCTCGTCTCGACGCGCTTCCAGGCGAAACGGGAACCAGGAGTGCTTGAAGGTGAGCGCGGCTTCGAGATTGGTGTTCGTGAGCTCGGTCGTCTGGAAGAACGACTGACGAACCTCGCGGATCTTCTGCCGTGCCCCGAGCCGCAGCGACACCGGGTGCTCCTTCAGCACGCTCAACAAGATGTCATACTCGCTGTCGGTCGAATCGCGCTTGACCGACGTCGCATTGGAATCGAGCGACTCTTGCTCGAGAAGAAACGCGCCGTACACATCGTACTCGAGAAAACGTGGGTGATAGATCGACCCATCGAGGCGCAGGCCGATGCGCTCTTCCCAGGTCTCTTCAGTTTCTTCGAGATCGGCAGAACCGATCCGCTCGCGGGTTTCGTCTTCGAAGCGCGCCCGCAACCCCAGCTCGCCCTCCCACCCATCGAGGACGATCCACTCGATCGACTGCGCACGGAGTGCGGGTGAGGCTGTCACCAGCAGCGCGCAGATGATGAGCCCGCAGCCGGAACACCAGCGGCGCGTTCGTAGAAGGGCGCGTTCAACGATCGCCATCCCCACCCCGTCCGGTCTTCGCGTCTTCTCCGCCGGGGTCCACTGCTTCAGGATCTACGGGGTCGGCACTCGGGACACTGCTCGGGTCGTCGATCTTCTTGTCTCCGAGGGCTGGCCCTCGCAGGAACCCACGTTGCGAGCCCCCGTGAGGATCGTGGCATTCGAGGCACGATTGCTCGAGCACGCTGCCCGCGTGCTCCGCGGCGCTCGCGATATCGACGGTCAAATGGCACTGCACACAGGTTTTCTGGGGCTCGGCGAGGCGCAAGAGATGAGGATTCTGGCTCGCGTGCGGGTGATGGCAGATCACGCACTGCCCCGAAGCGGCGGGACCGTGACGCACGGGATCTTCCTGCGGGTGACAGACCAAACACAACTCTTCGACCGGCATGCGCAACATCGCAGTGCCGCTCACCCAACTCCCCGCCGGGCGCCCCGTGTCGTTGACCTCGTGGCAGCTCGAGCATTGGCGATCGGCCACCGGCTTGTGGGTCACGGTGCGCGTGACCTTCAAGTTGTACCCGAGTGCTTCGATGCGTTCGGCGCTGGTCTGGGGGAGAGCCGCGAGTTCGGAGCCTGCGGGATCGAGAGGTGCATCCAAGGGTGGAACCCCATCGAAGAAGAAGGTGAGCGCTTCGTGCCGGCGCTCTCGGGTGCACGCACTCACGAGGACGGTGAGCAGGACGGCGAGCGCGAGCACACCGAGCGGTGCCCCGAACGGACGAACGATAGAGGAGCTCCCCGTGGGGTAGAGGGGGCTCATGTCGCGTTGGGCTCTCCGAAGCCGTAGATGTTGACGATCCGAGTCCCGAATTGACTGATCACGATCACCAATCGATCGATGATGATCTCGTCCGAGAAGAACTTACGCAGCGGCTCGAGCCCGGTCGTCGTGACGCAGACGCCCGCCGGCAGGTAGAGACTGCCCGGCGCGTTCCCCGGCCCGCCGAAGTAGAGCGCGACCTCGCCATCGGGGCGGAAGATCTGGCACACCTCGCTCGCGGCGTCGGCGACGAACACGTTCCCGTCCTGATCGATATCGATCCCGCGCGCGCGCCCAAAACTGCCCACCACGTCTCCCGGGCTGCCGAGCTGGCGCAGCTCGACTCCATCGGGGGAGAGCACTGTGATTTGATTGCGGATCGAATCGACGACGAAACAGTTGCCGTCGGGATCGAGGGCGAGGCTGGTCGGCCGAGCGAAAGTGTCGGGACCACCGAGGCGACGGAGGACCTCGCCGGTGGTGCGGTCGAGCACCTGCACACAGCGGTTGCCCAGGTCGCAGATGAAGAGCTCGTTTCCGCGCGCTTCGACGTCGAGCGGAAGGAACGCGTCGTCGATCGGGCCATATTCTCGGAGGTACTTCTCGTCCGGGCCGAACACAACGACTTGGCGGCGCTCGCGATCGGCGACGAGGAGATTCCCGTCGCTGTCGAAATCGCACTGCACGGGTTTGCGCAGCTTGCCGCGCCCCGTATCTCCGATAGAGCGGAACCGCTCTTCGGCGAGATCGATCACGACGACCGTTCGCTGGCGCAGGTCGCAGACGTAGATCTTGTTGTCGTTCGCGGCAACTCCCCACGGCCCTTGGATCGCAGCGACCGGCCCCTCGGAGCCAGTGACGAACCGTTGGAACGCGCTCTCGGCGACGACGATCTCATCGCTCCGCGTGATGCTGGTGAGAAATTGGACTCGGGGAGGATCGGGGGGGAGCGGGAACAGAACCGGCTCTTCGGGGGTCACGAGTCCACCTCGTGACGACGCGCATCCCATCGGAATACAGGTGAATGCGCAGCAGATGACGAGCAGCAGCCGACCAGCGTCGCGCGAGAACGATCCCATTTCAGCCTCCCAGGCACCCAAAGAGGGGAAGCGCCGCCACTCGGGCGCTCGACCGCTCGCAGCAGGCCCGAAACCATGCTTCTCCGACTCCCGAGTCAGTTGAAAAAGTGCTTTCGAATCGAGAGGGTGAGATTTCGAGTCCAGTGCCCCCGGCCAAACGACGTCGTACTGGCCTACTTCGAGTTTGACCGTCTTTGAGTTTGGTCGCGGGTGCTGTACGGAGGAAGCTCAGTCTCTCGATCGGAATGACTTTTTCAACAGGCTGCGTGGCCCCACCCGGCGAAGCAATCGAACAGTAGTCGATCCCACGAAATGCTGAAACACGGGGAACGGTGGATTACCCGCCATTCCCCGTGTTCAGATCACTCGACGACTACGCTCTTATTTGATGTGGCAGCTGATACAGAGTCCGCTCGCCTGCCCCTGCGAGGCCTTTTGGCTCACGCGCAGGAGGTGGGTCCCCGGAACCGATTCTCCCGGCGCGTCGTGCACGTCGTGACAGCTCGAGCACTGGAGCGTGGTTCCGTTCTCGAGAATGTCCGCGATGGTGCCGGAGGCGCCGAACGGATCGGTCTTGGAACGCAGGGCCGGATCCGCGGCTTCGTCGTACTCGATCGAAATCGGGTGCGTCGATCCGAGGTCACCGGCGAAGAGATCGCCTGGAACCTGGAAACCCGGGTTGTAGTCGTCGATGAAGACGGTGCCGCCGACATAGGAATCGAACGTATCGACCGCGGTGGTGCCGTCGTGGCACCCGAGGCACATTTTGCTGATGCCGGTCGGCTGGCTCGCCTGGGCGCCATCAAGAGTCACCGAGGTGTACATCGTGAAGGTGGTGTTCGAGAGGGCGTGGTTCCAGAGGAGTCCGTTGGCCTGCAGGCCGGTCGCGCGGTTGTGGTCGTGGGGAACGTGACAGACGCGGCAGACTTCTTCCCGCGCGTTCCACCCTCCGGGGGGCAGCTCCGCTCCGCCGATGTCATCGGCGAAGTTGTGGGGCGAGCCGGGGGTCGCGATTCCGGTCCCCAAACCGTCTCCATGTGTGAATTCAACGACTGCGAACAGAAGAACAATAGCGAAGAGTCCCGGGACGAGAATCTTCATGGCCCCGCTCCTTCCACGTTCAAGATGCGATGACGATAATCCTAGTGGGTTTCTGCCCAAGGTGTGATCGAGTTTCGACCGCGAGGGGCTCATGCAATCTCTCCACCAACGGGTCTCATTTTGGAGAACTGAGACATAACCTCTGACTACATCATTACTTGAGGTACTCGGGTGGGCGGCCAGAGGCTGTCATGAATGACAGCTGAAGAACTGAGGAATGGGCCGCTACGAGCCAATGCTGCATGAGAATCGGCGAGAATTGACAAATTGCAGAACTGGGAATCACTCCCCAACCTTGAGAACGCGGGGCTCCCGAGGGACCCCCCTCACCCCCGCGTAATCGCCTCGTCGAGGTTCAGGAGCAAGCTGGCGAGCATCGTCCAGCCGGCGAGCTCGCTCGGGGGGTGGGTCGCGGTGGGGTCGGGGTCGGCGGCGCCGAGGCTGATCAGTGCGCGCGCCGCTTCGGGATCTCGGCTGTACACCTCCCGGAACTCGCCGAGGGCCGCCGCGAGCTGATCGGCCTCTTCCGCCGTCGGCACCCGCCCGGTCAGCGACCGGAAGCCCCATACGAGGCGCGCCGCGTCGTCTGGGCCGCCCTCCTTCAAGATGCGTGCCGCGAAGTGCCGCGCCGCCTCCACGAACTGCACGTCGTTCCAGAGAACCAGCGCGGCCAGCGGCGTGTTGGTGCGCTCCCGCCGCACCGTGCACGTTTCGCGATTGGGGGCATCGAAGATCGCCATCGACGGGGGCGGCGCCGTGCGCTTCCAGAAAGTGTAGAGGCTCCTGCGATGAAGAGCGTCCCCTGTGTCCGCCGCGAACATGCGAGTGTTCGAGTCGGTGTAACCCACCGCCTCCCACACCCCCGACGGCTGATACGGCTTCACCGGGGGGCCGCCCACCTCTTCCACCAAGAGCCCCGACACGTACAGGGCCTGATCGCGGATCACCTCGGCGTCCAAACGATGCCGGAGCGATCTTGCGAGGAATCGGTTCTCGGGGTCTCGCTCGAGCATCGCCTCGGTGACGTTCGAGCTCTGCCGGTAGGTCTCCGATGTCACGAGCTGCCTCACTAGGGCGCGCAGGTCCCAACCCCCTTCGCGGAAGTCGACCGCTAACCAGTCGAGCAACTCGGGGTGACTCGGCCACTCCCCCTGACTGCCGAAGTCTTCGCTGGTGCGCACCAAGCCGGTGCCGAACAGCTGTTGCCAAATTCGATTCACCGTCACTCTCGCGGTGAGCGGATTCTCATCCGCAACGAGCCACTGGGAAAAACCGAGTCGATCGCGGGAGAGGCCTTCTGGAAATGGCGGCAGGAACGAGGGGGTGTCGCGCTCGACCCGGTCGGTGGGGTGATCGTAGGCCCCCCGGGCGAGGAGGAACGCGGGGCGCGGCTCGGGGAGCTCCTGGCTCACCAGGGTCGTCGGGACCATCGCGGATAGCGCCGCGTGATCACGCTCCGCGGCGGCGAGGTCTTCGAGCAGGGTCGCGTGGCGAGGGGAGTGGTCGAGGCGGTAGCGGTTCTTCAACAGGTCCGCCTGGACCGGGTCGCGATCGCTCGCTCGGGTCGCGACGATCGACTCGAGGATCAGCTCGTGGTCCGGTGCGAGGAACCCCGCCTCATCCCAGAACGCGTGCCCGCCGAATTGGGTGAATGCCACCCCCGACAGAACTTGCCGCGGCTCGATCCCGACCCGCTCCATCGGCACGACGAGGCGCACCCACTCGCCGAGCGGGGGAAGATCGCCGAGCCGACGATGGGCGGGAGTATCGGCGCCGATGCCGCCGAAGACGATCTTGTCATCCCCCCAGAACGCCCGGTGCTCCCAGTTCTTCTCGTCGTGGAACTGGAGCATCACAGTCTCCGGGGGATCTTCCGGATCGAGCCACACCCACGCATACGCCGCATCCCCCGCAGCCAGGGTGCGCGTGCGCTTCGCTTTGTGGAAGTAGTGTTGGACGAGACGCTTCTTGTCACCAGAGCGCTGCTCCCGCGCCAGCTCTCCCGAGTGCACGGGCGCGCCGGGGGCACGCACGAACGACCACGCCGCAACCATGCCGTCGTTCTTCCGCTCGGCACCGAGATCTTCGTCGTCGTCGATCCACGGGCGCTCCGCGATTTCCGGCTCGATCGTGCGCGCGAGAGCGTAGCGTGTCCGGCCGAGCACGTGCGCTCCGTAGGGGCTCAGGTAGTGCATTTTGACCGTGAGGGTCCACACCCCATCGACGCCGAAGGGCGTGTCACTCGCAAAGATCGCCAACCGCCGCTCCTGACGATTGAACCCCTCCCCCGCCCAACCGTTGGTCGAGCCGAGATCGCCGTCGATCGCCTCGGCGACCCGCCAGTCGGGTTGATCGTGATCGGCCCACGCGAGCGTCCAATCGATCGGATGCTCGACTCCCGCCGCATCGGTCACGGTCGCGAGGATCTCGTTCAGAACGAAGTTCGAGTTGTCCGCGCGGCCGGGGCCCCCCTTCGGAAGAGTGGGGTCGGTCAGAGCTTCGAGTCGAAAGCTCCGCCAGCCGGTTCCTAGGACGGTTGCGGTGAGAGTGAGCACATCGGTGTCAGGTTTCTTCTCCGTGAGGAGAAAGGAGCCATCCGGCTTCGCGACGACCGTGGCGCCCCCGACACTCGCGAGAGTCACGCCCGTCCCTTCGGTGAGCAGCTGCCAACGATCGGCGCGATCGGTTCGGAACCGCTCTTCCCACTCCCCTTGCTCGGCATCGATCGCCGGGTCGGGAGCGTCGCGTTGGGTCCGCATCGTTCCCATCAAGCCGTCGAGCCGCAGAAGCTCGCTCTCCTGTTCCGCGGTCGGCACGCGAACCACCGGCACCGGCGCCTTGGCATTGCCATCCATCGCCGCCTCGGTGGTCGAGTTGAAGAACGCGAAGAGGCCAGTGAACTCCTTCTGGGACAACGGGTCGAACTTGTGATCGTGACACGCCGCACAACCCGCGGTCATGCCGAGCCACACCGTCGTCACGGTCTCGACTCGATCGGTTGCGTACTTGACCAGGTACTCCTCGTTGATCGCACCGCCCTCGCTGGTCGTCACGTGGCAGCGGTTGAACCCGCTCGCGATGCGTTGTTCGAGGGTCGCCTCGGGGAGCAGGTCCCCCGCGAGCTGCTCGATCGTGAACTCATCGAACGGCTGGTTCGATTGGATCGCTGCGATCACCCGATCGCGGTACGGCCACATCACCCGCTCGTTGTCGAGGTGCAGTCCGTGGGTGTCGGCGTAGCGCGCTGCGTCGAGCCAGTGACGGGTCGAGTGCTCGGCGTGACGCACCGATCCGAGCAAGCGGTCGACCGCCCGTTCGTACGCACCCGAGGCGTCGTCAGCGAGGTAGGCGTCGAGTTCCCGCACGGTGGGGGGGAGGCCGGTCAGATCGAGAGTGACGCGACGCAACTCGCTCGCGCGGTCGGTGCGCGGGGAGGAAAAGAGCCCGACTCCCTCGAGGCGCTTCTGAACAAAAGCATCGATCGGATGCGCGGGCTTTGAGCCATCGGCCAGAGTCGGGACCGGAGGGCGAACGGGCGCTTCATACGCCCAATGCGTTTCGTAGACCGCGCCCTCGTCGATCCACCGAACGAGCAGTGCGCGATCGGCATCGGAAAGGGACTTTGCGCTCTCCGTTGGCGGCATGCGCTCGTCGGGATCGCCGTGGTAGATCCGCGCCACCAGCGCGCTCGCGGCAGAGTTTCCCGGCACGATCGCGGGGTTTCCCTTTCGTTCCGCGGTGGCCGCTTCTGTGCGATCGAGCCTGAGACCTGCTTCGCGGGACCCGCTGTCGGGGCCGTGACACTGGAAGCAACGGTCGGAAAGGATCGGGCGGATGTCGCGGCGATAAGAGAGGGGTTGATCCACCGAGGCCTCGCCCGTTGCGCTCGGGTCGGGGAGGGGGAGATCGCCGGGTGAGACAGGATCACCAGCGAACAGTGACCCCGCACCGACAAAGATCGCGATCAGCGCCCAAACACCTATTCGCCCGCTGGACCTGTCATTGAAATCGCCCGCCACAGCCACTCCTCACTCTTCCTCGTGCTCCTCGCGGATGAGTGCGAGGCCGAAGCCCACGATTCTGAGTGATCCACCCCCGCACTGCAAAGCAATGGGTGGATATCCGCTCAGGGGCAGACAGCAAAGCTGGTACACGTCAGCGAATCTGCGCTCGGATCGGCCCCACACAAGGCAGGCGGCGCGACTTTCCCGCCCTGTCCTTAGGAGGCTGTCAGAGATCCGTTGAAGATTGCGCGGCCAGCACGCACCATCCGGGGATCCCCTGCGAAAGGAGATCCCCGTGCTGGATGCATCCCGGTTCAATATCTTCCGCGCGTCTCGAACCCTCGCCGCCCTGTTCGGCGCCAATCTGTTCGGCGCCAATCTGTTCGGCGCCA
>CALEHF010000466.1 GCA_937876125.1 uncultured bacterium
CCCCCCGCGCGCAATCCAGAGGATCGCCAGTGAGGTCGCGAGCAAGACCGGGAACTCGAGTTTCGCGGTACTGCCGGGGATCGGCATCACGCGAAAGAGAGCCAGGACTCCGAGGACCATCCCGATGTTGAAGATGTTCGAGCCGATGACGTTGCCGACCGCGAGATCCGAGCTTCCCTTGACCTGAGCGATCAAGCTGACCACTAACTCGGGGAGTGAAGTCCCTGCAGCGACGACGGTCAGGCCGATCACCGTCGGAGTGAGACGGAAGCGCAGCGCCAGGCGAGAGGCTCCCGCGACCAGGGACTCGCCCCCGACACTCAAGAGGAACAGTCCCCCGAGAATCATGAGGGCGGCGAAGCCCACCGAAGGGTTGGCGTTCACGGTCGCTTGAGCGAGCATGGCGGGAACAGTGAGCATCAGAAAGGAGCGAACAGAATGCCGAAGAATGTGCTGATCGGCGCCTGCTCCCTCGCGTCCTCGGTGGCGTCCCGAAGGAGCGAGGCTGCCTCGTTCAGATTCTCATAGAGATCGGTGTGGTAGATCAGACTGTTCAGAGTTCCCTTTCCGGTGCGGACCTGGTCCGTGATCGCCGCGATGTCGATAATCGCGCTTTTCACACTATCTCGGATCTCCGAGTTACCGATGAGAGCGGCCAGGACCCCTTCCCCGCTGCGAATCTCGGTCATCAGGTTCGCAGCGCCGCGCGCGAAGTCCTCGAAGTACTGTTTCAAAGTAGGCTCGTTCAGCAACGCTCCGAGGAGACCCTTCGCGTTCTCGATATCTTGCGTGATACGGTCGGCGCGGTCGAAGATCCGCTCCAGCTGCGACTTGATCTCGGTGCCGTAGATCAGGGCGCCGACGGCGCCCTCCCCCGCGTTGACGTGATCAATTGCCGATCGGATTCCTGTGACCGTCGCTTCCACGTCGTTCTTCATCTGAGGGTCTGAAATCGCGGCTCCGAGGACTCCCTCACCCCGATCGATCTTGCCGGTAATGCTCTTCAGGTCGGAGAGGCTCTGGGCGAAGTCATCCTTCATGCTCGAATCACGGAAGAGCGCGGAGATCACGCCCTTGCCGTCATCTATCGTGGCCAGAATGCTCTCGAGCGAGCCGATCGAGTTGCGAATGTTGGCACGGTTCTCAGAGAGGATCTCGTTGATCGTCGTGAACAGGTCGCCGCCTGCTTTTCCGGTCAGATCGGTGGTCGCGACTGCGGCTCCCTTGCCCGGGTTGTAGCGCAGGTAGCTCCCTCCGAGCGGACCCGATGGGAGCACTTCGAAGATGTAGCCGTCCTTCGGGACGATCTCATCCTTGAGACGCAGCGTGACCGTCACTTCCTCCTCGGAGAACTGAACTTTATCGATCTCACCAAACTTGACTCCCCGGACCCGGACTGCGTCTCCTTCCTGGAGGCCGCCGACATCCTCGAATTGGACATCGAGCGCGTACTCGGAGGCGCCACCGAATCCGCCGAGCATAAAGGTCATCATCCCGACGAGGAAGATCGCTCCCAGGAACAACAGGCCGACGATGAGATCGCGCGTCATTGGTTTTTTCCCTTCTCGGCTTCACCACTCAAACGGGATTCGGCGCGATTAGAAATCGCACCGGCCTTCGGGTCTGGGGAGAGAGCGGGAGAGTCTGTCGGATTCGGAGTGGAAGGAGCGGGCGAAGGCGGGGACTCGTCACCTCCCACGACTGTCGTCTCACCATCCGCGAGATGGTGCCGTTGGTCGTGAGAGAGGGGCCCATCGATCTTGCCGTGAATGAACTGTTGCACCGCACGGTCGCGAGTGGACTGAATTTCTTCGGGGGTCCCGACCGCGCGTAGGCGGCCGTTGTGGAGGAGGGCGATGCGATCCGCGATGGCGAACGCGGACGCCATATCGTGAGTCACGACCACTTGGGCGATCCCCATCCGCTCTTTCAAGTCGTTGATGAGTCGGTTGATCAGGCTCGAAGAGATCGGGTCGAGCCCCGACGTCGGTTCGTCGTACAGTACGATCTGAGGTCGGTTGATCAGGGCGCGTGCGAGGCCCGCACGCTTTCGCATCCCCCCCGAAATCTCGGAAGGTAGCTTGTCCATGTGATTCTCGAGCTCGACCAGGGAAAGAGCCTCTTCGACTCGCTCCATGATTTCACTCTTCGGAAGCTTCTCATGTTCGATGAGCGGCAGAGCGACGTTCTGGGAGAGGTTCATCCAATTGAGGAGCGCTCCGTCCTGGAACAGATAGCCGATCTTCCGACGATGCTGGAGGAGCGCTCTGCCGTCGAGCTTCGCCAGGTCGTTGTCGAGAACCGTGACCCGGCCTGAATCGGGCTGCATCAACCCGACGATGTGACGCAAGGTCACGCTCTTGCCGATACCACTGCGGCCGAGAATGACGAGCGTCTCCCCGGCACCGACCGACAGGCTCATGCCATCGAGGATCTTGCGGCCACTCAGGACCTTGGTGACGTTCTCGATCTCGATCATGGCCATCCGCTATGGAGTAAAGGAGAACCAGGTGATGTAGTAACCGAGGACAATGATGAGCAGGAACGAGACGACCACTGCCCTACGGGTCGCGATACCGACACCGGTTGCTCCGCCTCGCGTCACGAGACCCTGAGTGCAACCGACAACAGCGATGGTGATCCCGAACACGACCGACTTCAGGAGCCCCGTGAACATGTCCTTGTGAGTCAGTGTGCTCAGCGCGTCGAGTCTGAAGGTCGTGGGGGAGACGTCGAGATGCGAGTAAGCGACCAGCATCCCTCCGCCGATCCCGAGGATCCCGGCGAAAACGGTCATCATCGGGCAGATCAACAAGAGGGCCACCAGGCGGGGGATCACCAAGAATCGGATGGGGCTGATCGACATCACGTCGAGGGCGTCGATCTCCTCTGAGACTTTCATGGTGCCGATCTCGGCCGCGATGCCACTTCCGATACTCGCGGCGAGAATCAGAGCCGTCATGAAAGGACCCATTTCGCGGATCATCGAAACGGCGACGATCCTCCCGATCAAGTTCTCTTGGCCGAAGTCCTGCAGCGAGATCCCTCCGTTGAGTGCGAGGATCATCCCGGTGAAGATCGAGACGACGATGGTGACGGGAAGTGCGCCGACGGAGTAGGAGTAGAGGAGGCTTCGGATGTCGCGAATGCGACGGGGGGCGAGGGCATGCGGCATCCCTGCGGTCGCGCGGGCGAGCAGAGTGATCCCGTAGCCCGCATGTTCGGCGGACTGGGTGATGAAGCGCCCAAAGCCCTCGATCACCACCAGGAACGGAGGTGCGGGCTTACTCGTGGAACTCAATTGCCGCTCTCCCCTTGGAGTCCTGCGTCACAGAACCAGTTCGGCCAGAATCGCGGAGTTCGCGCCAGCTCGAACGATGTCAAGCTTGGCGTACTCCACCAGTATGCCTGCATTTGACCTCGTTCGATCTGACACGACCTCGCCAATACTGACTCGAAAGCGTTCTATGACGCAGACACCTCGTTCAGCTTGTTGCAGAACCGATTCCCCAGACTTCGGTCATTCTTGCCCTCGAATTGAGCATTCCCGGAAAATCATGACGCGCCGGGGACGACCAGAATCAGAACGGAATGTACAGGAGTCGCCAAGTCGTGTCACTCGAGGTGCCATCGGCTCCCTTCCGCTCCTCTCGCCCGAACAGACCCCCCAAGATCGAAAAACGAGTGGTTTCGGGGGTTCGAGATCCTCCGGCGATCCCCCAGAGGAGCTCCCATGCACGACGCTCTTCCGCCGGGACGTCGACCTCGCGGTAGATCCTCCAGATGCGCGAGTAGAACGCATCGAAGCCGGGAGCGTCCATGAAAGGGAGCGGGTCGAGGAGGTTCCATTCCTGGCGGCCATCGGCGTGAGAGCGGTAGCGGTAGAGGGGCCAGACGCGCGTCAGGGCGGTGCGCTCAATCGCGCTCGCGCCCTCACCCTCTTCCGCTCCCTCGGACTGCCGACGCTTCTCGGTCACGGTGCGACGATAGAACGGGAAGAACCACTGCGAGCGTCGGGCGTAGTTCGCTTCTTGTTGGGACTCCCAGCCGACCAGCGGCCAGAGGACAAAGTTGCGCGTCGTGCC
>CALEHF010000467.1 GCA_937876125.1 uncultured bacterium
GGGTGCCGGAAGCTCAAATCGTCGGTCGGAATGAGTTTTCCGACAGCCTCCTAGGAGGCTGTCGGAGAACTGCTTTCGAACCGAGGGTTTGAGATTTCGGTGGCCTGTGCCCTCGGCAGAGCGCAGTCATACTGCTTTGTACGTCGAGTTCTGCCGAGGGTGCAGGGTGCCGGAAGCTCAAATCGTCGGTCGGAATGAGTTTTCCGACAGCCTCCTAGCCCTCTGGCTCCGCCGGCTCCCCCGGCTTCGCCTTTGGTGGGCTCTGCTTCGCAGGATATCCGTGATCGAGCCTCGGCTTCTTCTTCTGCTGCCCCCCCCCTTTTTTCTTCTTCGGGGGTGCATCCCGCTTCTCCACATTCGCCCAAGTGTCGCGCAGCCCAACGGTGCGATGGAATGAAGGGCGCCCGGCGCTCGCGCGTGCCGCATCGTTTGCGAAGTACCCCAGCCGCTCGAACTGAACGACCTCGCCCGGAGCTGCCTCGAGAAGAGACGGCTCCAAGTATCCAGAGACGACCTTCCGCGAGTCTGGATTCAGGTGCGCAAGGAAGTCGTCTCCAGCTTCGGGATCGGGGTGCGCGAAGAGGTGGTCGTAGATCGTCACGTCGGCGGGAATCGCCTGCGCCGCGCTCACCCAGTGAATGATGCCCTTCACTTTGCGACCATCCGAAGTCTTTCCCCCGCCCGACTCGGGATCGTAGGTGCACCGAAGCTCGACGATGTTTCCCGTCTCGTCCTTGATCACCTCGTCGCAACGAATTACGTAGGCGTACCGCAATCGGACTTCGCGCCCCGTGACGAGGCGGAAGAACTTGCTCGGTGCTTCCTCGCGAAAGTCCTCACGCTCGATCCACACTTCGCGTGAGAAGGGGAGCATGCGCACGCCGGTGGTCGTGTCCTCGGGATTGTTGATCGCCTCGCGCTCTTCGACCTGGCCCTCGGGGTAGTTCGTGATGACGACTTTGATCGGATCGAGAACCGCCATCCGCCGCTCCGCCGTGCGGTTCAACACTTCGCGCGTCGCGTTATCGAGTTTCACCCAGTCGATGGTGCTGTTGTACTTTGCGACGCCGATGTCGTCGCAGAACGCACGCACCGCCTCGGCCGGCACACCGCGCCGACGGATCCCGCGCAAGGTCGGCATGCGCGGATCGTCCCACCCCTCGACGTGACCCTCATCGACGAGTTGGCGGAGCTTTCGCTTGCTGGTGAGGGTGTATGTCAATTCGAGACGGGCGAACTCGATCTGACGCGGGCGCGCCGGTAGATCGAGGTGATCGAGGTACCAGTCGTACAGTGGCCGATGGTTCTCGAACTCGAGAGAGCAGAGGGAGTGCGTAATCCCCTCGAGAGCGTCGGACTGGCCGTGCGCCCAGTCGTAAGTCGGATAGACACACCACCGACCGCCGGTGCGATGATGCTCCTGTTTGAGAATGCGGTACATCACCGGATCTCGCAGGTTCACGTTAGGACTCGCCATATCGATCTTGGCGCGCAAACTGCGGGTCCCGTCCTCGAACTCTCCCGCGCACATCCGAGCGAACAGATCGAGATTTTCGGGCACCGTGCGATCGCGGAAGGGGCTGTTTTTGCCTGGCTCCGTGAGCGAGCCGCGGTATTCGCGCGTTTGTTCAGGGGTCAGGTCGCAGACGTACGCATCCCCCTTCTCGATGAGCGAGATCGCAAGCTCCACGAGACGCTCGAAGTAGGAGGACGCGAAGAAGAGGCGATCCCCCCAGTCGAAGCCGAGCCACCGGATGTCCTCTTCGATCGCGTCGACGAAGCGAGTCTCCTCCTTCGTGGGGTTCGTGTCATCGAACCGAAGATTGCAATCTCCGCCGTACTTCTGGGCCAACCCGAAGTTGATGCAGATCGCCTTCGCGTGCCCGATGTGAAGGAACCCGTTCGGCTCGGGGGGGAAACGCGTGTGCACACGGCCGTCGTTCTTTCCAGCGGCGCGGTCTTCTTCGACGAATTTCTCGATGAAATTCTTGCGCCCGCCAGCGGAAGAATCTGGAGTCGCTGGGGAGTCGGGGCTTGTGGGGTCCGTGTTCATGGACGCACTCCGTCTAACGAGGGTCTAACGTGAAGAGGGGCAAACCGGAAAGAGGTGCCGATCGGCGCATGATAGCCGAGGAGGAGCCGGCGAGGAGACAACGGTCGAGGAACGTCAGACGCCCGGGAGAGTCGCCAGGCTTGGGGGGTGACCTCCCCTACTTGCGCATCTTCGCCGGGAGCTTCTTCGCCTCCTCGGCGATCCGCTTCTTGGTCGCCGCCCACCCACAAATCGGGCACGTCGAGAGATCGTGGCTCCGCGCCGGGCAGTGCTCGCGCCCGAAGTAGATCATCTGCAGGTGGAGCCGGTTCCAACTGTCGCGTGGGAACACCTTCTTGAGGTCGGCTTCGGTGCGCTCGACGGTCGTCCCGTTCGACAGTCCCCAACGAGCGCCCAATCGGTGGATGTGAGTGTCGACGGGAAATGCCGGCACTCCGAACGCCTGCGCCATCACCACGCTCGCCGTCTTGTGCCCAACCCCCGGCAGCTCCTCGAGCGCACCGAAGTCCGCGGGCACCTCTCCCCCGTGCCGATCGACCAGCATCCCGCCGAGCTTCGCCAGGGCGCGCGCCTTTTGAGGGGCGAGTCCGAGCTTGCGAATCGTCTGGAGGATTTCCTGCTCCTCGAGCGCATCGAGCCTTTTGGGGCTCGGAGCCAGACGGAACAGCTCGGGGGTAACGCGATTGACCATCGCGTCGGTCGTTTGGGCCGAGAGAAGCACCGCGACGAGCAGAGTGAACGGGTCTGAGTGGTCGAGGGGGATCGGCGGCTCGGAGTAGAGCTCGTCGAGAATCCCGTGGATCCGAGCCGCTTTGTCGCTCTTCTGCATGGCATCACCCTCCTTTGGGCCACGATACGGCTCAGGCGTCTCCATTTCACCCAAAGCGACCACTCTGGGGGCAAAAACGCTCCTTGCGATGCCCCCTCGATCCTCGTACGGTCGAGCCGGTTGGCTCGTCAGACATCCCACAGCCAGAACGCCTCGGGGCGCGCTCCCCCCGGATCGGCATCTGCACCCGCGGCAGAATCGCTGGGGAAACGAAGACGGCACAGAGAAAGGAACCTTCGGATGGCTGCACTGCGTAACTCGGCTCGGTTCAGTGTGTTTGCGTTCGGCCTGGTCCTCGTCCTCGCGGGCGTGGCTGGCGCCCAACCCACCGGTGGCGGCCCTGGAACGGGCGGCACCGGAGGAACGCTCCTCGCGTCGGTCCCCGACGTGACCGTCGCTCCGAACACCATGTTCCAGCTGGTGGTCGAGGTCACAGACCCCAACCCGATCCAGGGCATTATCGCGATGCTCAACACCGACCCCTCTCAAGTGCAGCTCCTCTCCGGCACCCAAGGACAGGGAGTCTTGGACTATCTCACCGCCAATGGTGAGCCTCCCCAGTGCGACATCATCGTCGATCCAGGGTCGATGTTCGGACTGATCTTCTTTGGTGTCCCCTACGAGACCGCCGTGTTCGGGACCGAGATTCTCGTGATCACCGCGATGTCGCCCGCGACTCCCGGCTCCTACTCCGTCACCTACATGCTCGACAACTTCGGCGCCATCGCGGATGGCATCGCGACCGTGACCGTCACCGACGGCAACGTCGCCCCGAAAGAGTTGGTCCGCGGCGACGTCAACGACGACGGCACCTGCAACATTAGCGACCCGATCAACCTGCTCGGGTACCTCTTCGCTGCGGGCGACGTTCCCAACTGTTTGGATTCCGGCGACATCGACGATAACGGCGTTGTCGGAATCGGCGATGCGATCAACCTGCTGTCCGGGATCTTCGGAACCGGTTTCATCATGGACGAAGCGTGCCAAGCTGACGCGACCGACGACAATCTCGGAGCCTGCGACCGCGCTGACTGTCAGTAACACGCCAGTCGACGTGAAATACGCGAGGGAGCCGTCGAGGCTTCCGGCCGTTCGAGCGGGGGAGTGGATGCGATGCGTCCTCTCCCCCGTTTGTTTGGATCGAGCTCTCCTAGCCCTGGAATAAGCGCTGATCACGGCTACGGCTTGCCGATTCGCCGCAA
>CALEHF010000468.1 GCA_937876125.1 uncultured bacterium
CGGCGGCGGCGGCGGCAGAAGCGGCGGCGGCGGCGGCGGGCGTCGACGCCGCTAAGACCCTCCAAGCAATCGGAGGAAAGGAGATCTGGGCGAGTGCGCGATCTGCGGGTGCTCGCCCAGCTCTCATCTTTTGCTGGAGGGCGCCCTACATCTCGGCGTCCTTGCTGCACGCCCCCCGCCAGACTACCGTGGGTGCGATCCCAAAACCCACGGAGGTGTCGTGCGAGTCTCGCTCCCTGTCTCGGTACTCAGCGTGTTCACACTCGCCATCGTACTCGTCATCTCCGAAAGCCCTCCCGCGATCGCCACGCAGCTCGCGGCTCAAGCAACTCTCGACCCGGGGATCGCCACCTTCGTCTCCTCATACTGTACGCGCTGCCACGACCAAGAGCGCGCCAAAGGGGGACTCAACCTCACCGAGCTCCTCGAGCGCGACGATCTCACCGGTGACTTGATCGACTGGCGGCTCGTCCGCGAACGCATTCGCCACCGGGAAATGCCACCGCCTGAGTCCCGCACGTCCAACTCGCCCTACCCCGACGAGGGGGTGATCGACTCCGTGCTCCGCACACTCGACCTCACCCTGGCAACGACGGTCGCCGCGCTCCCCCAGGAGCCGGGCGCCATCACCGTCAGGCGCCTGAGCCGCCGTGAGCTCGGTGCGACGATCCTCGATCTCACGGGAGTCGCTCTCGATATCGAAGAACTGCTCCCCCCCGACGACGTCGGCGACGGCTTCGACCACATCGGGGATGTCCTGAGCCTGCCCCCGATGCTGTTCGAAAAGTGGGTCGGGATCGCGGAGGAGGTCGCCCGCGACGCGGTGCTTCTTCCGGGTGAAGCTCGGATTCCTCTCCGTCGGGTCGGGGCGGATGATCTCGGGCGTGAAGGGGGCGGTCGCCTTGTCCCCGGCCGCTACCAGCATCTTTTCTCCTACGGCACTATCTTCCTTTCGCATCGTTTCCCCCTCTCCGGCACCTACCGCATCACGAGCGAGGTATTCGGCCAGCAAGCGGGGGACGACGTCGTGAAGTTCGCCCTCGACGTCGCCGGCGAGCGACGCACCGTGCTCGAAGTCCCCGCCGTCGCACGCGCCCCCGGCAGCTATGAACTCGAGCTCAAGGTGACTCGCGGCATGCACAAGGTCGCACTCACGTTCATAAACGACTACTACCGACCGAATCATCCCGATCCGAAAGAGCGGGATCGAAATGCAGCGGTCGTGTCGATCACCGTCGAGGGACCACTCGAGGGGCTTGAACCCACCGCGTTCCAGCGCGCTCTCTTGCCCGTGGAACCCGCGCCCGCCGACTGGCGAAGATCCCTCGCTGCGGTGCTCCCCGACCTGCTCCGCCGCACCTGGCGTAGACCGGCCACCGAGGAACAGGTCGTGAGCCTTCTCGACCTCGTCGGCCGCGCGACGCCAGAGGGTTCGAGCGCGAGCGAACACCTCCGCACCGCCCTAGTGGTCGCCCTCATCTCTCCTCGCTTCCTCTTTCGTTTGGAACACGAAACCGACGGGGCGCCGGGCTCTGTGCGGAACCTCGACGGTTACGAGCGCGCGACGCGCCTCTCCTACTTCCTTCACGGCACGCCCCCCGACCCGCGGCTCCTCGACGCGGCCCTCGCGGGTGAACTCGATACGGCCGCCGGCGTGCGCGCGCATGCTCTGAGGCTGCTCTCGCGAACACCCGCTTCGGGTCTCGAAGTCGCCACGGTCGCGACTCCTCCGACCGCTCGCTCTCTCTCCGAGGCCTTCGTCCCACAGTGGCTGCAGTTTGCGCACCTCCCCCAGCATCGCCCCGACCCGAAACTCTTCCCCGCGGTCGACGAAGACCTCATGCGCGACTTGCACCGTGAAACGACCGAGCTGTTCGATCACGTGCTTCGCGACGCCCGCCCGGTATGGGAGCTGATCGATGGCGGCTACTCGTGGCTCAACGGTCGCCTCGCTCGCTACTACGGAATCGAGGGAGTGACCGGACCCACTTGGCGCCAGGTCGAGATCAATAACCCCCGCGGCGGAGGACTCCTCGCGCAAGGGAGCATTCTCACCGCCACCTCGAGCCCCACCCGCACCTCTCCCGTCATGCGCGGAAAATGGGTGCTCGAAACGCTCCTCGATGCTCCGCCTCCCCCCGCCCCCCCCGGCGCGGGCACGCTGCCCGAGGTTGGACAGCCAGGGAGCGAACTGACGCTTCGCCAGCAACTCGAGGCACACCGTCGCGACCCGCGTTGCGCGAGTTGTCATGTTCGAATGGATGCGCTCGGCTTCGCGCTCGAGGAATTCGACGCGGTCGGTGCTTGGCGGCGCACCGATGCCGAAAACGAGATCGACTGCCGCGGCACCCTCCCCGACGGGCGGGTGGTCGAAGGTGTCAACGACTTGCGTGCTGTCCTGGTCGGAGATCGCGGCTTCCTCCGCGCCTTGGCGAAGAACCTGTGCGTCTTCGCCCTCGGACGCGGTCTGACCCTCGAGGACGAGCCCGCTCTCGAGCGGCTCATCGCGCGACTCGAAGTCGAACCGACGATCCCCGCATTGATCGACGAAATCGTCGGACTCGAGGCATTCTTGCGACGCCGGGTTCCGCTGCCCGAAACGGCAGATTCCGAACGAGAGCCCTCGAACCCGACCAACGAAAGGGAGCTGCGATGAGCTTCACCCGGAGATCCCTCTCGCGGCGCACGGTCCTCCGCGGCCTCGGCACCGCCATCGCACTCCCCTGGCTCGAAGCGATGACACCGCTCACTTGCCTGGGGACATCGCTCGCCGCCGCCGAGACGGGTCGCCCGCTCCGCATGGCCTTCGTCTTCTTCCCCAACGGGACCCACCACGAAGAGTGGGCACCGACCGGCGATGGCAGAGACGTCGTGCTCCCCTCGCTCCTCGAACCGGTCGCGCGCCACAAGGACGAGATCTTGTTCTTGCGCGGCCTCTCCCATCGAAACGCTCGCGCGCTCGGCGACGGCCCCGGAGACCACGCCCGGTCCGCGGCGTGCTTCCTCACGGGCGCACATCCCCACAAGACTGCCGGTGCCGATATCCGCTGTGGCGTCTCGGTCGACCAAGTCGCGGCTTCGCATCTCGGCAGCGAAACTCTGTTCCCGTCGCTCCAGCTCGGGTGCGAAGGAGGACGCCGGTCGGGACAGTGCGACTCCGGTTACGCGTGCGCGTACTCGAACAACATTTCGTGGTCCGATCCGCACACTCCGCTCTCCCACGAAGTAGACCCCCGGCAGCTTCTCGACCGCCTCTTTCTGCGCGGACCGGCGTCCGAGACCACCCGCGCGCGGGGGGAACGCCTCCACGCTCGAAAGAGCATTCTCGACTTCGTACGGGAGGACGCGCGCACGCTCGACGGCAAGCTCGGAGTTCGCGATCGGCGCAAGCTCGATGCCTATCTCACCGGAGTCCGCGAGCTCGAACGTCGGATCGAGCAGGGCGAGCGGGTGAACGAGCTCGCGAGGCGCGGGGAGGGCATCGCGATTCCGGACAAGATTCCTGGCGAGTACGGCGAGCACGTCAAGCTGCAGATGGAACTGATGATTCTCGCCTTCCGACTCGATCTCACCCGCGTTGTGTCGTTCATGATCGCGAACGAAGGCAGCAACCGGGCCTTCCCCGAGCTCGGCGTGCGTGAGGGGCACCACCTCCTCTCACACCACAAAGGAAACGAAGGGAAGATCGACTCGATCCGTCGCATCAATCGCTATCAGAACGAGCTGTTCGCCCACCTCCTCGATCGTATGCGGGAGACGGATGATGAGGGCTCACCTCTGCTCGACTCGAGTCTCATCCTTTGGGGGGGAGCGATTCGCGACGGAAACCGACATGACCACCACGACCTCCCCATCCTCCTCGCGGGGAGAGGGAACGGCGCGGTCGACCCTGGGCGCATTCTTCACACACCAAAGAACACGCCGCTCTGCGATCTCTACTTGCGGATGATCGAGCTCTCGGGAGGGACGGCGACGTCCTTCGGAGATTCTGTCGGAGCACTCGACCTCAGGGCCTGAGCGCAGAAGTAATTCCTAGTTCGGAGAAACTGTCGTCTTTCGGCCTGTATCGCACCTTGGGCCCCCCTGCCGGCCCGGTGAACGAACGCATCGTACTCTTCTCCCGCGGTTGAAATGCCGCCCGAGAGGAGGATCTGATGCTCTATCGCTTTCGTCGCCCCGCCGCTGGGGTTGCCCTGATCGTTGCCCTCGCGGCAGGCGGCTGTCTTCTCCCCCCCGATCCACTAGAACGACGCCACGCCTATCTGCGTTCGCATCCCGAAATCGATCCGATCTCGCGCGAAGCAATTCTCAGCGGGCAGATTTGGGAGGGGATGGATCGTGATGAGGTACTCGCGAGTCTCGGCGAGCCCAATACGGTAGAACACGCTGACGGCGGACTCGAGCGCTGGGTCTACGCTCAAGAACCGAATCTACGTCTGACATTTCTCTACTTCGAACAAGAGCTGCTCGTCCGCAGTTCAGAGTAGAGCCAGTTCCAAGTAGAGCCAGTTCCGGAAGCGATCCGTATCCCTACGGGAACGCACTCCGCACTGAGAAAACAGAAATCCCGTCCCCTCGGGGCCAGGTGAGACACCGAGCTATAGAAGATGGTTGGAATGGGCCATCCGAGGCTGAAAGCCTGCACAGGGAGGACTCGGCGCCCCACCCGTCCCCCTAAATCAGAGATCACGATTCTGAGAGCTTTTCCCTCTCGCACCACGGTGCAATGGACCTCAGTCTGTCCATTGCAGAAGCACCTAGGGGACGAGCAGAGCAGAAGACCGGCGGCCTGCGCCCCTTCGGGTCGAGACCACAGTGCGATCATCGGGGGAGTCGGCTCACTTCCGTACGGGTTCGGGTTCTCGGTGGCAATCGAGCACGAAACACAGCAGTCGTCGAGGTTATGAGATACGGCTGCATGACGACCGACTGCAGCTCGCGGGCTCATCCTACCGGGAAGATTTTTCGCATCGAGGGGCCACGGTCAAAACAGCATGCGGCCCGTTTCTCGCCCTTCAAGGGCTCGAAGACACCGTTGCCAACATGACTTGCGGAACTGCCCATCGGGTGTGCGCGCGCAGCCCCTCGAGGAGTTCTTCACCGAAGATCGAGCGCATCGCGAGATCGATGAACAACCGCTCCTGGGCCCGCCCTGCGATCACGACGTCATCGAGATGCACGAAGCTCGCAGTCTCTCGCGCAACCGGCTCGAGGATATCCGCGACGTCTTGTTGGTAACGAACGAGCAAATCGGTGTTCTCTTGGAACGCGGCAGCCTCGATTCCGAAACTCTCGGACCACTTCTCGACCAACTTCTCGAGCATCACTTCGGGGCTCTCGATGAGGACCGGCCCGACGTTCATGACCACCATGTTGACCGGCGAAAGAGTATCGAGCCGAATCCGGTTCTGAATCTGCGGAATCACGACAATCTCTCGCTGCACCGGCGTGAGCTTCTCTTCGACTGCGAGCATGGTATCGCGCTTCAGAGAGAGCTCGTCGACCACCTTCGTCAGCTCCCACGTCGACTCTGAGTACCCCCCTTCAAGCGCTGCGAACTCGCGGTCGTAGCCTTCACCGATCACGGCAAGTTCCTGGCGCTGACTGGGCGACAGCGGAAGCCCGGCGCCTTCGAGCATCGACGCGATCAAGTTGATCAACGAGATCGGGTGGGTGAACTCGCCGTTGACTGACATCGGAGCGTTCGAGGGGATTTTCTCGAGGATACTCACACCGAACCGAACCAGCTTCTGGTTCTCCACGCCGATCCGCTGTTGGACGGCAGGACTGACCGTGCGCCCCGCCGCGATGTCTTCGTAGAGCGGCGCGACCATGTCATTGATCGCCGTGACTGCGCCCCCGAGCTCGGGCCAATTCGCATTGCGGATCTCGGCGAGATCTCCCCACTTACCGAAAGAAACAACCAAAGTGGATGCAGTCTCGGAGGCGGTTTCGCCGCTTGCGATCGTCTTCGCTGACTCGGTTGCCGCCGCGAGATCGGCTTTGACCCTTGCGATGCGTTCCGTCAACGCGTCCCGTTCGCTACGCAGCGACTCGCGCTCTGCTTCCGCGGTCGTCAGCCTCTCCTTCACAGCCACGCCGTCATCGACGAGAGTGGTGTACTCACTCTCTGAGATCACACGCTGACCCTCGGCGGAGCCCTGGGGCTGAGACGTGGTCCGACCGATTCCGAATCCGATCGCAGAACAGAGCGCTCCCGCAAGAACGCTGACAACTAGAGTCTTTTGCATGACGACCAACCCTCCTAAAATTGCTTGTCCACTCGCAGCGACAATTGTCGACGCCGCGGTCGCGCTGCTGGCGGCGCCGGGAGCGAGTGCACCAGAACTTTCAGCGCCCGCGAGAGCGCCAGTCTCCGCCGCCGCGCCACTCTCCAGAGCCGCGCCACTCTCCAGAGCCGCGCCAATCTCCAGAGCCGCGACAGAACCGGTCGCCACTCCCAGGGCCATGGTCAGCCCGATCCATGGCGCAAGAATCGCGACCCACGCGGTCCGCCCCCCCTGCTCGCGGTCGAGCCGGGTGCGGAGCTTCTCGAGAGCTCTGTGGAGACGAGTCCCCACTGTGGCGACCGGCACGCCGAGACGGCGCGCGACTTCTTCCGGGCTTCGTTCTTCGAAGTAGCGGAGCAAGACGGTGGAGCGAAACGGCTCTTCCAACTGGAGAACCGCTTCCATCACCGCCCGTTGCAGCTCCGCGCGCTCGACCAGATCGCCGAGCGGCTCGTCATCCCCCTCGGGTCGGGCGACACGTTCCTCCCGCCTCTCTCGGCGCGACTCGTCGCGGAACGAGCGAGCCGCGAGGTTGCGCATGACCCGCATCAACCACGCGGGGAGAGCCTTCGGATCGCGGGGGGGGCGCTCGAGGGCGACAGCGTACGCTTGTTGGACAAGATCCTCGGCGGTTGCGTCATCACGGACGAGACCGCGCGCCAGGGCGCGCATCCAGCCGGCGTGTGCGAGGAGCTCCTCGGCATCGATCGGTCGAATGTTGTCGGTCAACGTTCCTGCCTTCACCCCAGAAGATCCCGCTCCCCCCCATCCGATTCCCAGGATTCCCGAAATTCGCGGAGAGTAGCTCGAAGGCTCCCACAGGCCCGGAACCGGCGCTACTCCCCATCCCTGACAATGACACCGTGATTTTGCCCATCTCAAGAAGAAACCTCTCTCAAGGTCGAGGTCACCTCCAACCGATGTGAAGCCAGGGTCGGACCTCGTCCGGCCCGGGTGCGTGGATTGTGTGCGCGGAGGTCTCCCGCTCTCTCTCGTACGGTCGAGAGAAGTCGGCCCCCCGACCACGATCGGATCAGAAAAGGCCCAATGTCCCGAGTTGTGAGCCATACCGCGGCTCTCGAAGACTCCTCTCCGGCTGCCTCCCCGGTTATGGGAAGTGGAGTGAGTCTTTGAGACTGACGATCACGATCCTCGCCGCGGCGGTGGTTCTGGGGACCACCTCGGCGCACGTCACTCAGGCAGTGCTCACTCATCATGCCTTCCAACAGGCGGAGTGGGAGCAGCCCGATATGTTGATGAACTTCGCTCAAATCGGAGTTCGTCGCTCGCTAACCGAAATCGAGGCAGCGCTCGCCTCGAATGATCGCGTCCGCGCTGACGAAGAGACTGCCCACCTGCAGGCGTTCCTCGGAACCTACAAGCGCTATCCGATCGTCTCGGGGATCCAAGTCCTCGATCCCGCGCTGCGCCCACTGTTCAGCTCCTCCGGCGATTTCGAAATCGCCCCGAACCAGCTGCGCACTTTGGTCCGCGACGGATCGATCGAGGATCATGCCACGCTCGGATCCGCCAAGCCTCTCCGCGACGAAAATGATCGGCTCATCGGCCACATCTGCATCATCTTCGACCGCCAGATCGGGGCCGCCCGCTGGCAAGAGAAGATGGTCTACTCGCTCATGCTCGGCTTGATGATCAGCATCCCGTTCCTCTTGATCGCCGTTCGCCAGCTCCGCCAGATCGCTCAACGCGACAAGGATCACGTCGGCCAATTGCAGTCGAAAATCCGCGACCTCCAGCAAGAAATCGGGCTGCGCGTGCAGACCACCGAGCGCTTGCGCGTCAGCCAAGAGCGCTACGAGCTGGCGGCCCGGGGCGCGAGTGGCGGACTCTGGGACTGGAACCTCCGCACCGACGAGCTGTACTACTCGCCGCGGTGGAAGACGATGCTCGGCTATGAAGAGAACGAAATCGAGCCGAGTCTCCACGCCTGGCTCGAGCTGATTCACGAGGAGGACCGCGAGCGCGTCGATCGCAAGCTGCGGGATCACCTCGCCGGAAAAACCGCTCTCTTCGAAGACACCTACCGCATCCGGTCCCGCTCCGGTGAGTACCGCTGGATGCTGTGTCGCGGCCTCGCGATCCGTGACGCTTCGCGCGGCCCGCTGCGGGTGGCGGGTTCGCAGACCGACGTCACCGAGATGAAGCGCGCGGAAGCGCGGTTGCGCCGTGAGGCGCTGCACGATCCGTTGACCGGCCTGCCGAACCGGAACTTCTTCCAACAGCGCATCGAGCTCGCCATCGAGCGCGCCCGCGAGGAGGAGGACTACCGCTTCGCCGTGATCTTCATCGATCTCGATCACTTCAAGGTCGTCAACGACTCCCTCGGCCACGCGGTCGGGGACCAACTTTTGCGCGAGGTCGCCTCACGTCTGAGGCAGACGATCCGGATCCTCCCGCAGGATCCGCAGCGCTCCCTCGACACCATCGCCCGCCTCGGCGGAGACGAATTCGCGATCATTCTCGACAACGTCGACTCGAAGTCGTACGTCGACGGCGTGGCGCAGCGACTCCAGGAGAAGGTACGCGAGCCGTACACGATCTCGGGGAACCGGGTGTTCACCTCGGCGAGCATCGGTATCACGCTCGCGATGGGGAACGAGAACAACGCGGAAGAACTGCTGCGCGACTCCGACACCGCGATGTACCGCGCGAAATCGCGGGGGCGTTCGCGTCACGAATTCTTCGACAAGAGCATGCACTTGAGCGCGATGCAGCGCCTCAGGATCGAGAACGACATCGTCGAGGCGCTCGAGGAGCGTCACTTCGAGCTGCACTACCAGCCGATTCTCGACCTTGTGAAGGGGCGCTTCGCCGGCTTCGAAGCACTCTTGCGCTGGAACCACCCCGAACGCGGAATGTTGAACCCGGCGGAGTTCATCCCCATCGCAGAAGAAACCGGGCTGATCCTGCCGCTGGGCGAATGGCTCCTCGACGAGGCGTGTCGTCAGCTGCGCGAGTGGTATCAGTCGCGTTCGACTTGGGCTGCGAAGTTCGTCGGCGTGAACATCTCGACCCGACAATTCGAGCTCGGAGACGTGGCCGAGATGACCCGCCGCGCCCTCGAGCGCACCGGTCTCCCCCACGGTCTGTTGAAGGTCGAGATCACCGAATCTGCGATCGTCGAGAATCCGGAGAAGACCGGGAAGATCCTCCAGAAGCTGCGCGACATGGGCGTTCAGATCTGCATCGACGACTTCGGCACGGGCTACTCGTCGCTGAGTTACCTCCACCAGCTGCCGATCGATGTGGTGAAGATCGACCGCTCGTTCATCGGAGAGCTCGAGTGGAACGAGCAGAAGCGGATGATTGTCAACGGGATTTGCGCACTGGTGCACGGCCTCGGTCTCGACGTGGTCGCCGAAGGGGTCGAGACCCCGGGCCAGCTGGAAATCCTGCGCGACCTCGGCTGTAAGTACGGCCAAGGGTTCCTCTTCTCGCGCGCCGTGCCCCCCGATCAGGCCGAGGCATTCCTCTCCGGCCAGCCGGCGTTCCAACAGCTCATTCTCCCTCCCGAGTAGAGCCGATCGGGTACCGCCGCGGCACGCGTGCGCGCCACTTCCACGACCCACATTTGCAACTCTGCGAGTCGGGGCGTTCTCATCATCACCAGAAGACAGCTCAGTCAGGACCGCCGATTCCTGAATTCGCGTATCTTCTTCCCGGTGTGTTTCACGACAACCATCCTGACGGTATCTTCTGCATCGGAGGTGTGCCTGGGGTGGTGTTCAGCATGGGTCATCGTTGTCGCGCGCTCGCGCGGCAAACTTCGAAGAGAGACAGAGCCGGGAGTTCCACAAAAGAGGGGTCGAGATCGCTCCGGCGGTCGTGCTGATGTGGATGTGTGTGCTCGGTTCCGCACTTCGAAACGGTGGGTGTCGCCTCTTCACGAGTCGACACGCCCAGCTGATCCCACCGCCAGGTCTTTATTCCCCTCCTCGGGTCCGCACTCCCCCCCCCGCGGCACTCCCCTCTGAGCGACTGTCGCTTGATGAGCCTCCAAGATTCATCTACCTTTCTGAGTTCCAAAACTGGCGCAGGACCGAGTCGATCTTCCTCACGACTCTGCGTGCGTTCTTCATTAGAGAGAGAAACGATGTCCACTAGCGTTCGCCGATTCGGACATTCTCTTTGCGCCATGATCTCGGCCGTGCCCCTCTGGGTACTGGTCGGACTTGTGTCTCCGGCCGTTGCAGATCACCCCACCGTCACCGTGGGGGATGACGCCACCGGCCCGATCGGGTTCTTTGGTTCCTCGCCGCTGCCCGTGGGCCGCACATCTGCTTCGCTCCGCTTCGAGCACATCGATCTCGATCGATACTCTGACGAAGTACTCGAGGCCTTTGGCGCCGTCGACAACCACGCTCACAGCATCGATTCGACCCTGATCACGCACCTCTCTCTTGCCCACGGCGTCTCGCCCGATCTCACCATCGGCCTGCACGTGCCCTTCATTCGGCGTGAAAACGTTCGCTCGGGCCACGACAACGGTGGAACCGTGGAGGTCGAGAACGACGGGTCCCCCGAGGGGATCGGCGACCTGCAGTTGTTCGGAATGTATCGAGTGATGCGCGACAGCGACCGGTCGGTCGAGCTCTCGGTGATCGGCGGCGTGAAGATTCCGACCGGCGAGACCGAAGAGAAGAGCCCGAGTGGCGAGTTGATCGGTCTCGAACATCAGCCGGGCACTGGATCCGTCGACTTCACTCTCGGCGCAGCCGCGAGTAAGCGCCTACGCGACGCGACCCTCCACGCCTCCGCACTCGGCACCTTGACCACCGAAGGGGACCGAAACACTGAGCTCGGCGATCGACTCGCCTGGGGGGTGGGTGCCTCGATGCCGGTCCTGCGCACGGCGGGGCGCGGGCTCTCCGACCTCGCGGTGGAATTCACCCTCGAATTGACCGGAGAGATCGAAGGGAAGGTCGACGAGAACGGCTCGAAAGATCGTAACTCGGGAGGCAACCTGGTGCTCTTCGCCCCCGGGTTTCGGGTCACCGCAGGTCAAAATCTGAGCATCTTTGGCTCGGTCGGATTCCCGGTCGTCGACGATCCGAACGGCGATGACCACGAGACTGACCTCCGCGTGATCGTTGGGGTTTCGACGAGCTTCTGAGCACAGGTGGAGAGAGGCTGGGATGCGGATTCCGATCTACCAGGTCGACGCCTTTACCGACCAGCTCTTCGCCGGAAACCCGGCTGCGGTGTGCCCCCTAGAAGAGCCGATCACTGCTCCACTGATGCAGTCGATCGCAATCGAGAACCAGCTCTCGGAGACCGCGTTTCTGTTGCGCAACGGGAACTCCATTCAGCTCCGCTGGTTCACCCCCGGCGGTGAGGTCAACTTGTGCGGCCACGCGACGTTGGCCGCGGGGCACGTGCTCCTCAGCGAGATAGAACCCGCTGCCAAGCGGGTAGAGTTCGAAACGGCGAGCGGTACGTTGACGGTCGAACGTGCGGAGAGCGGCTACACGCTCGATCTTCCCGCATGGCCCGGCACCGAAGTTCCGGTCGAGGAGTCGTGGATCGAGGCGCTCGGTATCGGGGCGAAGGAGGCGCGCCCCCGCGCGGCCCGACGGACTGAGCGCGATATCTATCTGCTCTTCGACACGGAAGCCGAAGTTCGCGCGCTGGCTCCAGACTTCCGAGCGCTCGCCAGGATCCAAAGCGGGGATGTTCTGATCGATGGCGTCGGTGTCGCGGCCCCGGGGGAGACCGTGGATGTCGTAAGTCGTTTCTTCGCCCCTCTCCTCGGCATCGACGAAGATCCCGTCACGGGCTCGGCGCACTCCACATGGGTCCCGTGGTTCGCGGATATGACTCAAAAGACGTCGCTCACCTGTCGGCAAATCTCGAAGCGCGGCGGAAAGCTGACCGCTCATCTCGTCGACAACCGGGTGCGCCTGTCCGGTTCTGCCGTCACCTATCTGCGCGGCGAGATCGAAGTGTGAACCGCGCCCTCACTTCTTCGGCTTGTCCCAGCGAAACGGCTCCATCGGCAACCCGTCACCATTGATCAAGTTTGCGCGGTCCGGGTTATCGCTCCAGGCATAGCGGATGTGAACGATCTCCTTCCCTAGTGGGTGCTTGAGAACGACCGTCTGCCGCTCGATCTTCGCTTCGACCCAGTGGTACTTGCCGTCCTCCCCGGCGACTCCGAAACCGCCCGGAGGTCGCGGGTCACGGGTTTTGAGATCTCGTGCGTGGTGGAAGAAGACCCGCATCGATCCCTCCTCGTCGTCTGGCTTCACCATCTCAGAAAAGACGGGGCCAGTGCTCTCAGCCCACTTCTTGTGGACCGTCACGAGCGCCCACTGCGCGAGGCGCCGCCCCACTTCTTGCTTGTTGCGCGGGTGGATGTCTTTGGCATCACCGACGTCGGTCGTGACGATGAGCCCGGTTTCGACCATCGTTCGATGAGTGTGTCGTTGGGCATCGCGGAGCAATGCCCACCCTCCTTGATCCGGATCATCGGAGGGTTCGCGGAACGCGGCGAGCTGCACGATCCCGAAGGGAAAGTTCCCCTGCTTCCACGCCCGCCGCCAACTGTTGATCGTCGTCGGGAGCAGCGCGCGATACTCTTCGGGCTGCCCGGCGTTCGATTCACCCTGGTACCAGATCGCACCGCGGATCGCGAAGGGAATGAAGGGGCGGAGCATGCCATCGAACATCAGCCCCGGACCCGAGCTGTCCGCCGCCGGCGCAGGGGGTGCCGTGGGTCGCGTGCGGCCGCGGTCGCCATCGAAACTGCTCCCACGCTCGACCTGCCAGGTCCCCCAAAGCGGCACTCCCGACTTCTTGGTGCGGGCCGAGCCCACCGGATCGATGCGAAACAGACTCGCCTCACCGGTCATCCCCCCGGCGCCGCCGGTATCGAGAACGGCGATCGTCACTGTGTGGTGCCCCGGGGTCACGACAGAGCCGGGGATCGTGTAGGCGCGCGGGGTGTTCCAGCTGTTCGTCGTCTGTCCGACCAAGGTTCCGTCAAACCAAGTGCGATCCGCATCGTCGATCGCCCCCAGAGAAAGGTCGAGATCCTTCCCCGCCCACTCGAGGGGAAACAGCACCTCTTTGCGGTACCAGACGATGCCGTCGAACTTCCCGAGGCGCTCGGAGTGATCGCTCCACACCCCCGGAACGGGCATGCGTGTCCACCCAGAGTCGTCGAAGCCAGGTTTGGTCCAGCCGCCGCTCTCCCCCGGATCGTCGACAAGCTTCTTCTCCCACCAGCCGACCATCTGCTCTTCGTACTCGACGATCTTGCGCGCAAGAGTCGCCTCGATGGTGGCGTGATCTCTCATGCCGTAGGCCACGATCCGTTTCTCGAATTCTGCGACCCGCTCCTCGAACATCGGGTGCTTCGCGAGCGAGGCGCGATCGGTCCACGGCTCGGCGCGGGTTCCACCCCAGTTGATCGAGAGCAGCCCGACGGGAACATCGAGCTCCTCCTCGAGCTGGCGAGCGAAGAAGGTACCGATCGCAGTGAAGTCCCCCACGGTCCGGAGTGAGGACACCCGCCACGTTGCGCCGGAAGAGAACACCGGCTCGAGGGAAAGGCGATGGGCTGGCGCGATCTCACGGATCCGTGGAGTGTCTCCGGCGAGGATCTCAGCCGCAGAGTCGAGCGAGGAGCGAACCGGCCACTCCATGTTGGATTGCCCACCGCAGACCCACACCTCTCCGACCAAGACGTCGCTGAACTCGAGCCGTTCCTCGGCCGCGGTAATCGTGAGCGTTTGCGGGGAAGATTCCGCCTCGAGGGGAGTGAGATCGATCCGCCATGCCCCCGTGGCATCGGCGATCGTCGTCACGACCTGGTCGCTGAAGGCGACGACGACCTTCGCTCCCGCCGCCGCCCGACCCCACACCGGAACCGGCATCTCACGCTGCAGTACGCAGTGATCGGAGAAGACCGAAGGGACCTCTAGCTGGGCAGAAACCGGGCCCACGAGGGCGAGAAAGAGCAGGAGTGCAGTGACGACCGATGTTCGGTAGAGCATGGAACCTCCCAGGTTCTCCGCATGATGCCGAAGAGGCGCAGTCGTTGGCAAGAGCTCGGTCCCCAAACTGCGCCTCTGAGACCCCATAGTGACGAAGCTGATACCATGATTGCGACGTGACTCGGGCATCCTATGAAGAGGCCCCACATGGAAAGGTCGCCATGCACATCCTTCGACGCAGAAACCCCGAGGCCGCCCCCCTCGCGAGCGCCGTCTTTGCGCTTCTGATGCTCACCATCACCCCGATCCTCCGCGCAGATGACACGAGCGATCTCCCGCGCCCCACCAGGTTTTCCGGCATCGTCCACGGACCGAGCCTCGAAGCAGGGCTCAAACTCCGCGACGGGCGCACGCTCTATCGCGGACCGCGATCGCTGCGGGAATCTTACCCATATCTCGTCGCCGCGACGGAGCAAGAGGCGAGCGAGAAGTACGGGTACGCGCTGGATAGGAGCACCGTCCATCAGATCCTCGAGCCACTCGCATCGGCGGAGGCAGCGGTCGAGCTGACCCGTTGGCTCACAGGTGGCGAGATCGTCCCCGACCGCGCGGCCTTCGATCGAATGCTCGAGATCGCGAAGCACTACAAAATGCCCGAGCGATCTTGGCCGGTGAAGATCAAAGAATTCGTTCCCACGCACTTCGGATTGAAGGCGACTCGCGTCCCCGAGGGGTACGAGGTGCGCGGCACGATCTTCGAGACGTCCGGAGGCTCGGCATTGACGGTGGTCGAGTATCACATTACCTATCCGGTCGGGGAGAAGCCGCGCATCGCGCAAAATCATGCGATCGTCGGCCCCCCCCAATCGTGGCAGACGAGCATGAACGATGCGGTAGGGAGCGTGGGCTACGAAGAGAAGATGAAGAAGATGGAACATCGTCAGCGGAAGTTGCGCGAGGCGGTGGAGGAGTTCCGTGACCGTATGTTGCGTGCGCTGCGGAAGGATCTCACCGTCGATACATTCCGAACCGCGATCGCTGGCGGGGCAACCTGGGCGCAGGTGCGCCATAGCATCGGCGAGCCGAACCGCACCCGAGGCTCGAAGCGCGGCGACGCGCTCTACCACCTCGGAAACGGCACCGTGATCGCGATCCCCCCGGGGATCGAAGATGCATCGATTCCCGGCGCCGTGCTCTACGAGAGCTTTGATTTGGACAGGGGCCTCGGCAAAATCCTCGAAGCGCTGACCGCTCGCCGCTGACGATTCTCGCCGGCTTACGGATCCCGAGCGAGAGCTCTGATCCTCTGTGCGTTCTCCTGCATCACCGAGAGCCAATCTCCACTCGCGGGAGGTTGCTCGCACGGCGACACCACCACGGAGGTGATCCCCGCCGCCTCGAATGCCGCTCGGACCGCCGCGGCCGGCGGCGACTCCCAAAGGAGCACGTTCCGTCCGGTGCTCGCAACCGCCGCCACGTCGGGGGTGACGACCTGCTCCGGATCGAGAGTGTGGTTCTCGATCGACCAACCGAACCTTCGCGCCGCATAATCGTAAGCGGGATGGTTTGCGAGGAGCGGTGGGAGAGTTTTCCCCTCAGGCGATCGAAAGCGTTGGTCGAGGTCGTCAAGATCGGTCTCGACTTCGCTCCCCCGAACCCGAAACTCGGCCGCGTGCTCGGGAAACCGGGTCGCGAGCGCCTCAGTGATCTGCGTCGCGTGCTTCTTCACGAGCTGTGGATCGAACCAAATGTGTGGATCGGTGCCCGAGTGAGAGTGCGAGCCTTCCGGACCGTGCTGGTGCTCGACCGTGCCTGAGAATGTCAGCCACTCCGCCGCATAAGCATCCGCAAGAGTGATTGTGCTCGACGGACGAAGCGTCACGCGGTCGCGCCACCCTTCGAGTCCCGCGCCGTTCAAGATCACGAGGTCGGCATCCTGGAAAACGGCGATCGTGTCGCGGGTCGGCTCCCACCCCAAGGGATCGGCCTCAGGGGGCACCGGTGATCGGACGTCCACGCGAGCCCCACCGATGCGAGCGGCGAGATATCGGTTCACTTCGATGGTCGTGACCACGATCGGAGGACCGGCTCGCGCGACGGCGGGTTCACCTGCAGAAGACTCGCTCTTTTGCGCGCACCCGATACCGAGCGCGAGCGCGAGAATGAGCCACGCGCACCAGAGCAACCGGTTCGATCTCAAGGTCCACTCCTCCGCAATCACTTACAGCCCCCACCGCGTGCCGATCACCACCAACGCGATCCACACCGCACCCCCGGCGATGGCACCACCGATGACGAGCACGATGCCCAGCTCGATCACGGTGAGTTTCACGATCATCCCCCGACCCGCTCCGATCTTGAAGAGAGTCTCCCGCTCGCGCTCCCGGATCTTCCAGCCGAGCGCCACGATCAGCGCGAGGAAGAGCGCCGTTGCGACGGTCACGAGGAGAGTATTCGCGTCGAAGAAGCGTTTCACGCGGAAAACGAGGTCGAGTGTTTCGTCGAGCACGACCGTCGGAACGATCGGCTCGAGAGCGGGGTTCGCTTCGAGGCGCGCCTTGAGGATCGTTCCCGACTTTGCATCGTTCGGGACGACGATCACCGCGGTCACCGGCCACTCGGCGCCACCCCCGTGAAAATGAAAGCTCGCGCGATTCGCGTCAGTGATCTCGGTGTACTCACGCACTGCGGCGTTCGCGGTCACGCGGCGGTCCGTTTGGGTCAGAACGAGGGCGGGATCAGTATCTGCGCCGATCGATTCGTGCCCGTGGCCGAGACCCGAGACAACCCATGCGGTACGGAGATCGACGAACACCGCGAGATCGTCGGCAGTCCCCCGCGGCGCGAGCACCCCACAAACGTGCATGCGCAATGGGTAGGTCGAGCCGATGTCGTACAGCTTCCCCGAGTCGCTGAGTATTTTGTCCCCGGTGCTGAGACCGAGGGATCGCGCGGCCTCGGCTCCGAGCACGGCGTCGCCGAGAAGTTGCGGCAGGGTTCCGCGGGCGGCGTGGAGCCCACGAAACTCGAAATAGTCGAGCGTGGTGCCGACCAGCGGAAAACCGCGGGCCGTATCTTCGATCGCGAGCGGCACCGCGATCGCGAGCCCGCTCGCCGCAATCGCCTCCGTGTCGAGGAGAGTGAGTTTCCGACCGAGCTCGCCGCGAAAGTACAGCGAGTGGAGAAGGAGATCGAAGCGGCTCCCCGGCGCACCGATGACGAGAGGCGTTTCGGCGGCGCGCGCGGCGAGGCTCTCCTGGTACCGGGCGATCAAAATCTGCACCGCGAGGGGGAGCGCGCCCACGAGCGCAATACAAAGGATCAGGATCGCAGTGCGCACTTTGTGGTACGCGAGGTAGCGCCACGCGAGGCGGAAGGCGCCGCTCATGCCGCGCTCTCTCGGTGGTCCGCGAGATCGATCGTGCGATCGAGACGGTCGAGGAGCGAGTGATCGTGCGTCACCATCACCACCGTGGTACCGAACCGCGCCGCCTCCTCGAAGAGGGAGTCGAGGACCTCGGTGCCGGTCGCAGGGTCGAGGTTACCGGTCGGCTCATCCGCGAGCAGCAGCTGGGGCCCGACGACAAGGGCGCGCGCGATCGCGACCCGCTGCCGCTCCCCGTGCGAAAGCTGTCGCGGCCGCCGATCGAGGTACTCGCCGATGCCGAGACGGGTCGCGAGAGGGTCGATCCGATCGAGTGCAATATTTTTGAGGGCAGCGCCTTTCAGAAGCGAGCGATCGATCACGAAGGGGAGCGCGATGTTTTCACGCACCGTGAGGTGCTCGAGCAGCTCGAATTCCTGAAAGACGAGTCCGATGCGCTCGAGGCGCAAACGGCGGCGGACGCCCTCGGGCTGGCAGGAAATCTCCGTCCCCGCGACGCGCACTACGCCGGCGGTCGGGACCAGGATCCCTGCGATGAGATGGAGGAGAGTTGTCTTCCCTGAGCCGCTCGGACCGATGACCGCAGTGCGCGAACCGGCCGCGATCGACAACGTATCGATGGCGAGCGGCACTCGCTGCCCCGGATGGGCGAAGCGCAGACCGGAGAGTTCGATCGCGGGAGGCTCGCCCGGTGCCAGAGAAGGGTCTATCGGCGAAGGGTCTGCCAGCGAAGGGTCTGCCATCAAAGCGCCGCCTCGCGCCCGTCGTCGAGCCGCTCTTGATCCAAGATCTCGACCGACCCGATGCGCCACCCATCCGCAGCATCCCACCGGACCCGGTATCGCGCTGAATAGCGATTGGTACGCCAGTGGCCATGTCCCCAGTGGCGCACGGTCCCGATCACTTCCCACCGGGCGACGACATCGAACCACGGCTCGGTCGGCGAGACGGGAAGCTCGGGGAGCGACTCGAGGATGCGCACGGAGCGAATCTCGCACGCAGCTTCTTCGGAGAGTTCGAGCTGCATTCGCATGCTCCCATAGACCTCCCCGTAGACGGTGTCGATGAGGGAGGGCGCGAGGGAGCGCGCGAGAGCATCGTAGACCGCGCTCTCGTCGTCGTAGTCGAAAGCGCGGTAGATGTTGCGATGGAGCGTCTCGAAGAGCGCACTTGCCTGCTCCGCTTGCGGCAAGACGACGCTCGGCTCGCCGAGCCACCGGAACCGCACCACCGTCACGGGCCCCGCGAGATACGCGCCGACGATGCCGACCGTGATCACGCCCACGACGGTGTATACCCGCGCACTCCGCCGAATGAGGGCGAAGCCAGCGAGCACTCCCGCGAACAGAATCCCCATCGACAAGAGAGAGAGTGAGCCGCCGTAGGGAGGAACCGCGGGGGGGACCTTGTCGGGATCTACCGCCGGTGGCGCGCCGACGCGCGTCCACGACTGCGTGGGGTCATCGTCGCGAAACTTCAGAATGCGAAAGTCATCGAGAGAGCTGAAGACGAGGAACGCAGAATCGAGGGGGAACTGATCTTCGGTGTCGTAGCGAGACCAGTTGAACTCGATGGACCCCGGCGCCGCCTTCACTCCGTACTCCGCGATCACCGCGACGAACTCGAGGAAGTCGTTCTCCTGGGTCCCCTCCATATACGCAAGGTCGGTGACCACCGGCCGCACATCGATGCCGTCGAGTGCGACCGGGGCAGAGTTCATGAGGAACTGGGCGACCGCGGCGAGGCGCCCTTCGTATGCATCGTCGTCGAGATCGGGCAGCTCGCGAGCATCGAGCCCGGTCCAATGCCGAAAGAGGTATCGATCGACCAAGAAAGAGAGCTCGAGGCGGGTTTCGTTGAGATCTGCCTCGATATTGAGGGGGGCGGGGACGTGCCCCCCCCCCTCAGACGCGCCCGCCGCTGGAAGCACGGAGAGCGCGCCGAGTACCCAAAGGGCTAGGAGGGAGAGAATTCGGGTCTGCATCGCCTCCGAGGTACTGGAGAAGGGAGAAGATCGCAAGGTGCGGCCGGCTCTTCTTCTCCTTGGCGCGGCGTTCGAGCTCTCTCCGCAACACCGAGATGCCCTTCGTAAGGTTCCCACTCGACACGAAGAAGCCCCCTCGACGGCACTCACGTGCTGCCGAGGGGGCCATTGGGCTCAGGATCGACCGGTGTGCTACAGCACCACTCTCTTCTTCTTGGCGGTCGTTTCCTTCTCTTTGAGCGCTTTCACTTCTTCCGGCCAGACGAGGTTCAAATTGACCAGCTTGCCATCGCGCTTCACCACGAGCGGCTTGGTCGGGCCGCCACCCTGAAGCGCCGGGCCGAGCGCTCGGCGGCCATCGAGCTCGGTGCCGTCGAGCTTCACGATTTCATCGCCCTCTTTGACCCCGGCCGCCTCCGCGGGAGAACCTTCGACGACCCCCGAGACGACCAGCTCTTCGAGGAAAACACCCATGCGACGCCCGCCGCCGCGGCCGCCGCCACCCGGAGTAATCATGCCGGTGCGATCGAGGAGACCGTCGAGATCAGCGATGCCGAGAGCGGCGAGGGCGATGACCAAGGTCGAGTGCTCGAGGTACTCAGGGATCGCGAGATCATACGTGTCGAACTGAGTGTGGATGCCGTGCCAGGTGTCGGCTTTGCCCTGTTGGTCCCAGAAGAAGCCCGGAACCCCCTTCGAGAGGAACGACGCGTGGTCACTCCCGGCGTCGCGGGGCAGGCCCCCCTTGCCCTTCTTCAGTTCGAACGGAAGCTCGGGGTGGAGGCCGACGACGTTCTCGAACGCTTGCTCCATCTGAGCGTGCATCGCTTCGGTCGTGGGAAGGCTCGCGACGGCGTTCGGACCCCCGTCGTAAACGAGGCAGGCCGAAGTCTTGGCCATCAATTCTGGGTACTTGTCGCAGTACGACTTCGACCCGAGGAGGCCCTGCTCCTCGCCACTCCACAGCATGAACCGAATCGTCCGCCGCGGCTTCGCCCCTGCAGCCATGAGGAGGCGCGCGACCTCGATGGTCGTCGCCGAGCCCATACCGTTGTCGGTGGTTCCGGTCGCGCCATCCCAGCTGTCGATGTGCCCGCCGATCACGACGTACTCATCGGGAAACTCGCTCCCGACAATGTCACCGTAGACGTTGTAGTACTTTGCGGGGCCCTCTTCGAAGTGGTTGCGAATGTCGAACTGGAGTCGCGGGTGTTCGCCGTCGTCGATCTCTTTCGCTACCGCATCGTAGTGGTCTTTGAGCAGATAGATCGTCGGGATCGTGGGGAGCTCGTCCCAAGTCACCCGCGCATTGCCGAGAGTTCGGATGTATTGGTCGCGGGTCGAGGTGATGAAACCCGCCACGCCAGCCTCGCCGAGCCAGGTGCGGATCGCACGCGTCTCTTGACGTTCATCGCGGGACATTCGACGGCCGCGCGCGCTTGGCATCAGGATCCATGCACCAGCGAAGGAGGCTTGTTCGGCACCCTCGATACTCTCTGGAGCCAGCATTGCGGGGCCGGTGACCATGCCGCGAGTGCCCGCGGACCATGCGGGGGTTCCGAACTCGAAGGCGAGCTCACGTGGCTCGGTCATTTTCCCTGACCACGGACCGCGATGGAACGCGACCGGGAATTCCCCCGCCTCTTCCATCACGACGTTTTGGAGACCAAACGACTCGAGCTGCTCTTTCGCCCACTCGCATGCGACGTGGTCGTTGTGGCTCGAGGTGAGTCGAGAGCCGATGACGTTGACGAGCTGGTGCAGCACCTCCATGACGTGGTTGTCCTGTTGGCCGAGATCGATCAGCTTTTCGGTTGCGGCCTTGTTGGAGACGGCGGCCCTGGTTTCGTCGGCGGCCACCGGTGATCCCGCGGAAACCGATGCGGGCGAAGAGAGGATCGCGAGCGCTGCGAACGGCAGCACGAAAAAGCGAGTCTGGCGCATCAGGAACAACCTCCTTTGCGGGGCCCCGGTGGGGTCCCGTTCGATAGCGTGAAGCGCGTGCGAGGGCACGAACCAGTGATGACGTAAGTGACGCGGAATGGACCGAGTCTCGGCCCTCCGGCCGGGAAGTCAAGCATGAGGGCTGTTGGGGGTCAGATGAGAGACTACTTACGCCGGACCCGGCCCGATCGTTGGAGGGCCGTTCGTGGGCTGTTGCCCCGCACTAGGAGGCTGTCGGAGAACTGCTTTCGAACCGAGGGTTTGAGATTTCGGTGGC
>CALEHF010000469.1 GCA_937876125.1 uncultured bacterium
GATCGCGGGCACGGTGAATGAACCGTCGGCGGCGCTGACCACTTCGATCGGTGGCGCGACCGTGATGCCGGTGGCGTACTCCACGGGGCGATCCCCCAGCCGTCGCGCTCGCACGCTGACGATCGCACGCTCGACCGGGTTCGTGCCGTCGGTGACCTGCCCCGAGATGACGAGGGTCGGCCCGAGCGCGAAGTTGAGCAGATAGACCGACTCGTCGCGCTCGATCGGGTGCCCCACCTCCTCGCCATAGCCGGGGAGTGAGGCGCAGAGCGGATCGGAGTGATCGACGATGCGAGAGTATCCTTCGATTTGATACCGCCCCCGCGCGTCTGTGATGGCGAGGGCACGCCCGTCGCGCCGGGCGATTTTCGCGCCAGCGAGCGGCGAGTAGTCGCGCCGATCGACCACACGCCCGACCACGGTGACCCCCGGGCGCAGTTCGAGATCAACCCAAATCGCATCTCCCGCGACCAGCTCGACCGACTCGAACGCACCCGCCCAACCGTTCCAGGCCGACTCCGTCGAGATGAACGTCGTCCCGGGTTCGAGGCCATCGATCTGAAAGAGTCCAGCGGCATCGGCCTCGGTTCTCAGCCCGCCAGCGCGGACTTCGATTCCCGCCACGACTGAACCCTCGTCCGGATAACAAATCCGCCCCGAAATCGAGGCGCCCGGTGAGAGGAACACTTCGAGGTGATCCCCCGCGCGCGTATCGAAGATGCGCTGCTCGGCGAACCCAAGGGCGAACACGATCACGCGGTGGGAGCCGACCCGAGCGCACTCGACAGCAAACGCTCCCGAGTCGTCCGTCATGGAGTGAGTGGAGAGATCATCGACGAAGGGATCGCCGGGATGGGCCGCATCATCGATTGCGGTGATCGAGGCACCGAAAATCGGCGCACCAAATGGATCGAGCACCATGCCCGTGATGCGCGGAGCCGGGAGGCCCTCGCCGCCACTTTCGGCGCCGGCGGGCTGCCCTCGATCGGTGGGGTCTGACTTCGCGAACTCTGGTTCGCCGGTCTCTGATTCCGTCTCTGGGCCCGTGAGCCCAGCTTCCGTAAACCCTGTGAAGTGTGTGTCGGGAGATGCTGGAGAAACCGACGGGCGCATAGCGCCCGAGAGCCAACCCCACACTCCGACCAGCACCACCGCGAAGATCACGATGGCGCTCGAGACGATCCGCCTCGTGCGCATGCCACCACTCCCTCACCGCCACCACCCAACGCGCAATACTCGAGAGGCCACACGCGAGAGAGCGGCCTCGAGCATCGGTGTCGGAAGGAGGTACACGGCCAAAGGAGTGAGTCGGAAACGGAGCCTGAAGGATCGCGCGTGCGACGGGACGGCGGTCTGGGGCAATTTGAGTCATGGCAGCTCAGAAGCCCTACCGGCGAACCACACCCCGGAAACGGCGCGACAGGAGGGACCCCCGAAAGGAACAGATGTCGGATCAGAGCGATGGGATCGGCGAGATCGATCTCGCGTCGGAGAACTCCAGCTCAGTGTTCCTCAGGTGCGTGACACGATCGAACGGTCTTCGATTTGAAGCCATTGTCGTAGCCCCGCCTTTCGGTCGATCGCTCGTATGGGGTGGGACGCGTTGTTCGAGTGAACTCGGAAGATCTTTCAGTTGAAGTTGCTGGGGAGGGCAAAGAATAGGCATCGGTTACCCAGTAGGAAAGAAACGCGAAGATATGGCGACCTCGAAGTGAGCCGCCTCCCTTTGAGGGACCCGACGCCCTTGCGAGGAAGCGGGATGACCTCCCGTCACCGCTGTGGTGGTCACCGACGGAGCATTTCACTTTGAAATCCTCGAGCGGGATCGATCACTTTATTCGAGCCACAATTGCGTCGCGGCGATTGCAACTCCAATGGCACCGTCGACATCGCGGACCCCCTGTTCCTCGGTGCGCGCCTGTTTGATCCGGCGGTGAACGACTTCCCTTGTCGCGAGGCGTGCGAGGTCAACGATGACGGCCAAATCAACATCGCCGACATGATCACGAGCTTCACGTACCTCTTCGCTGGCGGCCCCCCCCCGCGGCGCCATTCCCCGATTGCGGTCAGGATCCCGACCCCGGGAGTGGATTCGGCTGCAATCTGGGGCAGAACTGCCCGTAAAACTCCCCGGGGGGGATCGCCGGGCCACCCGTGACCGTTCAGCCACCCTCTGGTGGGGCTTACCACGAGGGGCTCCTTCACTTTCGGGCTCTTGTCGATTTCCGCTGAGGACGATACAGTCATCATGATGCGCTCTTCACTTCACGTCCTACTTCTGGCAACCGCACTGGTGCCGACCCTCGTGTCTGCGCAACCGGTCTTTCACTGCCAAGTCTCCGGCGCCGACGGCTTCGTCATGAGCTGCTGCCCCGAGCAAGATACCGCGCCAGAGCCCGAGCGCTCTTGCTGCTCGCGCTGCGCAGAGAAGTCGGTCGATCGGTTGCCGGTTTCTGAGACCCAGAAGATCACCACCGAGCGCTCTTCGTGCAATTGCTGCGACGTTTCGTTCCTCTCTCTGGTCACCGTGAACCCGCGCAGCGACCTGCCGGGGGCCGAGTCTCTCCCCGGACTCTTTCACGCGAGTGCTCCCGCCGTGCGGATCGCGCGCTCGACCGCTCCCGGGAAGCGGCTCTCTCATGAGTCCCAACGAGGGCGACATGTGCCTCCCCCCACCAGCGAGCTCTCGATCCCCATCCTCCATTCCGCACTCCTCTTTTAGCCCTCCCTCGATCTTCGCGATCCTTCGTTCCCCGCATCCGATCGCTCTCTCGAGCCATCCAATGCCTGGGGTCGACGTGCATCTCTTCGATCAAGGAAGGCTCTCCCTTGCTGACGCAACAAATCAGACGCTCCCTCTTCATCTCTGGAGCTCTCGCACTCCTTCTCTCTGGGTGTAGAACCCTCGACCCCTCGTCGGAGATCGCTCAGGCGGCGGCGGTCGTCGCCGAGCGATCGGGCGCCCTTTCCGAGTGGAGCAAACCACCGCCCGCCCGACCGCTCGGAAGGACGCTGACCATCGGCGAGGCGATCGAGCGTGCGCTGATGGTGCACCCGACGCTCAGGCGCGATATCGCTCGAGTCGCCGCTGCCCGCGCCGACCTCGTCGCCCATGATCGGTTGCCCAACCCGGTCCTCTCCTTCGGGATCGGCACACCGTTCGACGGCGGCGGCGGATCGCCACTCTCAGGCGGACTCCTGGCTCCTTTAACCGCTCTGGTCACCCGCCCCGCACGGGTCGCCGCGGCGGAGGCCAGCTTGCGCGCCGAGGTGCTGGCACTGGCCGACCAAGCGCTCCGCACGATCGAAACCGTCTCGGTCCAGTGCGCACAAGTCCACCACGGCCGTTTGCGGGTCGCGCTCGACACGCGGGAGGTCGAACTGCTCACCGAGCACGTCCAGATCATCCGAATGATCGTCGACGCGGGAGAAGCGGGCCGTGCCACCTGGGATGCCGCTCGGGTCGAACTCGCGCACGCCGCCGATCGGTTGATCCAAAGCCGCACCGCACTCGCACTTCATGAACGCGCGCTGCTCGAAGCGCTCGGCGCGATCGAGACCCTCGAAGAGTGCCCCGAGATCGATCCCACATCGCTTCCGTCCCTCGCCGCCGATTCCGTACAGATCCCCGATGAGCACGCGCTGATCGGAATGGTCGCGCTGCGCCGCCTCGACGTCGCCGCCGCGGTCGCACGGGCAGAAAGCGCAGGCCGCAAACTGCGTGTCGTCTCGCGTGGGCGTTTCGGAGCGGTCGGCGGCACCCTGGGCCTCGAACGCAACTTTGACGGTCGAGAAGCGATCAAAACCGGGCTCACCTTCGAGGTGCCGATCTTCGATTTTGGCGGTGCCCGGGTGGCGAAGGCCGATGCCGAGCGCACCGCACTCGTCTACGAGGCGGAGATCGCGCTGTGGAACGGATACCTCGAAGCGCGCTCGAGTCGCGCACAGGTCGTCGGGACTCGCGAGCGACTCGCCGGTCTCACGGCGCACTGGCTCCCTGCGGCACACGCGCACGCGCGACTGATCGCCGAAACCGCGGCCGCGGGTGAAGCATCGCGCCCCGAAGCGATCCATGCCGAAGCGCTCGCGATCGCAGCGGATCGCGTCTTCAACGAAACCGCCCTCGAGGGAGCCCAAGCGCTCTTCTCGCTCGCGCGCACCGCGGGGGGAACGTTCGCCCCTCTGACCCAAGGAGAGGTCGATCGGATCGACGTGCTCCCCGACCCACCGCCACTCGCCCATAGCGGAGACGAAGGGAGGGGGCGATGAACAAACCCGGACTTTTCGATCGCCCCGACTCAGGTGCTTCTGAAAGGGGCGCCTCCGAGGGGGGCGCTCGAGAGAGCACCATGGCGCCACCGCGCTTTCGACTCGTCACGCGGGTGGTTCTGCCCGTGACTCTGGTCCTCCTGGTGCTCGGACTCCTCGTGGGCTCCGCCTGGCGCTCGATCTTCCCTGGCGCTCCGGTCCGAGTGGTCCCGGTCATGGTGAAGATGGTCGAGGGATCCGTCGGCAGCTCTAGCATCACTGCCACCGGCTGGATCGAGCCCGATCCCTACCCGTACTACGCGACCGCCTTGACGAGCGGCACGATCGCGACCGTCAATGTTCTCGAAGGGCAACGGGTCGAGAAAGGTGAGCCGGTTGCCCACCTCATCGACGCCGACGCGAAGATCGCTCTCGCCGCTCGGGAGGCCGACCTCACTATCGCCGGCGGCGAACTCGCCCGCGCGGAGGCCGAGCTCTCCGCCGCGGATGAGCGGCTCGAGTCGCAGATCGAGTTGCGACGCGCCGTGCGCGCCGCCCTGGCCTCGGTCGCCGAGTGCGATGCAGACCTCGCGAGGATCGACCCGGAAGCGATGCAGATCCACGCGGTCGCCCTCGCGCTCAAAGATGAATTCGAACGGAAACAGGGGCTGGTCGAATCCGGTGCGGTCTCGGCGGGAGAAGTACGCCGCCTCTCGTTCGCGGTCGAAGCGAAGCACGCGGAGGCGATGGCGCTCCGGGCCAAAGTTCCGATCCTCGAGGCGCGCGCGGAGCGCGCGCGCGCCGACCATGCGGCGGCCGAGGAGGCGCTCGCCCGCACCATCGACGAACGTCTCGAAACCGCCGTCGCGCGCGCAAACGTCGCCCGGGCGAAGGGAGCGGTCGCGCGAGGGAGCGCACTCCGTGACGAAGCTCAGTTGGCGCTCGATCGAACCATCGTGCGCGCGCCGATCGCCGGCATCGTAATGTCACGTCTCATCGCCCCCGGCTCTCCGATTCAGATCGAGGGGCCCGCCCACTCCGCGCACATCGCCCACATTTACGACCCCGCGCACTTGCAAGTGCGCGTCGACATCCCGCTCGTCGATGCGGCGGCGGTCGGAGTCGAACAGCGAGCCGAAATTTCTGTCTCCGCGCTCCCCAACCAAAAGTTCCAGGGGCGCGTCACTCGCCTCGTCCACGAAGCGAATCTCCAGAAGAACACGGTCGAAGTGAAAGTTGCCATCGAAGCCCCGAACGCACTCTTGAAGCCGGAAATGCTCGCGCGGGTTCACTTTCTCGCCCAGACGGGGAGTGCGGCGACCACGGCAGCGCGCGAGCGCATCTTGGCCCCCGAGCGCCTCTTCCTGGAACCGGCCGGCGATCGCGCGTCGGTGTGGGTGGTCGAGGAGCGTGTCCATTCTCGCGGCATCGCCGCGCTGCGCGCGATCGAGCTCGGCTCGACCCGCATCGAAGGGTGGCGCGAAGTCGAAAGCGGTTTGCAACCGGGGGACTGGCTGATCCACGACCCACCCGCCGGCCTCGCCGTCGGGGACTCGGTCACCATCGACGGAGAGGTGGAGGAATGAGCCTCATCGAGTGCCGACAGCTCACCAAGAAGTACACGCGCGGCGACAACGAGATCATCCCTCTCGATGAGCTCGACCTGTCGATCGAAGCGGGGGCGTTCCTCGCATTGATGGGTCCTTCCGGCTCCGGGAAGACCACGCTCCTCAATCTGATCGCCGGCATCGATCGCCCGACCGCCGGAGAGCTTCGGGTCGAGGGCACCGACATTGCGCGGCTGTCGCGCAGCAAGCTCGCGCGGTGGCGATCGACACACATCGGTTACATCTTCCAGCTTTACCATCTCGTGCCGGTCTTGACCGCCTACGAGAACGTCGAGCTTCCCCTGTTGATCCAGCCGATCTCGCGCAAGGAGCGGCACGCCCGAGTGGCGCAAGCGCTCGAGCTCGCGGGGATCGCGGATCGCCACGACCACTACCCGCGACAACTGAGCGGCGGGCAAGAGCAGCGCGTCGCCATCGCGCGCTCCCTCGTCACCGATCCGCCGATCCTCTTGGCCGACGAACCGACCGGCGACCTCGACCGTGCTTCGTCGAAGGCGATCCTCGAGCTCCTCCTACGCCTGAACACGGAGCTGGGGAAGACGCTGATCATCGTCACTCACGACCCGACGACGACCCACTACGCGAAGGAGACCCTCCACCTCGAAAAGGGGCGGCTCGTCTCCGAGGCGCCCCCGGCGCTCGCGGCAGAAGTGAAGAGCGCCGGCGACGGGAGAGGGGAGCGCGATGCGTGATCTTTTCCGGCTCTTCCCCCTGGTGCGCAAGCAGATCGTTCGGCAACCGCTCCGCAGCGGGCTCACGCTGTCGGGGGTGGCGGTCGCGATGTTCCTCTTCTGTGCGGTCGAGGCGATGCGCGCGGGGGTCGAACAGGCCACGCGAGTGACCGCCGACGACACCGTCCTCGTCGTCTACCGAGAGAATCGCTACTGCCCCTTCACCAGCCGTTTGCCGCAGTACTACGGCGATCGGATCGAAGCGCTCCCTGGAGTCCTGAGCGCGGTACCGATGAAGATCGAGGTGTCGAACTGCCGCGCCTCCCTCGATGTGGTGACCTTTCGTGGTGTTCCCGAAGCGGCCTTCCTCGAGCACTTCGTCCCTGGCTTCACCTTTGTCGAAGGCTCGGTCGACGATTGGAGGAACCATGGCGGCGCTGCCCTGGTCGGCGAAGCCCTCGCCATTCGTCGTGGTGTTCACGCAGGGGATCAACTCGACGCTGCGGGGATCACGGTCAAGGTTGCGGGCATCATCCGCTCCACGGAACCCCAGGATGAGAACGTCGCCTACACCCACCTCTCGTTCCTCCAAGAAGTGAGTCAACGCGGCGGGACCGGTGGCGAAGTGACCCAGTTCCAAGTGAAGGTCGACGATCCCCAGAAGCTCGAGGCGATCGCGCAATCGATCGACGCCGAGTTCGCTCGCGATTCCGATCCGACCAGCACCCGCCCGGAGAAAGCATTCGTCGCTGCGGCGGCGGGGGATGTCCTCGAGATCGTGCGGTTCGCGTCGTGGCTCGGGTGGGGCGCGCTCGCGGCGGTGTTCGCCTTGGTCGCGAACGCCATCGTCCTCGCGGTGCGCGATCGGGTGCGCGAGCACGCAATCCTCGAGACGGTCGGCTTCGTGCCACGACAAATCGGTACGCTGATCGTGATGGAGGGGACCATCCTCGGCCTCCTCGGGGGAATCGTCGGCGCGATCGGGGCGCTGATCCTCACCCAACAGCGCTTCTCGATCGGTATGGAGGGCCTCAGCATCGAGATCGCCTCCGACCCGTCCGTGGTTCTCTCGGGGCTCTTGTTGTCGGTCGCGCTCGGGCTCGGCGCGGGGCTCGTGCCTGCGCTCCGCGCCTCGCGTCGCCCCATCGCCACCTCGTTCAGGGCGGTGTAGACGATGAGACTGCTCCCCTTCGACTACGCGACGCGCAATCTCGGGCGCTCTCCCGGCCGGCTGGTCCTCGCGGTCCTCGGGAGCGCTCTGGTCGTACTCTTGGTCATCGCGTCGGCGGCATTCGTCCGCGGGATGGGATCGAGCCTCTCCCTCCCCGAAGAGAACTCGAACGTGATCTTCCTCGGAGCGGGATCGGAGGAATCTGTCGAGCGATCGGAAGTCAGCACCCGCGCCGCCGAGGTGGTCGCCACCCTCCCGAGCGTGCGCACCCGCCTCGGCGAGCGCTACGTCTCCCCCGAAGTGCACATCGCACTCGCGATCCGAACGGAGGAGAGCCAAGTTGAGGGGCGTCTCACGCCGGTGCGCGGCGTGCGCCCGACCGCCTATCTGGTCCATTCCCAAGTGCACATCGTCGGGGGCCGCACTCCGACCCCCGGCGCGGATGAATTGATGGTCGGAGGCTTGGTCGGCGGGCAACTGGGAGTCGATGCGTCGCGACTCGCACTCGGGAAGACGCTCCTCATCGACGGGCGGCCGTGGTCGATCGTCGGGCACTTTCGCGCCCCTCACACCGTGATGGACGCGGAGATCTGGATGGCGCTCACCGACCTGCAGGTGGTCGGCCAACGTGATGACCTCTCCTGTGTCGTCGTCACCCTCGACCCCGCGCTCGGTGATTTTACCGACGCGGAGGTCCTCGCAGCCCAACGGCTCGATCTCGAATTGACCGCGATGCGGGAGGTCGACTACTACGGCGCGCTCGCGCGCTTCTACGCCCCGATCCGCGCGATGGTCCTGGTGACCGCCTCTCTCATCGCCCTCGGTGGCATTCTCGGCGGCTTGAACACCATGGTCGCCGCCTTCGCTGCGCGCGTACGCGAGGTCGGAACGCTGCAGGTGCTCGGGTATCCGCGCCGCGCGATCATTCTGAGCTTCGTCCAGGAGTCGGTCATCGTGGCGGCCACGGGAGCCTTGATCGCGGGAGTCGTCGGAAAGTTGCTCCTCGACGGGATCGCGGTGCGCTTCTCGATGGGAGCCTTTGGCCTCGTGGTCGACGCTCCGGTGCTCGCGATCGGAATCGCGGCGGGAATCATTCTCGGAATCGTGGGAGCGCTTCCTCCAACCCTCCGTTGTATGAAATTGCCGGTCGGCCAGGCCCTTCGCGGCTGAACCGATCTTCAAATAGATCACGACTCTCATCTCGATCGGTTAGGCTTCTACTTCCAAAGATTGAAAAGGAGACTCAACATGCGTGGACTGATCATGTTTAGCGTACTGATGGCTACTTTTGCGTTCGCGGGCTGTACCACGAAGGACTCCGCTCCGAAGCCGGGCGGGGCCGCAGGTGGGGTTTCGTCGGGTCTGCCCGATGGGATCATGCTCTCGAGCGCGCCCGCCGACGCGAAACCGCTCGGCGAGGTGAAGAAGAGTGCAAAGAAGGGGGACAAAGTGACCTTCGTCGCGCGAGTGGGCGGAACCAAGCACCCCTTCGTCGATGGCCGCGCCACCATGATCGTCATCGACTCGTCGCTCGCGGCATGCGATGCCCTTGAAGACGATGATTGCGCCACGCCGTGGGACTACTGTTGTGAGCCGCGCGAGAGCAAAACCGCGAACAGCGCAACGGTCCAGATCGTCGGCGACGACGGCAAACCCCTCGCGCTCAGTCTCAAGGGGCAAGGCGGCATCGAAGAGTTGGTCACGATCACCGTCGTCGGAGTGGTCACCGAAAAGAACGACGAGGGCCTGATGGTCGTGAACGCGAGTGGGGTTCACGTCAAGAAGGGGTAGTCGGCTCTCGAACGATTTCGATCCCCCGTGCGAACGCCCGCCCTCCAAAAGACGGCGGGCGTTTTCGTGCGAAGGCTAGCCCTAGGACAAGTCAGCGAACGCCGGGTGATACTTCACCGTGCCCGAGACCCCCGTGAGGGCACCCTCCTCGAGTTCTAGGATCATGAACACCTCTTCGGGAACGTTGTAGTCGGATCGAATGGCATAGCGGGTCGACGGGACGAACCCAAACTTGGGGTAAAACCTAGGGTGCCCGAGCACCACCACGGCAGCCGCACTGAGTTCTCGACATCGTTCCAGGCCGGCGCGCACGAGGGCGGAACCGATCCCTCGCCGCTGAACCTCCGGTCGGACCGCCATGGGGGCTAGAGCGAGCCAGAGGCGATCTTCGTGTCCGGTAAGCGTCACGGGAGAGAAGAGGATGTGCCCGACCGCGGCGCCATCGACTTCGGCGACGAGTGAGATCACGGGGTTCGCTTCGGTGCGGAGCGTGTCGACGAGATCCGCCTCGGCATCGCTTTCGAACGCGGCAGCGTTCAGGGCGTGCACCGGTTCATGGTCGTGGCGTGTTTCGGCTCTGACCTTCATCGATGCCCCCCTCTCCCCTAGATTTGTTTCGGCCCCTCAACGCCGATTGCAGCGTTGCTCCTCCTTGCGGTTCCACCGAGTCTTCTACCACGAGGAGGGATGCGGGGCGGGGGCGCACTCAGTCCTGATCTGCAGCGTGAGGGGCAAGATCTATCGATTCCCGCTTCTGGGGAGGCCGCCGAGACTTCCCGGGAAGATCCTCGAGAAGTCGCTGCACGGGACCGCGAGGAACGCCGAAGACGAAAGTGCGGAAGCGTGGGCTAAGCTCTTCCCAGCCCGCGACTTGGGGATTTCTTCCTGGTTGCCGCTCATAGATCGTGTCGAGCGACGACTTCTAGGTGGAACCAGAGTGTGGGGGATGGGTCTCGTGTCTGCAGCGCACGAGGACCCGGGTCGTCACTCGTACAGTCGATTCACCCAGTGAGACCGGTGGTAGCGGATGACCGACAGGGAGCTCCTTCTCGCGTACGTCGAGGCGCGCGATGCCGATTCGCTCGGTACGCTCCTCGCGCGCTACCAGGATTCGCTCCTCCGGTTCGTCGCTCGTCTCCTCGGAGATGCCGATGCCGCACAGGATGTCGTCCAAGAGACCTTTCTCGAAGCCGCGCGCCATCCGAAACGGCTTCTGAACGTCGACAACTGCCAAAACTGGCTTCTGCGCGTGGCGCGCAACCGCAGCGTCGATCACCTCAGAAAAGAGACCCGACGCCGGCGCCACACCGAAGCCTCTGCCCCGACCCGCACCCGAGAGCTCGCCGCGACCGAACTGGCGAGCACCACTTCCCCACTCGAGCGAGATGAACGGCGGACGAAGACCCGCGCCGCCATCGACGCGCTCCCCCCTCGTCAGAAGGAAGTGCTGCTCCTTCGCATCGAGGCGGGCAAGAGTTATCGGGAGATCGCCGAAATCATCGGGCTCTCCCCCACCAACGTTGGATTCATTTTGCATCGCACCATGAGAGACCTCTCGACGCGACTCGCAACGCTCGGAGAGAAGGACGCATGAACACGACTCACGAACCGAACCATGATTCCCCCGGCCGTCATCCGAACGGTGAAACGACGCCCAACGGCGACGGGCACCTTCGGTATCTGATCACCGCGTACCTCTTCGACAACCTCACCGATGAGGGTCGGGCCGAAGTCGAGGAGCACCTCGAAGCGTGCGCCGAGTGCCGACAGGAGTTCGATGAGCTGAGCTCGACACGCGCGCTCTTGAAGGACGCGCTCGAACTCCGAGAAGGAGAGGGGGAGCCCGCCGAAGGGGAATCGAGTGCGTACTCCTTCGAGGCGCATCGGTTGGAGCGGGTGATCGCGGCGGGGCGGGGCAGAAGACAGTCGACAAACGTGCGCAAGATGGTGCGTTGGGGCGCGGCGGCTGCGGCGGCGGTGCTCTTGTTCGGGGTGGTTCCGTACTTGTTGCGGCCTCAAGTGATGAACGCGCGCAGGAGCGCGAGCATGGTCCGCCCTCAGACGAACGCAGTTGAATTCAAGGAGGGCGTCGACCTGGTCGGCGGCACGGAGCTCGACTATTTTTACGAAGATGAGTCAGAGTCTGAGAAGGCATTCGATCCAGACACCTTGCGATCCGCCCCATCAAGATGGGGTGCGCGGGCAGCGCCCAAGAAGGAGGAGAACGTCGCGGCAGATGGGTGGGCCTATGGGACTGCGACGGACCCAGAGGAGTCCTTGGAGGTGCTCTCCGACCAGGCGATCGAGGGAGTGCGCGCGTTCGGCGACAACCAGAAACTCGGACGCTTCAATGCCCCCGCAGCTCCGTCGCCCCAGTTCCCCGCTCCCGTGTTGGCGGCAGCTTTCGAGGCTACCACGGGAGTCACCCTGAACGACTTAGAGACGGGCGGCAAAGACTTTGCGAACAAGAACGCGTTCGTCGGTCGGGTGACTGTCGATGCACCGGCCGGAACCACCGCGCTGGGCAAGGCCGGAGAGATCCAGGGCTTCGATCGATTCAAGTTCGCCGATCCCAGCGGCAACACGACCGCCTTTATCGACCTTCCGCGAGAGAGTAACTCCAATGCGCCGGGGATGAACTTCCTAAGCGTCGGGGGAAGCGACGAGCGGCATCTCACCGCTCTCGACACGGTCCAAATTTTCGATCAGAAGTCGAAAGTCGACCAAGCAGGAACCGCTCACCCGCCCAGTCAATCGGCGCCGATCGGCGGTGTCGAGACGCCGGTGCGCGAAATGCAATTTTTTGGGCTCGTCGGCGGAGTCTTTGACGACGATCTCGGTCTCGAAACCGGCGAGCGCACCATGGAAGCCGACGTTGCCCAGAAGCCTCGCTCCAGGGGGACTCCCCAGAACCGCGGGCGGCGGTCGAAGTCCAATGCTCCGCAGTCGGAGTTCCAGCGGCAGAACGAGTTGAAGAAAGTGAACGAGGAGCTTGCCAAGAGCGATGTCGTTCTCGGCTTGAGGAGCGACGCCATCTCCGGCAGCCAGCTCAGATCCCTAGAAAGTCGCCGCGTGGGAGGTGTCGACAGCGGCTTCACTCTTCAGAAGAACCTCTCAGATAATTTTTTAAGCGAAACGCGCACCAGAGATCCGATCTCCCAGGCCGATCCAACCGACACCGGGCGCCCCTCAAATTCCCCGGCGATGTTCCGCGGCCTCGCGCAGCGTCAGAACGTCTCGCCCCCCAAAGGCGCGAGTGCACTCCCACTGGATGATACGACGTTCTTCGCGGGTCCCCGCGACGTAGGACCCGAGAATGCGCGCCAAGACGACGAAAAGCGTGAGGAGGGTGCCTCGAAGAAGAGAGGTCTCGACTCCTACGGCACCGACGAAGATGCCATCGCCGCCTCCGAGAAAAGGGCTCCCTCGACGAGCTCTCGCGGTGCCGCTCTTGGCGAGTGGGGTGACGACGACGGCGAAGAGGAGGAGTTGCTCGAGCGGCAGGAGCAGACCCGGCTCGCCCAGGAGATCTCGGAGTTGGAAGAAGAGTGGTACGGCGAGGTCTACCAAACCGGTCGAGACAAGGCGATCGCCCAGGGGCTTCTCGACCAAGCGAACCAGAGAATTGAGATCCTCCAAAGAGAGATCGATCGGGAGAACGGACTTCGCAAGTCGCAGACCATCGACGTGCAGGATACGAACGGCAATCTGAGAGACCAGGTCAAACAAGCCCAGTCGAGAATCCGTGCCCTCGAAAGCAACCACGAGCGCACCCTCCGCGCCTTCCGCTACTACCAAACCATCGACGCCAACCTCGACCGCGGGCGCTTCTTCGCAAACCCCCTCGAGATCCCCGCGCCGGAAGCGGGAGACGAAGGGCTCGGCCGCGACGGCTTCCGCGCGACCTACGGCGTGAATCCCTTCGTCGAAACCGAGCGCGACGCGCAATCGACGTTCGCCATGGACGTCGACACCGCGAGTTTCACCCGCACCCAGGCGATGCTCGCCTCGGGTCAACGGGTGGATCCCTCGACCGTGCGCACCGAAGAGTTCGTGAACGCGTTCCCCGACAGCCGCGCGGCGGATCCCCATCAGGCGTTCAGCGTCTTCTGCGAAGGGGGCCCGTCTCCCTTCGGTGGTCACGCCACTTCTGGAGCCCCCGTCGAGCAGCTGCAAATCACCGTGAAGGCGCGCGACCTCGCTCCGGCGGAGCGCCGCCCGGTCATCCTGACCTTTGCCATAGACACTTCAGGCTCGATGGAACTCGGCGCGCGCCTCGAAGCGGTGCGCACCGCCCTCGCGACCCTGCTCGCCAATCTCGAGTCCGACGACCGCGTCGGCATCATCGCCTACGGCACTCAGCCGTACCTCGTTCTCCCCCACACCTCGGCGCGAGAGAGCGATCGGATTCTCGACGCGGTCGACGGGCTCACCCCCTTGGGGAGCACCAACGTCGAGGCGGGGCTCGATCTCGCGTACCGGATCGCGGACGAATCGACGCACGCGCGCGCGGTGAGCCGCGTGGTCCTCTGCAGCGACGGGGTCGCGACGAGCGGGGCCCGCAGCGCGGATGACATCTTGAAGAAGGTGCGCATCTACGCCGATCGCGGAATCTACCTGTCAGTGGTCGGGTTCGGGCAGGAGCGCTACGACGACGCGTTCCTCGAGAAGCTCGCGAACCAAGGAAACGGCAACTACGCCTACGTCGACAGTGCCGCAGACGCCGCGCGCCTGTTCAAGGACAACCTTCCCGCCGCGCTGTCGGTGCTCGCCCGCGACGCGAAGATCCAGGTCGAGTTCGACCCCGAGGTCGTGTCGCAGTATCGCCTGCTCGGCTACGAGAACCGCGACGTCGCCGACAAAGACTTCCGAAACGACACGATCGACGCGGGAGAGGTCGGCCCCGGCTCGACCGTCACCGCGATCTACGAAGTGGTCCGCCGCCCGGCGAGCGCAGGCGCGCTCGGACGGGTCTTTCTCCGCTACCACGACACCACGCTCGGGCGGGTCGAAGAACTCGACTTCCCGATCCCCCCCGGAATCGTCGCGACCAAGTTTGCCCACACGAGCGCGCGCTTTCGGTTGCTCTCTTCCGTCGCCGAGCTCGCAGAGCTTCTTCGCGGCAGCTACTTCGCACGCTCGGGCACGTTCTCGGACGTGCTCGATCAATTGAACCGACTCTCCCCCTCCGCGCGGAGTACCCCCGAGGTGCGCGCGCTCATCGACATGACCGTACAGGCGCGCCGAGCGAGCCTCGAAGAGTGGCCTGAGTGATTGGACAACCGATGACAGCGGTGATCCCCCGATTCGTTTCCGTCGGCTGCGCGCTGGCGCTCGCCTGTTTCCTTTCCGTGACCGCGTTTGCGCAAGAGTCGGGAGATCCGCCCCCGGCCCCGCCGCCTGCGGTAGAGCCGGCTGTAGTGGAGACGGCTGAACCTGAGCCGGAGGAGCCGAACACGGCTGCCGTTCTCCCCGTCGTCGCCGGCGCTCTCCAAGGGGTGGGGATCGCTCCGGCCGCGGCGAAGGACTCCGCGTCTCCCGCAGCGAAGGAGCAAACCCCCGCCATCCGGGAGAAGGTCTACTACGTCCCCTTCGAAGAACTCCAAGAGGTCTTCGAAGCCGCGGACCGCGGGATCTTTCTCCCCTACGACGAGTTTCTCGAGTTGTGGCGGAAGGCGGAGGGTCGTGTGCCGGAGGTGGTGGAGGCCCCTCCCTCGCCGACCGTGATCCGGGGCGGCGTGTACCAGGGCAGAGTGACCGGCGGGTCCGCGCGCTTCACCGCGCGCTATTCGGTCGAAGCGCTCGCCTCCGGCTGGACCGAGACGCCGTTCGCACTCGGATCGCTCTCCCTCGAATCGGCGCTCATCTCCGCGAACGGCGTCGAGAGCCCCGACGCGTTGTTCGTCACGAAGAACGGCACCTACACACTGTTCCTCTCTCACCCCGGCACGTACGAAGTCGAACTGGTCTTCTCGGTGCCCGTGGTCGAGCAGCCGGGACGCAAGAGCCTCCGTTTCGCGATCCCCTCGGTCGCAGTTTCCCAGCTCGACCTGTCGATTCCTGAGGAAGATCTTCGCGTCGATGTCGAACCGCTCCTCTCGGCGACCGACACGACGAGCGTCGACGGGGCGACCGACGTGCACGCATTCCTCGGCGACACCGGCTTCGTGTCGATCGCGTGGATGCCCCCCGCGGGACGTGCGGCGGATGGCGGCGCGATCGTTTCCGCGCACCAGATCGCGCTCGCATCTCTCGACGAACGGGTTCTGCGCCTCGCGTCGAAGTTCGAGTTCGCCGTCGTACGCGGAGAGGTCGACACCTTCCGCATCGCACTCCCCGCCGACATGGAGCTGTTCTCGGTCGAAGGAGAGAACCTGAAGGAGTGGCGCCCGGAGAACGGGGTGCTCACTGTCACGCTCCACTCTGCCGTGAGCGATGGGTACCTTCTGCACATCGAGTTCGAGCGGATCCTCGACGGCACTCCGCCGACGATCGCAGTCCCCTTTCCGAGTGCCCTCGACGTGCAGCGTGAGTCGGGAACGGTCGCGTTCGAGCATGACACGGCGCTCCGGGTGCGGGTCGCGGCGCGCGAGCGTCTCAGTCAGCTCGACCCGGAAGAGATTCCAGAGAGCCTGCGCGCCGCCGGGCGCACCGGCTACAGCTACCTCGAGGCCCCCGTCTCGCTCGCCCTCGAAGTCGAGAAGATCGAGCCGCAAGTGCGCTCGGAAACGGTCTCGGTCATCACACTCGGCACGAACGAGGACCACTGGATCGGTTGGGTCGATGCGACGATCACCCGCGCCGGCCTCTTCCAACTCTCGCTCCTGATCCCGAGCGGCTGGGACGTGGAGTCGATCGGTGACCCGAGCGTCATCGAGCAATTCCAGGTCACCGACGGAGACGATGGCCGCACCGTTCAAGTGAGCTTGCGGTCGCGCGCGCTCGGCGCATTCCGTCTTCCGTTCCACTTCGTACGCGAGGGGAGCGCTCGGGCGGGCAAACAAACCGTCACGGCTCCGATCGTCATCGGGAGCGAGCAGGATCGCGGGATCCTCGGCATCAGCGCGCCGCGCGCCTTCGAAGTGATCACAACCGCGACCACCGAGCTCACCGATACCGACGTCGAAGAACTGTTCCGCACCGGAATTCTCGGGCAGTTGCGCGCCGACACGTCGATCCCCCGCGCGTTCCGCTACCGCAAGCACCCCGCCTCCGCCGAGCTCACCTTGTCAGAGCGCCGCACCGAGATCGACCTGCTCGCCCAACACCTGGTCGACGTCAGCGACGGCGAAGTGCGGATCACCCACCTTCTCGACTACGAGATCCTGTACGCCGCGGTCGATTCGATTCGCTTTCGCGCGCCGAGCTCCCTCGATGATTCACTGTCGGTCGAGGCGAAGCAGAAGACCCAGGTCCGGAAACTGGGGACCGAGAACGGCCTCACCACGTGGGAGGTCGGACTGCAGCCGCCGGCCCTCGGCAGCTTGACGGTGACGATCCACCACGCGATCGCGCTCCCCGAGTTGGTCGCGGGCACACCGCGCACGGTCGAGATCCCGCTGATCGAGGCGGTCGGCACGCGCGGCACGCAAGGGTTCGTCGCCATCCGCAAGGAGGGCACTCTCGAAGTCGGCGCCCAGGTGGTCGACATGGAGGGGATCGATGCGGGGGATCTCCCCGACAAGCTCAGACGCGGGCGGATCGCGAGCGCATACCGCTACTTCACCGCGAACCCGTCGATCGCCATCGATCTCACGCGCTACGACCACGAGACTCTCGCGACCGCGGTGGTGTCTCTGATGCATCTGCGCAGTGTCGTCTCGGAGGAGCGCAAGGTGTTCACCGAGATGATTCTCTGGGTCCAGAACAGCGATCGGCAGTTCCTCGAACTCGGGCTCCCCCCCGGTTCCGACCTCCTCACCCTCACGGTGAATGGGAGCAAACAGACCGCCAAGAAGCGTACCGAGGGAAGCGGCACTCTGATCGAGATCCCGCGCTCGGCGGGGCCCGCCGGCACGTTCCCGGTCGTCGTCGGCTACCAACAGCTACTGAATGGCGGCGCGATGGGGTCGGGAGGGCTCGTGCGCATCGAGACGCCGCAGGTCCTCGCAGACATGCCGGTCCACGAAATCGAACTCGACCTCTATCTCCCCGCCGATTTCCAGTACCTCGGTTGGGGAGGCAACCTGCACCGCCGGGGACCCAACGCACCCGGCAATTGGGAGCACTTCAAAGGGCTGCTCGGCCTAGCCACCGCTCCCCGTACCGCACCGACCCGCTCCGATGGACGCGAGCGATCGAGTGCCGGCCTGGTGACGATCGAACTGCCGACCGAGGGGAAGATCCACGAACGCCTCCAAACGCTCTCCCCCACCGGGACGCTGCGTTTCCGCTTCTACGGGAAGACCTTCTTCAGTTTTCTCGACTTCATGTTGTTCGTCGGCGCTGCCTTGGCGACCTGGGTGGTCGTCGAGCGTCGCGCACGATCGAAATCGACCGCGGCGATGATGCTCCTCTTCCTCGCGCTGACCTATCTCTGGTTCTCTCAAGGTCCCGCAGCATCCTTCGCCGCGTCGGTGTTCGGCGGCGTGATCCTCATCTGCGCGTTCCTTTTGCTTCGCACCGGGCGGGAGCGGTGGAAGAGTTACCGCGCCGAGCGGTGGGCGCTCGCCCCCGACCCGTTCCTCGAGCAGGCGGACGCTCCGAAGAAGGAGAAGAAGCGTCGGAAGGGAAGAAAGGGGAGGGCCGAAGCGATGGGTGACGCGAGTCCCGCTGAAGCAGACCCCAGTGCCACCGGCGACAGCGGCACCAACGACAGCGCAAAGCCCGGCGGCGACGCGGGAGACGCAGGCGAGGGCTCGGGTTCCGATGACGCACCGAAGAAGGAGGGATCGTGAAGCACGCTCTTTCCTTCCCAGAGTTTCGATCCCGAAAGCGACCGCGGGCTCCGCGCGCAGCGCTTCGCCTCCTCGGCGCTGCGCTCTTGCTCGCGCTCGTCTGTGTTGGACCTGTCACGACCAGCTTGGTCGCAGAGCAGACCGGTGAAGAGCGCGGTCGTCTCCGGGAGCTCTACATCCCCTACGACGAATTCCGGAAGATCGCCGGCAACTCCCCCGACGGAATCGTCATCGATCTCGAGGAGTACCGGGCCCTGGTCCGCGCCGCCTTCCTTGTCCCTCTGAAGGAGGAACCGGTCCTCCCCCCGATCGCCGCCTCGGTGCTCGGCGGGAGCTACGTCGGCACTCCGGTCGGCGAACGGGTACAGATCGAAGGGACGCTCACGATCCTCGTGACCGGTGAAGGGTGGGTCCGCTGCCCGCTCGGAACCTTGGTTCCGCATCTCGGCTCGATCACCGTCGATGACGCCCCCGGCTGGGTGGTGCGCGATGGCGATCGCGCCGACCTGCTGCTTCGCGGCCGAGGGCGCCACGTCGTGCGCGTCACCTCGACCGCGGCGATCGGCGAAGGCGACGATGGCTCGACCCTCGAGGCGCGCGTGATCCCCGCTGCGTCGGGTTCCTTCTCGATGACCGTGCCCGGCCTCTCCCAGGGAACTGCGGCCGGTGGCGTCCTCGCCATCGAGACCGCCGACGATGGCATCCCCACGACCACCTTCACGGTATCGCTCGGTTCGAGCGACCATTTCCGCCTCGGCTGGCAGCGCGAGCGCACCCTCGAAGAGAACCCGCTCCTCCTCGCCGCCACGCACCGCATGTCGGTTCTCGCGCGGCGAGAAGACCCGCGCTTCGTCTGCCTCTCACAAGTCGAAGTTTCCCGTCGACGGACGAGCACGCTTCGCTTCACGTTCCCGCCGGAGTTGACCGTGGACGGCGTGAAGGGGGCACTTCTCCACGCCTGGACTCCGTTCGAGGGTGGCATCGAAGTGACGCTCCGAGAACCGACCCGCGGATTCGTGACGCTCGTCTTCGATGGCGCCGTGGCCGCGACCGACGGGACAATCGCCTGGGCTCCTCCTCGACTCGAGAACGCGACCGGCAATCGCGGGGTCATTTCGATCTTCGCTTCCGCCGCGGAGCGGGTGGAGATCACGGAGAGCACCGGCTTCAAAGCGATCGATCCATCCCTCGGAGAACAGATCCGCGACTTCCCACGCCGTGCGGGCCCGACCGAGACCGCCAGCGAGCCGCCGATCGCCCAGAGCACGTTCACTCGCGAACCTGCGCGCGCAGTCGCGGTGATCACCGAAGACCCCACCGTCCTCACCGTGCGTCAGACCTACCTCGCCCACGAAGACCTCGAGCGGCGTCGGCTGCACGGCGTGCTCGAATGGCGCGTGATGAGCGGGCGCGTTTCGGAGCTCGCGCTCGACGTCCCCCTCGACTGGCGCCTCCTCGACCTGCGCACGCTCGACGGTGCGATTCCTTTCCGCCTCGAGGAAGTGGTCCGCGACGGGGTCCGCCAGGTGCGCATCATCCCCGGCCGCACCCTCGACCGCACACGCCCCTTCACAGCCCACGTGGTTCTCGACCCGATCGAGCGACCGGGGGTGATCACCACCGAGGCGCGCGCGGTCGCGTTCCCGCTCCCCGTGCCGCGCGGGGCGATCCTCGAACGCAGCGACCTCGGCTTGATCCTGTCCGACGTCTTGGTGCTGTCGGAGAGCGCGTTCGACGGGTGGCGCACGATTCCACCGGAAGAGCTCAGCACATTGCTGCAGTCTCCCGCCGGAGTGGGGCTCCCCACTCTCGCCGCGCGATTGGTGGTCGCAGTGTCCAGCGTCTCGGCGACCCCTTCGGTCGCCTACACCGCGCGCCGCCTGCCCCCGCAAGGAGAAGTGCGTTCGGTCACTCACCTCCTGGCCGCCGAACGGGTGGTGGGAGCCACGGGTGATTCCCACGCGGTACGGATTCGCACCGACTTGCAAGTCGTGGTGCTCGCCCACGCCATCGACACGGTGACGATCGAGCACCCACCGCTCCCCGCCGATCACGCGGTGCACGTCCTCGGCGACGGCATCCGTGAAGTCGATTCAGATCCAACCCGGGGGCGCCAAGTGGTGCGCTTCGTGCGGCCGTGGACCGGCTCGCGGCAAATCAGAATCGAGTACGAAGTCTCCGCCACGCCCGGAACCGAAGTGCCGTTCCCCGAGATCGGCCTCGGCAATCAGTTTGGTGGACCGCGGTACCTCGCGGTCGAGAGCCAAGGCTCGGTGGAAGTGGCGATCGCTCCCGGAGCCGGCCTCGCTCGCATCGAGCTCGACGACCTCCCCGACTTCGCCGAACCGTGGAGCGGCGGGCGACTGTTGGAAGCGTTCCGGCATCGCCAGAGCGGGAGCGTCGGGACGTTCACGACCACCGTGCACGCCCGCGCGCCGGTGATCACGCAACTCGCGCGAACCCTCGAGCTGAAGACGGTACTCGGGAGCGATCGGTCGAGTCGCACCTTCGCCTCGATCCTGCTCTCCTCCGCGCGAGAGCAGACATTGCGCGTCGACATTCCGGAGACCTCGCGACTCGAGGCGGTGACCATCGACGGCGCACCGATCCGCCACGTGCGCGCGGACCAAGCCGGCGTTCCCGCCGGCTTCCAGCGGATCGCGATCCCGCTCCCCCCCCGCTCCCACGCCCGACTGACGATCCTCACCGAGCAGACTCGTCCCGGCGGCTTCGGCACCTTCGGGACCGACGCGCGCTGGCAAGAATCGGGGATTCGATTGGTCGAGGTCCCGGTGGCCGAGACCACTTGGGTCGTCTACCACCCCCCCGAGTGGAGTGCGCGCGCGGGGCGCGGCGGAAACTTGATCCCGACCGAGGGAGAAGCGGCCCGCGGCGGGCGTGACTACTTCGCGCGCAGCTTCTTCGGCGCGCTCCTCCACGGCAGACTTCCGCGCTTCTCGGTCTTCGCTCGCGCGCCACAGGCGACGCGGCGACCCGATGGTCCCGTCCCCCTGACCCCTGAGGAAGCCGCGGGTGCGATCGTCGATCGGTCAGAGAACCAAAACTCGAACCTGGTCCAGAAGAGAAGCGACGACCCCTTCAGCGCCTCCGAGCTCGCGGTCAGCCCGCTGCTCCTGCCATCGGGCACGTGGATTCGCCTCGCGAAGTTCGGTGGCGCCCCAGAGATCGACCTCGAATTGCGCGACTTCCACGGAGCGCGCGGCCGCAGCCGATTCATCTTCGGCGCGACTCTGCTCCTCTGCTTCCTCCTCGATCGAGCGCGGCGTCGGAAAGAACTCGGTGTTTTCGTCGTCGGCGGGCTGTTCTTCGGGACCTTCTTGCCGCCGGCGATCGGCTGGAGCTCGCCGCTCCTCGCCATCCCGTTTGCCGAAGCGCTCATCGTCGCACTTCTCTGGCTCGCGGGACGTCGCATGGTTGGAGCCGCGCTCGGCCGACTGCGCGGATCCGGCGAAGAGCGTCGAGCATTCCTCGACG
>CALEHF010000470.1 GCA_937876125.1 uncultured bacterium
TACACCTCCTCATTCGTGGTCGATGGCCAGCCGGAGGGGATGACGATGTCGAGGATGGGATCCCGCGCGAGAGTTTCATTCGTTGAAGCAGAGTAGGGCAACGACCGGCGATCCTGACTCAGGAGATCATGCTGCCATACTTCATCCAGATGTGAGTACCGGCGAACCGCGAACAAGTGTGGGCTTGGACACTGCCTTCAGTGTCGTGCGCCTCAGCTCCGTGGAAGAACTTCTCTCGATCGGGCATGGGGGTGCTTCGGACGATTTCGGACCATAGGGCAGCCTGGGGGAAGAGCCGACGGTTCTGGTCAGGGGCGGTACTCTTTCGGACCTCGCGGCATGGGGTCCATAGAGAACTACGCGCCGACCGCGCTTGAACGATTCGAGGAGAATTGGGATGACGCGACGCTTCGCATCTGGGACACGAGGACGCGCGTCGCGAGCCGGCTAGCGGATGATCGTTGGGCGAAGTTGCAAGCGGAGCTGGCGACGCGGAGCGATCTCGAAGAGACGTTCAGTGAGCTCGTCGGCGAGGAGCGCGAGGCCGCGCGAGTGGAGTGGATCCGGCGAGGGTGCGACCGCTAGGCGGTGGCGCTGCGCAGCTCCCACGTCTCGATGATCTAAGATCGAGGCCGGGCAACACTGGTCCGGCGAATGGCGGGAGGGACAACTCGTCGTTCCCTCCCCGATACGCAAGTGCGCTCCGAGTCGGCTCTCAAGAGACGGCCAGAGCGTCCGTTGCGGATCGCGACGAATTCACCCCACGAGTGAAGAACATCCTGGGCATACCGAAGAGAGGGCGACCGAGCTTCACGCTCCGTCGCCCTCTCTTTTTCGTCCATCGTCCTCGGCGCGGCTTACTCAGCCATGCACCCCGACAGGTCGCAACCGATCGACACTGCCACGACTCCGCACGCGGGATAGGGCGCCGGCGGCGGCTCGGCCCCCGCGAAGATGATGGCGAGGAGCGCGATCGCGTCGACAAGGTTCACCGCGCCATCGGCATTCGCGTCCGCCGCATCGAGGCAGCTGGTGCCCCCCGCGGGGGCGAAGAGCGTCATGAGCACGACGATCGGATCCGAGATGTTGAGGGCGAGGTCGCCGCTCGCGTCCCCCCGGACGAAGAAGTTCTCGCACTCGTCGAGTACGCCGTTCTCATTGGAGTCGAGTGACGTGCCGGCCGCGAGGTCGCAGTGGTCGGAGATCCCGTTCTCGTTGCAGTCGGTGGCGTCGGTCGTCACGGTCACCGTCGTTTCGCCGGTCGTGACGTTCCCGCTCGTGTCGATGGCGCTCCACTCGATGAGCGTCGACCCGACCGGGTAGAAGCCACTCGCGTCGGGACCCCCCGTGCGATCGTTGGTCACCGTGGTGGGCTGACAGTCGGCTGCGGTCGCGTTCAGAGTGACGAACGCTCCACACACCCCCAGATCGGCGGCCACGACTCGATCGACGGGCACTGTCAGGGTCGGAGGGGTTGCGTCGATCACTAGGACAGCCAGCGATTGAGTCGTTTGGTTCCCTGCGGGGTCGGTTGCGATCACCAGGATCGAGTGCACGCCTGCAGAGAGGAGCGTCGGGAGGGTCGGGGAGCTCGTGACGACCACAGATCCGCTGTTGTCGATCGCGGTGGAATCGATCTCCGTGAGAAGCGCTTGGCATGCGCCCTCGTCGATCGAGAGGGTCACCGCGGCGGGGAGGATGAGGACCGGCGGCTCGACGTCGATCACCGTGACCGAGAACTGAATGGTCGTGCGGTTGCCCGCGAGATCGGTCGCGCCGTACTCGAGGACCGTCATTCCGATCGGAAACTGCCCCGTCGCGGGTGGGCCGTCGAGCTGGGTCGACCCGCAATCGTCGACGGTGATCGGCGGCAGCCAGGAAACGGTCGCGAACGCCTCTCCCGGGTCGCACCCGCGCACGACGCTCGGCGGTCGCGTGATGAAGCTCGGGGGCACCTCGTCGACGACGGTCACTGTGAAACTCTCCACCGTGACGTTCCCCGCCCCGTCCGACGCGGTCGCGGTGACCACAGTGGTGCCGGTCGGAAACAGGTCCCCGGGGAGATGACTGATCGTGATCGAAGCGCCCGTGCACGGATCCAATGCGGTGGGCGGGATGAAGTCGACGGGAGCTCCGCAGGTGCCGGTCGCGGCGGGGATCAGAATGTCGGCGGGAAGACCGTCGATCATCGGAGCCTCATGGTCTTCCACCGTGACCGTGAACTGCGCGGAGATCAGGTTTCCCGCTCCATCCGCGGCACTGAGTGTCACCACGGTGATCCCCAACGGGAAGAAGGTCCCCGCCTCGTGCGATTCCAGAATGGTGACCGGTGAGCAGTCGTCGAGGGCGGTCGGCGGGGCCCAGCTGACGGAAGCACCGCAGAATCCGCTCTCGTTCCCCACCACGACCGAGGGGGGGAGCGAGGTCCACACGGGCGGCTGCGGATCGGGACTCGCTCCCTCGGCGAAGTCGCACTCGTCGGGGATGCCGTTCAGATCACAGTCGAAGGAAGTGCTCCCTGCGATGTCGGCCAGGTCGGCGATGCCGTTTGAGTTGCAGTCGATGATGGCGAAGATGTACGCGGCTCCCGTCGTCCCCGCGGGGCTGGCGGCGTGGGTGGCTCCGACGAGAACCCGACCGAGATCGACCGCGACGTCGGAGCCGAAGAAGTCGGAAGAGTCTCCGTCACCAGGGAGGATCCGCTGGTCCATCGTCCAAGCGGCGCCGTCGAACTGAAAGAGGAAGGTCGCTCCCAGGTTGAGCTTCTCCAACCCGAACCGGTCGAACGCATCGTGATACAGCGCGCCGAGGGCGATCAGATCTCCATCGATGGCAACCGATGACCCGAGGCGATCGTCCGATCGGGTCAGAGGGTCAGTGAGCTTCTGCTCCAAGACCCACGTCGACCCGTCGTAGCGAAAGACGTACGCGGCTCCCGAGTTGGTCGAATAGTCGTCGTCAAACCAGGCACCGACTACGAGGGTCTCCCCCGAATCATCGAGGGCGAGGCTGCGCCCGAAGCGGTCCACGTCATCGAGTTCTAGGGGTGCGATCAGCTGCTCTTCGATCCAGCTCGTTCCGTCGAAGCGAAACAGGAACACCGCCCCGGCGTTGACCGCGACGCTGTCGTACACATCGCTCCCCGCCGCGAGCACGCCGCCTCGCACGCTGATTTCGCCGTCGAATCTTGCGGGGGCATCGAGGACCTGCTCCTCGAGCCAAGTCGCGCCATTAAATCGAAAAATGTAGACCGAGCCGATCAAGTCTCCCAGTGCCGACACCGCGATGGTGTCGCCATCGAGACTCACGGAGCGCCCGAAGAAGACAGTGTCGGTCGCGACGTCTGCGGCGAGAATGGCCTCTTCCTGCCAGTCGGTTCCATCGTAGTGAAAGACGTAGGCCGCTCCCCGGGGGCTCGAGGCGCGCGTGGCCCCGACGACCAAGCGATCTCCGCGGAGCTCGAGGCTGATCCCGAAGAGATCGCCCGCCGCCCCATCCGATGCGGTCAGGGTCGTGGCATGGACCCAGCCCGTGCCATCGAATTGGTAGAGATCGACGCTTCCCGCTTCGCGACCGAGGAGGTCGTTGTGGGGCAGCCCCACCGCGGCGAAGTCACCGGAGAGACTCACGGATTCTCCGGCTTGCTCTCCGGAATCGGCGGTCGGGGAGACGAGTTTCGCGAGTTCATCGACCTGGGCGTCTGTGGTCCCCACCAGAAGGAGCACGACCAGAAAGCTAAGTACGTGGGAGAGGCACGGGGTCCGCATAAGGCTCCTCGATCGGGGGGGATGAACAAGCGTGTCTCCCGACAGAAGCAGAATTCGTGCCCGGCAAAAGTGGCGGTCAGAGCGATGCTCCGAGCCCAGAAATGGGACTCGTGGCACACATCGTCCAACTGTCGGGCACTCGACCCAGAGAGAGAGCGGTCTCCCGCCAATAGAAACGAGGCTGCGCGAGGCCCCAGTGGGCTCGCGCAACCTCGTTTCACTCGCGCAAATGTGAGCTCTTAGACGAACAGTCCCAAGGGGGCAAAGCCGGTCGGATCGGCGAGGGCCGCCGCCGAGTACCCTGGGATAATTTGATCGACCAGCGCCTGGTTATCGCCGAAGTGCCCGGTGAACAGCTCGCCGAAGATCGAGCGGAAATCACTGCGGTGTGCGACGTAGCGGTTGTTGTCCGACAACAAATCGCCGTCGGCCCAGGTGGTCGAGTCGCAGTTGTAGACCCCACCGACGACCGATCCGCCCGCAAGGAACATCGTGCCCGCGGCGCCGTGGTCGGTGCCGCCGCTGCCATTTTGAAGCGACGTGCGACCGAACTCACTCATGACCACGATGACCACGTCCCCCCATTGGGCTTGGAGATCGCGGGAGAGCGCCTGGATCCCCTGTGCGAGGTCTCCGAGGAGCCCCGCGTGCCCGGCCGCCTGGTTGGTGTGAGTATCGAAGCTCCCGTGGTTGAGACCGAGGACCCGCACCGGGGTCCGCTTGAGCAGCATCGCCGCCTCCGTCAGACGGGTGCCGAGAGTCCCCGCGGGGTACACCGCCCCGTTTTCGGGGGTGTACGGACCTTGGGCGAGCGCGTCTTGAACGACATCAATCGACTGCCCCAATTGCACGCCGGTTGCGTGAAGGAGCGAGCGGTACGGCTTGCCCGGCGCATCTTCGGGGCCTCCGTAGAGACCGTAGAAGCCATTGCCGTCCGTACCACCCGGAGTCGTCGGCAAGTCGCCGAGGAAGTGGGCAATATCCTCGGGCGTGCCGGGGAACGCGTAGTCGTCACTGCTCGGGAACGCCGGAACAGGAATCTCCCCCTGGAACGCAATCGGGAGGCTGGAATCGACCGCGGCCGCGACCAGCGGCTCGACGCCGAGATCGAGATTGGCGGCGAGCTTCCGGTAGAGCATTCCCTCGCGGCACGTGTCCTCACCCGGCTTCCCGGTCTCCCAGAACAGCTGGCCGCTGAAGTGACTGCGCGTCAGGTTTTGGTACCCGACCCGCTGGACGACCGCGAGGTTGCCGGGCCCCGCGACTCCGTTGAGCGAAGTGTGATTGAACACTTCCATCATCGGATTCAGAGACGGGTGCAGCTGCGCGAAGCCGTTGCCGGTGTTGATCGCATCCGCCTCGGCGATGAACAGGTTCGGCCGGTTCGCGGCGGAATAGAAGCTGTCCCCCCGGGGGATCACGGTGTTCACCGAATCGTTTCCGCCGCGCAGAAAGATGGTGATCAATTTGGCGTTGGTCGGAGTGCCGCCGGCGAGAACGCGGCGCGTAAACCACTCCGGGGTCGCCGCGCCCCCGATGCCGAGTCCAACCCCGGCCGCCAGACTGCGAAGCAGGAATTTGCGTCGGTCGATCACGGTTCGTCCCTTCATTGGAAGCACCAGCGAGGCATGCTCATTATCATCCCGACCAAGAGTTCGACCCGCGCCTCGTAGTCGCCGGCGGCGGGATCGAACGGCAAGATCGAGCCATTCGGTTGCACTTCGGCGAAGCGGAGCAAGAGCAGCCGCTCGGCGCCGTTCAATGTGCCCTGGAAGAGAAGCTCATCAAAGAGATCGATGATCTCGGAGGCACTCACTGCACCCGCAGCCTGAATGAACGGAAGTGGCTGCCAGGTGTACGCATTCGAAGAGTTTTCAGCGACCTCCCGGATGAAGTTCACCCGCTCGAGGAGGCTCGTCGTACCGATCCACCGATCACCGCGCTCGGGCCAGCCGTCCGGCTCGTCGCGATCAAAGAAGTGTTGGCCCATCGAGCTCATGCGTGAGGGAAGGTTGCGGCCGTCGATGCTCACTTCGAGCGCACGCATGGTCGAGACCATGTGCTCGAACGGCGTCTTCACCTTCGCCCGTCGGGCGAGATCGCCCCAGAATGCGCCGGCGGGATCGTTCGCCGAGAGGATCGTTCGCACCACTTGCTCGATGTTCCCCGGCGGCGTGGTCGAGTTCCAGGTGGCGATCACACTCGCGAGGAGTGCGCGCAGCTCGATCGGAGCCGAAAGGTCGTGGGCGCTCGGGAGGTCGATCTCATCGGAGACCAACAGGCCGATCAGCTTCACGCCGATGAATTCGGCGGTCGAAGGGTGCTCAGCGAGGCGATCGATCACGTCGATTCCATCCTGCACGCCGTCGACGCCGAGGCGCCCGTCGGGAATTTGCAGTTCGTACGGAGTCCCCGCGAAGATCGTCTTCGGTCCGGTGTCATGGTTGGCAGGGTTGAATCGGAACTGCCAATGCCCCTGACGATCCTCGGGATCGAGGTAGCCGGGGCCCGGTTGCCACAAGAACAGGCGCGGGATGCAGGAGAGGTCGTTGCCTCCGATCGCGCTGTTGTGCGCATGAATCGCGAGGACGTTCTCGCCCACGTTCAGGAGCTCGCGGTAGGGATCGAGAGAGATTCGAATCGGCGCGTTGGTCACCTCGTGCCCCCCGCACGGCGCGATGAAGCCGGGGGGCGACCCGGCGTTGGCGAGCGTGTTCGAACGGGTGATCTCGACTCCGTTGAGGTAGAGCACGACCCCGTCGTCGTAGAAGATCTCGGCCTCGATTGTCCCGGGGGCGTTGACGTCAGTGACGGTGAAACTATTCCGCAGGTAGATACTCTTGTAGTTCCCCTGCATGTCGCCAAGCACCGTGGCGTCGTCACCGTCGCCAAAACCGATCCCCGTCGGCCCGGCGAACCAAGTGGTGTCGTCGAAACCGACGTCGGCCCAGAGGGTGGTCGGCACGCCTCCGGCCCCCGGCGACGGCTCCGTGGTCCCCTTGAAGTAGTTCCACGAGTCTCCGACCGCGATCCAATCGGCATCGATCGTGTCGGTCGGCGTCGTGATGAGCGGCGTCGTCACTCGCTCGGGATACGGAAGGACCGACGCGTACGGAACCTTCTCGACGCTCCAACCGGTGAAGCAGCGCGCCACTTCTTCAACGTCCGCTTGGGTGTAGCCATTGTCGACTCCGAGCCCGAACAATTCGAGGATCTCGCGCGCGTAGTTCTCGTTCGGCTCGGCGGCATCGTTCAGCACCGAGTCGAGGTAGATCAGCATCGACGGACTGCTCGCGGAGTAGAGGAGCAGGTCACCGAAGTTCTCGAAGGCGTTGTCGATGAAGAATTGGAATTCTTCTCGCTCGACCTCCGCCGCCTCGAGCTGCGCCTGGGTCGAAAAGATCGTGGGGCGGTTGTAGCGGTCCCGCTTCGACTGGATGTAATCCTTCACCTTGTCGAAGTCGGTGGTGAAGTGGTTGTCCCAGAACAAGGCGAGCACAGAGCCCAGCGAGTTCTCCGAGTAGGTCCCCTGGAAGAACGCAAAGCGTTGGAGCGCGTCCTTGTTCCGCATCATGCTGCGCGGCGGGTCAGCGGTCGGCGCCTGAATGACGATCCGCGGCTCGAGGTAGAAGTCGCCGTTCCCGAGGGCGCGGTTCATCCCTTGGACGGCGAGGACGTTCTCCCCCACCACCAGCAGCGAGGTCGGGATACTGAAGTACTCGGCGATGCCGGCCCCGTGGTTCGCCGAAGCAACGGAGGTGTTCGTGGGGACCGTCGGGGTCACATTCCGGCGGGCGATCTCGACCCCGTTCAACCATGCGACAAAACCGTCGTCAAAGTCGCATCGGAGTGCAAGCGCCGGGATCGAGGCCGGATTCGCGACCTGGAAGCGTCCACGAATCGCGATCGAGGTGTAGCCCCCTTGCATGTCGAGGAGTTGGGTCCCGCCCGTTCCGTTGAAGGAGAAGCGGAACGGGGAGCCTGACGCCGGCCACGCGGAGTCATCGAAGGTCGGCGATTGCCAATCGAGCGGGTAGGGCGCGTTCCCCTTCTGAAAGCGAAAGAGGGTGTGCTCTTTCAGGATCTCGGTATCGAGCGTGCGATCAAAGGTGACGCTCAGCGTGTCGACCCTCGAATTGAGCTCGGTGTTCGTACTCTCGTCGATGCCGAAGATCTGCGCATCGACCCAGGCGGGAATTCCGCCCGCGATCACGGTCTCGACATCCCCGGTGCGCGCACCGAAGCTGGCGCGAGCGAGGAGGTGTCCCGCCTCGAGGCGCACAGGATCGGGTCCTCCGCACGGAGGCTCGAGACACTCGATCGTGTCGAGGGTGGGGTCCGGTCCGCAGGTCAGCGGGCCGGGCGCGGGGGGCGTGGCCCCGGAATTGAAGAGGTAGCTGAGAAGCTGGATCGGGTCGGCGATCGTCAGTGTCCCGTTGTCATCGATATCACCCGCATCTCGACACTCGATCGTTTGCCCTTGGAACAGATATCCGAGCAAGGTGATCGCATCCGCGATGGTCACCGTGCCCTCGTTACCCACGTCGCCGCGCCGGAACTCCGGCTCGACTCCTCCGAGCGATCCACACCAACTCATCCCCACGACGAGGGCGATGGCGATCAGCGATCGACTGCGCATCCGCGGCCTCCTCTACCGTGTAGGTGATCCCTCCACAGTTGGGGAGGACCACCGATCATCTTTCGAACAGATCTCACCGACACATTCATCACCCGAGTGGCTCAACCGATAGCGAGCCGAGGACGTCTCCGGAGAGTGAAGGATCGTCCCGCTGTCAGTCGGTGGGCCCCGAGCCCGATCGGAGCGCTCCCATCCTACATTCTGGGTCCGACGTCGCGACGGAGAGAATAGACAGAGATGGTCTCTTGATCTGCGCGACAGTTGCCACCACAAACATTTGATGCGATTGGACTTAGAGGCTAGGGCAACCCCGATCCGAGTCCTGGCGTTCTGGGCGATTTTTTACAGGAGGGGGCTGCGGAGCAGACTCCGACCAGCCCTCGGGCTGTTAGCTGACGATCCGAAGTCCGTCGACGACCGCTCCGGGGAGCAGTGCGCCACCCAGCGATCGCCCGTTGTAGCTGCGCACCTCCGGGATCCGCTCCCGTTCCGACGTGAACCCGACCAGGCGATCGCCGAGGAGCTCGAGAACGGAGTCATCGAACCGGGCCACCTCGATCGGTTCAGCGATCTCGCCGCCCCGCACCCGAAACGCGGCGAAGCGAGTGAGTCCTGTCACGCTCGCGGTCGCGTGATCGGAGAGATTCAGGTAGTGGAGGTGGTCGAGATAGAGCCCGTCGCCGACCGCTTTTGCGATCTCATGGATCGAAAGTTCTCCGGGGTCGATCTCGAACGAGAGCGGGCTCTCCGTCGATTCGGCGCCGGTGGTCGGCACGTCGAACTCGACCGAGGTTCGCGGCGCGACAAGGAGGCTGCGCGCAGCCCCTTGCTCGATCAGAGACAGTTGCGGCAACCGTCGGAAGCCTTGCGCGTTGAAGGGTGCGGTCCAACCGAGCCGATTGTTCTCCTGCAACGAGAAGAGCGGAGAGAGACGCGCGGCGCGATGCAAAGATGCGAACGGGCTCGTGTTGTTCTCTTGTGCTCGATACGAGAAGGCGCCGCGCCAGCCGAGCGTGCGGAGGATTGCCATCCAACCGATGGGAGCGATGTAAGCGCGATAGGCTCCTGGCTCGAGGCGCACGCGATCCTCGCGGAGTCGCGTCGCGTGTTCTCTCGCTCGCTCCAGTCGCCGCGCGACCAATTCGGAGTCCCAGCGCGTCCCTCCCAGAACGACTTTCACCGATCGGTCGCGATCGCGCGGCGAGAGCCCGAGACAGAGAGAGAGATCGAGATCATACGTGTGCGTCTCGTACCACCGGCGCAACCCGATCGACGTCGCGACCCCTTCGACGATCCGTCCCGCCATGTAGTGCCCGACCCGGTCGAACTCGCCTCCTACGTCAAGGATTTGCGGCAGCACCTCGGCCATCGCAGGCAAGTGCGGGACCTCGCGATCCTCGGTCGATTCGACCGAGCTGGGGAAGACGAGGTGTGGATCGGGAGGAACATGATCGAGGGCGGCGGAGAGGTCGCCATGGAGACGGCGGAGCTGAAAACGATCACTGGTGATGTCCCCCGATAAATTGAGGGCTCCGGCAACTTGTCGTTCGTCTCGGATCAGATGCAGACTGAGGCGTCGCTCGGTGATGTGGCCCGCTTGCCGGATCTTTCCGCCGTTGAAGCGAACGGCGTCAGTGTCCTCACCGACCAGACGGCAGTTGAAGACCTGCCCTTCTTCGAGAAGGTCGGTCAAGTATCCGACGACGTCGTGAAACCAGCCTTGCACCCTTAGACCCGACCCTTCGAGCTGCCGCTGCTCTTCCTTGAAGGGCCGCCGCCGAAGACTTCAACGCCACGGAAGAGGCACGCGGGGCTCGAGTGGCCGACATCGATCATCTGATTCGGCTCCCCCTTCCCGCAGTTCGGCGTCCCGAGCACTTCGACCGTCGATGCATCGCCGACCGCGGCGAGGCTCCGCCAGAAGTCACTCGAGCGCCCTCGGTAGCCAGGGTTGCGCACCCAGGAGGTCAAGTTGCCATCCTCGATCAACCGGCCGACCTCGCAGCCGAACTGGAAGTTGCGGCGCGAGTCGTCGATCGACCACGAAGCGTTCACGTCCATGAAGATTCCATTGCGAGTCGTACGGAGCAGCTCGCCGAAGGAATCTTGACCCGGTTCCAGGTTCAGGTTCGCCATCCGATCGATCGGCGGGCGATTCCAATTGCACGCGCGCGAGCACGACACACCCTCGACGCCGAGCCTTTGCTGGCTGATCGCGCCGCCGAGGCCTCGCATCAAAATGCCATTCTCGATCAGCGGAACCCGGGCGGCAGGAGAGCCATCGTCATCGTAAGCGTAACTCGAGAATTCGTTCTCGACCGTGGGGTCAAAGGTGACGTTGAGGAGTTCGGATCCGTACCTGAGCGATCCAAAGTCGTCGGGGTTCACGAAGCTGGTGCCTGCGTAGTTTCTCTCGTCCCCGAGGATCCGATCGAGTTCGATCGGATGCCCGATCGACTCGTGAATCTGCAGGATCATCTGCGCCGGGCCGATGAGAATGTCCATCGTTCCATCGGGGCAGATGGGCGCGGTGAGGAGCTGGATGGCTTCTTCGCGCAGGTGAACCGGGGCTTCGAAGAAGCCGAGATCGTCGAGGGACTCGAGGCCTCCCTGTCGGCAGGATCCCCGACCGCCGAGGGAGCGCTGTTGCGTTTCCGTGCCGTCCGAGGCGATCGTCACCAGATCGGGGAGAATCCGCGAGAAGGTCTGTTCGGTCTTCGTGCCGTCGGTCGTCACCCGATAAGACTCTGTCTGGCGATGCTCGAGGATGGCGCGTCGATCGACGATGCGAGGGTCGTCACCGAGGACTTCATCTGCCGCGCGGAGCCGATCGAGCTTCTCCTCGAGACTCCATGCGTCCCAGGGAATCGTGACGGGCGTGCGATAGGTGCCGCTCGCCATCGGGCGCACGAGACTCGAGAAGTCGTGGACCGAGTGGTCGCGACTGCGCTCCGCCCACGTCTGCGCTTGGCGTGCGGCGTGGTAAAGCCCCGAGAAGGAGAGATCACTGGTCGCGGCGTAACCGAGACCGCCTGAGTCGATCACGGTGACCATCGCTCCTCGATTGAAATTCAGAAAGGTCGGTTGAACAACTCCTCGGCGGACGTAGACCCGCTCGCTGCGCTCTTCGAGAAGTCGCAGGGAGCAGAATTCTACCTTGGGTGCGATCCGTCCGAGCCAGACGGCGGCCTCGGAAAAATCGAGGAGTACTTCTGAGGAACGATCGGCCACGTCCGCAATCCCTTCCGATCTCGAGCGCGGGCGCCGAAAGAGCGACCTCACCCCATCCATCATGCCCGATACGACCGGAGGAGTCGATCCTCGCTGCCTGTGATTCGCAGGCTCTGTTTCTCGAAGCGACGCACGCTGGCCGATGCGGCCCTCAGCCGAGCCGCCACGCGGGGGGAAGGGTCCCCAAGCCACCACGCAACGTACCGACCGCCTGATCGCCGTCCCAAATCGCAAGGTCCGCACGGCAGCCGCTCCCGATCTGCCCGGTCCGCGGAAGTCCGAGGTCGCGCGCGGCGGCGGTGGAACCGAGCGAGACCATCCTTGAGGGTGTGAGGTCCAGAGCGCGTGCGGTGCGCCTGAGCGCTTCCGGGAGAAAGGTCACGCTTCCGGCGAGAGTGCCGTCGGCGAGGGTTGCGCGTGCGCCATCGCTTTGCACCTCTTGGCCGCAGAAGGTACCGGCGGCGGTCCCCATGCCGGCCAGCGGCATCGCATCACTCACTGCGATCACGCCATCGTTCCCTTTGAGCCGGAGGGCGAGTTCGATCATCTGATCGTCGACATGCTGCCCATCACAAATCAGTTCAACGCGCACTCGATGGTCGAGTAAGAGCCCCACGATGGGACCCGGGTCACGGTGATGGATCGGGGGCATCGCATTGCAGAGGTGGGTACAGCGACGCGCCCCCGCCCGGATCGCGTCTTCTGTCGCGGCGAGATCGCATGAGGTGTGGCCGATCGACATGCCGATCCCGAGGGAGCGCATTTGGGCGAGAGCGGAGCTGGGGAGCGCCTCCGGTGCGAACGTCATCATGCGCAGCTTCCCGCGCGCGGCATCGATCAGTTGCTTCAGATACACCGGATCGTAGGGGACGATTCCCTCTTCGGGGAGCGCACCCTTCCTATCGGTAGCGACGAACGGTCCCTCGAGGTGAATCCCCGCAAAGACCGGTGATAGCTCGCAGGCAGCGGCGGCATTTTGAACGCGACCGAGCAACTCATCAGGGGGGCCGGGATGCAGGGTGAGGAGGACGCTGGTCACCCCGCTCGCGAGAAACTTCTCGCCGGTGGCCGCGATCGTCTCGGCTTCGTCGCGGTAGAAGTCGACTCCCCAGCCACCGTGAATGTGGGCATCGATGAGGCCGGGGGTCACGCGCTTCCCCTCGAGGTCGTAGATCTCGGTTCCCTTGCCTTTCCCGGCGGGGGCGAGAGATTCGACCATCGGACCGCGGATGACCAGGTCGGCGAGCAGCATGCGATCGGGAAGGACCACTGCCGCGTTCCGGAGGACTCGGGGGGTCGCGTTCTCGAGACGGTGATCACTCACTGGGGCTCGACTCCTTTGTTTTGACTCCCGAAAGAGTGCGCTGCGAGGGAGAACGCCCCGATCATCCCGGCTCGGTTTCCGCACTCAGCCGAACTGATGGTCAAACGCTCGAGTGCTTTCGGCAGGATGCTCTCCTTCAACGTTTCTATGGCGATCTCTTTATGCCGCGGTCGCGCTTCCAAGATTCCGCCGCCGAGAACCAAGATCTCAGGGTTGATGAGATGGAGCGACGAAACGAGCCCGCGCCCGAGGGCGCGCGCCCCTTCATCGAGCACTTCATTCGCCAGGGGGTCTCCCGCGCTCCCCGCCTTCAAGAGATCGGACAACTCAGGATCACCGCCGAGTCTGGTCTCGATGACGACGCCGCGACCCATAGCCCGACGACCCCATTCCTCCGCCATCGAGCGACCTCCGGCATACGCCTCCACACACCCCCTCAGCCCGCAGTGGCACTGGCGCCCCTCGGCAGCGTACAGCGTGTGGCCGAGCTCCATGGCGCCGCCGTTCGCTCCGCGCAAGAGAGACCCTTCGATCACTGCGCCGCCGCCGATTCCGGTGCCGACTGTCGTCATCACCATGCTGTGCGCCCCGCGAGCCGCTCCCGCCGAGTACTCTCCCCACGCCGCCGCGTTCGCGTCGTTCTCGATCACGGCCGAGAATCCGAATCGATCGCGGAAGAATCCTGGAAGATCGGTCCCGCACCAACCGCCGAGATTCGCGACTGGATAGCGAATCCGCCCCGTCTCGTGATCGACCACACCGGGAGTGCCGAGCCCGAGGGCGCGGATGGTGCCACCGAGCTCGGTGGCCTGGGCGATAGCGAGAGTTGTCGCGTCTTCGAGCGCCCCGAGGATCGCTTCTCCACCGTCACGCCCGTGGCTGTCGAGCCGGGAGTGCCAGAGGAGGGACCCATTCCCATCTCCGAGACCGACCTTCACTTCGGACCCGCCGAGGTCGAGACCGATGAACAACGCTTCCGTCACTGGGGCTCCTGTCCTAGGATCTCGCGCGAGAGAGCGACCCCGCAGCTGTGCCTCAATAAAACGTTCCGCAAGAGAGAGAGTGTCCCGTGATCGGCGTCGCCCCCGCACTCGTCATCCTCGTCGCGCTCGCCGTTCTCTGCCTGGGGAGCCGCGCCGGGTGGGGTCCGGGGACCCACATCACATTCGCCCGCCGATTGCTCGACCGGGATCTCGAGAGTATCCCTGCTGAGCCTCGCCGCCTCATCACTGCACATGAGCCACATTTTCTCTACGGCAACATCGCGGCAGACATCATCTCCTACAAGAATTACGGAGGGATGAAAAATCACTGCCACAATTGGAACATCCGCGAGCGATTGCTCGAGTTCGCCGACACTGACGCCGAACTCGCGTTCGTGTACGGGTATATGTGCCATCTCGCCGCAGATGTGGTCGCGCATCAACACTTCGTGCCGTATCACATCGTGTATGGGCTGCCGCCACGCCTGTTCGGGCATCTCTATTGGGAGGCTCTCGCGGACGGAGGTGTGGCCGAGGAGCAGTGGGACCGGATCGACGGAATGCGTCTCGACCGCTCGATCCACGAAAATGACCGTCTCATCCTCGAAGCGGTCCCCAAACGCGCGTTCAGCCACACGACTAACAAGCTGATCTTCAATCATGTGCTGCTCGCGCGATCGAGGCGCTCATGGCGCTCGATCATCGACCAAATGTCTTCCCGGCGGCCGCGCGGGGTCCTCAAAGCCGAGTTCATCGCGCAGTGCCACGCCCAGGTCCACACGAACCTTCTCGCCGTCTTCGACGAAGCGGCCCTCGCGCCCCTGCGCACCCGCGATCCGAACGGTCACGAGACCCTCGCTGCCAGCCAGCGTTTGCGCCGGGATCTCATCGCGGAGGCGGGAAGCCGCTCGAAGGGTGCCGAAGCAGCCCGCCACGCAGCGGAGCGCGTGTTTGGCTTCGGCGGGGTCCCCGAGGCGCGCTGAGCTCCTCGAGAAGGCTGGAAGCCACCGCCACCGAATTCCTGCTTCAGAGCCCCACGCATCGCTCCGATCTAACGAGAGAGGTCTTCGCCACCCTGGCGGGGCCCCTCAGGTCGCGCCATCCTCCAGGGAGGCATGCGAGGAGCTTCCGATGTTGTCGGACTTGTCGACCTTCTCGATCAACTCGCAGTACCCCGATGGCCGCCTCCACCACCGACAGCGTTTCATGCGTGCTCTCCTCGCGATCCTACTCGTCATTCTGTTCGGGACCGGCGGGATCCTCGTCACCGAAGAGAGCTGGGAGGTGTGGCAAGCGCTCTACTTCACGCTCATCACGATCACCACGGTCGGCTACGGCGACATGGGGCTCTCCGAATCGGGGCAGCGCTTCACCACGCTACTGCTCGTGGTGGGGATCGCGACGACCACTTATGCGTTCGGGCAGCTGATCCAAGCCGCCTTCGCCTACCAGCAAGATTGGAGGGGGCGGATGCAGAAGAGCATCGATCAGCTCCACGGCCATGCAATTGTCTGCGGCGCCGGCCGAGTCGGACGCACCGCTTGCGCCCAACTCCGCAAGGAGGGGCGCGGCATCGTGCTCATCGATCGCGACGGCCGGCACATTGAATGGGCCCGCAACGAGGGAATTCCGCTCCTCATCGGCTGTGGCACTGAGGACGAGGTACTGCGCCTCGCCGGAATCGACCGCGCCTACGGCCTGGTTTGCGCGACGAGTAGCGACGCGGAGAACATCATGATCAGTCTGAGTGCGCACGACCTGAACAAAAACCTGGTTGTGGTCAGCCGCGCCCAGGAGGTCGAATCGATCCGCAAGCTCGAGCGTGCGGGAGCGAACCACGTTGTCGCACCGGCGATCAACGGTGGACGCGAGCTCGCGACTCTCCTTGTTCACCCCCACGTGTCTCGCTTCCTTCGTGAATCGTATGAAGCCGAGAGCAGCTTTCGATTGACCGCAGTCTCGATCGAGCCCGGCAGCTCCATCGTGGGGAAGACCGCCCGCGAAGTGGGGATCGCGGAGCCGAGTCTAGTGTTCGTCGCCATTCAACGGGAGGGGCACGACACTCGAATTCGCCTCCGCGCTGATGAGCAATTCGAGGACAACGACATTGTGATCGTGGTCGGAGATCACGAGGCCGTCGCCCGAATGGCGAAAGAAGCGAGCGCGGAGCCGATCACAGCCTGATCGCTCTGACTGAGAAGCACCCGATCGACTGACCCGCTCTCCTGTGCGATGATTCTGAGATCTGCGCCCCTACTCAGGAAAGCGAGGTTTCAGTGCTCAAACGAACGCGGAGTCTGTTGGCGAATTTGCCGCTCGTCGTCGGTTGCGGGGCCGCTCTCGCCACCCCCCTCGGCGCTCAGGATCCGAACCACGTCTTCGAACACACCGATGGTGCCGGCGCACCAGGTGCCCTCGTCGAACTCCGAGTCCTGGCTGACAACACCGGCGGCAACATCGACGGCTGGTCGTTCGGAGTGTGCACCGATCTCGCGCAAGTCGAGGTGGTCTCGGTCGATCATGGAGCGGTGATTCAATCGTTCAACGGCGGCAGTGGGCCGTTCTTCTCCAATGTAGAAATCCTCGCCGACGGCTGGACCGCTGGCCTGGTGGTGAACTGAATTCTGTTCGATTGGCTCGGTCAGGGCCTCGAACAAGAACTCTATCGCGCCACCTACCGCGTCGTCGGATCCCCCGCCGATATTGCGCCGCTCGAATTCTGCGCGACCGCAGGAGTCCCGCCGGTCGACATCGTCGTCATCGACGGTCCGGACATCATCCTCCCAGTTGTGGAGTCGGGAGAGATCGCGATCCTCGATCCGCGCTTCATCCGCGGGGACTGCAACTTCAGCAACAACATCGATTTGGCGGACCCGATCGGACTGGCCTCCATCCTCTTCGTAGGTGCCCCCGCCCCCCCGTGCGCCGATGCATGCGATGGAAATGATGACGGACAGCTCGATCTCGCGGATGTCATCAGCGTGCTCGAGTATCTGTTCATTCAGGGGGCCGCCCCCCCGCCCCCGTTTCCGGCGTGTGGCCTCGACCCGACCCCCGATGCAACGGCGTGCGACTTCCCCCGATGCAACGGCGTGCGACTTCCCGCCCGTCTGCCTGTGACGGTCACAGAGACTCCTGAAGATCGCCCTACGACATGAGTTCCGAGCCTTAGCTGCGTCCTTGATGACTCCTGTTTCCGCCCCGGCGCGACCTGACGCGCCACTCGAACCGCCTTACGCACCGCCCACGCTCGATCAGTCTACGAACTCACCCCCGCGCGACCGCACCTCGGCGCACGGAGTCACTCTCGACCTCGATGTTTCCAACGACTCCCGGCCACGGAGATCAGGCCGCCGCACTACCCTTCCGGACCCGAACTCCCAGGACTTCTCGATAGCCATAGGTTCCCGCCGGGAAGAGCACTCGGTGCTCTCCTTTGGCGAACCGTTGCTTGGCCAGTTCGTGGCGGGCGAGGAACACCCTGTGTTCTTGGATCGCAGCGCTGAGTCGTTCCTTGTCTGTCGTTGCGAAGAGTGGATTCAGCTTTCCATAGTCGTGGTTCCCGCGCCTCAGCCGCGAGGCCTTCCGAACCTTGGCCGACCCCGCCAAGCCTCGACGAGACTTGTCTTCGGATCTCTTCATTCGCTCAAGGATCTTCTCGACCGCCACTCGAGTCGCTCGATCGATTTTTCTCTTTAGTGCGATGCATCTTCGATGGTGGGCCTCACGTCTTGCATGCGCCAATCGTTCTTCTCTGCGGTCCGTCCTAGGTGCCGTGCTGCTCGCAGGACCGGAGCCGGTGCTCTCTTCGCTCGTCGAGGTCGCGCTTTCCTCAATTCCGTCGCGCACTTCCTGGACCTGACCCATGAGTTCTGGAAGCGGCTCGAGAACGCAGCGCACCCACTCGGGACGCGTGCGGGGACTGAAGTACACGTCGGGTCGTTTCGCTTCGATCGTGTCACCGTAGCTCATGCGCACCGAGGTCAGGCCGGGCCACTCCTCTGGTAGCGTCAGTCCTGCATTCGTCGGATTCACTCGGGTGTAGACCATGAAGCGCTCTGCGGCATCGAGGTCGAGGAGCGTGGTCGACCCGTATCGATCGCCACTCCAGATCCGTCGAGTGCCTTTGAGGACAATCTTGATCGCCTTGCCAGTCTCGCTCAGGAAGTCCCGCATGAAGTCGGGCAGGGTCCCGCGAACGTCAGTGACGACCAGGTGGAAGTGGTTGCTCATGAACACGAGCTCATGAAGAAGAAGTCCGTACTTGTTCAGCGAGAGAATCAACGCGTAGAGGAGGACGGCGTCGACGGCGCCATCAGGGCGAAGGAAGAACTGATCATCATTGGTCTTCTTGGTGATGAACCAGGTCGTGCCCTGGATCACACGACGCAGCCGAACGCGGGAGCGACGGAGTCGGCGGGGGCGCCGGGCTTTGTGCCCACGAGTGCGAGAGCCCTTGCGAGGCTTTGAACGGGCGCGGGGCTTCTTCTTTGAGGCTCGCGGAGTTGTCGACGACGAAGCGGAACGCTGACCGGGTCGTCGCGGCGCGCTGGAGGCGGAAGAGGCGGGTGTCTTCTTGCGGCGCGCAATTGCTCGGGTGGATTTGCTCATACGGTCTCCTGGGGGAGGACCGCTCGCCGTGGGGAAGGGAAGTGTCGCAGCACGAGGAGGGTCGCGCAATGGGCGAGAGGGTCTGCTCGCGCTGTGTGCGGAAGACCTTTGTCGACTAGGGTTTGTGGAGCCCCTGTGACCGTCCGGATGTCCCTGTGACCGTCCGGATGCGGATGCGCCTGTGACCGTCCGGATGGTCGATGGTCGGATGGTCCGGATGTCTGTGACCGTCCGGATCAAGAAGGTCTGCACGCGTTGAGTACGGAAGACCTTTGCCGACTAGGCTTTGGGGAGCCCCTGTGACCGTGTGTGGTGGTGTGTGGTGAGAGGGTTTGCTCGCGCTGCATGCGGAAGACCTTTGTCGACTAGGCTTTGCAGAGCCCCTGTGACCGTCCCGAGGCCTTGCAGAGCCCCTGTGACCGTCCCGAGGTCCCGAGAGAACGAGAAAGAAGGCGCTCAGGGGCAACCGGTCGTGCTCGCGCAGCCGAAGGTATCCGCGGTCGTGGGATCGATCCCACACGTGAGACCGGGCGGCGGCGGTGGTGGGCCTTGGGTGAAGAGGTAGGAGAACGTGAAGATCACGTCGCTGATGTCGACCATGCCATCGTCGTTTGCGTCGGCGGCATCGAGGCAGCCGTGGACCGCGTTTCCGACAAAGAGGACGTCGAGGGTGAAGATTCCATCCGCGACGTTGGTGGTGGTGTCGAGGTTCGCGTCGGAGCGACGAAACTGACCCGACGGCTGGGTTCCAACGATGTCGATCCCACCGCTGAAGATGAGAGGGGTGAACTCAACCGCCCCTCCATCCACGACCAAAAGATCGACAGGCGGGAATCCAAGCGTATCGCAGAGCGCGATCGGGCTGAACGAACCGGCGGCACCGATCGCTTGGTAGGTGCCGATGGCGAGTTCCTGACCCAGCTCGGAAGGGAGGCTCGCGCAGAAAGTGAAACAGATCACCACTGCCTGAAAGAAGCCCTCCGGCATTACATCAACGTCTTCAAACTCCGGGGGAAAGCCGAGATTGCTCGTCGCGGTCGCCGAACCGGACTGTACGCCCGTCAGGGAGAGCGCGGCCGAATCGTGGCAGACGCCATACGACCACCCGCTCACCGGTGGGCCATTGGTCGCGTCGAGAACTACGGGAATCTGCGCGACTCCAGAGGAGTCCGACGTGGCGGTCCCGACTTGAAGAGCGTACGTCTGGGCCGAGGCGCTCGAGCACGCCAGCCAGAGCATGGCAGTGCAGGCGAAACACCGAATCAACCAGAGTGACATGTGACTCCTCGTCCGACTACTTCGGCACCGAAGCACCTGGAAGTGTGAGAGTTGGGACCAGAAACGGGGATGAAATCGCGAGGGTATCGGATGAAATGCCCACTGCCGATATTGTCTCGCTCGGAGTCCACTCGTCCACTTCAGATTCCAGAAGTCATGACAGTCCTGTCGCGAAAGGGGGCTGTCGGACCGGTGACGATCTCAAAGACAGTTGAGACAGCCGCGGCCCTCCCCCCACATTCGATGGCTTCCCCGCTCCGAACAGTCAACATGCCGCCTGATGCGGCCCACTCCCCGGCGAGATCACCAAAGCTGAAGGGTTCCGATGACCTGCCGACGACACCCGAACCCCCGCCATTGGCTAGTTTTTCTCACGCTCATCACGATTGCCTCCCCGCTTCTTCCTCCTCCGCTCCTCGGCCAGAACGGAGATCACAAGGGGGAAGCGCAGCCCGAGAATTGGCGGCGGTGGGACGTGCCGAAAGCGCCGGCCCAAAGCGCCGAAGAAGAGCTTGCGACCTTCCGCGTCGCGCCCGGATTCCGGGTCGAACTCGCCGCCAGCGACCCGCTGATCGTCGATCCGATCGCGATCGAGTTCGATCGTCACGGCCGTCTGTGGGCGATCGAACTGCGCGCATTCATGCCCGATGTCGACGGCACCGGTGAAACAGAACCGGTCGGCCAAGTGGTAGTTCTCGAAGACGATGATCACGACGGGGTGTACGACCGAAGCACTGTGTTTCTCGACGGTCTCACCAACGCTCGCGCCATCGCCCTCGTCGAAGACGGCGTGCTCGTCGCCGAGCCCCCCCACCTGTGGTACTGCCGCGACACCGACGGCGATCTGCGCTCCGATTGGAAGATCGAGCTCACCCGTTACGGCTCCCCCGACCCCGACCACCTCGAGCACACCGAGAACGGGCTCCTTCGAAACCTCGACAACTGGCTCTATAGCGCGAAGTCCTCACGCCGGTTCCGGTTCACACTCGGGGACGACGGAGTCCCGAGACTCGAGGAAGAACAGAGCGCGTTCCGAGGGCAGTGGGGCATCACCCACGACGACCGCGGGCGCCTCTTCTACAACGGAAACTCGAGCTACCTCTACGGTGATCCGTGGCCGGCGGAGTACCTGCTGCGCGGCGCACCGTGCGGCCGCGCGGTGGGTCAACCGCCGGGGATCGGCGAGCGAATCGTTCACGACGAGGGTGTGCACAGCATCCGCGTCAATCCGGGGATCAATCGCGGCTACCAAAAGGGGATGCTCCGCGCAGACGGGCGACTGGCCCGGACCACCTCGGTGAGCGGCGGAGTGATCTACCGGGGCGACCAGTTTCCGCCTGAGTTTCAGGGCGACGCGTTCATCCCCGAGCCCGCGGGCAACGTCGTGGCTCACTTTGACCTGAAAGAGCGGGGTGGGGTCCCGCGTGGGACCCAAGTGATCTACTCGAGCGAAGGGTCCCCGGGGCACGCGTTCCTCGCGAGCACCGATGAACGCTTCCGCCCGGTCGACTGCGCGATCGGTCCCGATGGAGCGCTCTACATCGTCGACCTTTACCGCGGCGTGCTCCAGCACCGGCAGTTCGTGACGAGTTATCTGCGCAAGCAGATCCTCGACCGAGGTCTCGACAAGCCGGTCGGGCTCGGGCGCATCTGGCGGGTGGTCAGGGAAGATCAACCGATCGATCACGCGTCCCCCGCTCCGAAGTTCGAGACCACCGAGGCTTGCCTCGCCGCGCTCGGGGCACAGAACGGCTGGGTGCGGGACGCGGCCCAGCGCACCCTCATCGAGCGCGAAGATCGCGCGGCGCTCTCGCGCGTCCGACGCGTCGCCCGTCGGGGCTCACCGCTCGCGCGCGTTCACGCTCTCTGGACACTCGAGGGTCTCGGCGCGGTCGATCTCGAGAGCGTAGAAGCCGGTCTCGAGTTCGATGACCCGCGCGTGCGGATCGCCGCACTCCGCGTCGCCGAGCGCCTCGCCACGACTGCCATCGCCCGCAGCGTCGTCGGGAAGCTCGCC
>CALEHF010000471.1 GCA_937876125.1 uncultured bacterium
AGTTTTCCCCTCTCGCGCCACGGAGCAATGGACCTCAGTCTGTCCATTGCGGAAACACCTCAATCAGCGGTCACGACAGACAGCATCGATATGCTGGGGCGATCCGAATCGTGACCTCTGATTTAGTGTGGTTTCGGAACGATCCACGTCGGATCGGCGAGCTTGAAGGGACTCAGCGGCGAGGCCCCGCGCAGCTTTTCGCTCTCCTTCGCACCGTTGTCGACACCGTCGATTCCGACCGACCAGAGGAGCCCGCGCGTGGCGTCGTAGCGGAACAGCTTCGCCGCGTAGGGATCGATGAGAGCCGTCCCGGTCTGCCCCGTGAGCGCGGGACTCACGGCCAGGAGCTGAACCGGCAACTCACCGTTCTGTCGCTCGAGCACCGAGAGCGCGACCAAGATCCGGACCGCGCGCTCGGTGGTCGTCAGATCGTCGTGCTTTGTAAAGAGGCTCTCGTACGTCGGCAGGACCATTTCGAGCAGTTTCTCTCCTATGTTCGAGCGGAAGAGAACGTCGAGAGCTGAACTCGACTCCTCGACTCGACTCGGAGCCGGCCTATTTCCGGGAGGCAAAGTCGAACGTTGGATCAGATCTCGGAAGCTCTCCGCCGCGACGCGACGCGTTCGGTTCGGCTTGAACGTGATTCGATCGAGCATGCTTCCGGAAAGAGAGGGTTGGCGATCCGCGGCGTCGGAGATCGTCTCGATCGCGTTCGAGAGCATTGCGTACTCGTTGCGCAGAGACCAGGCGAGGCGATCGGGGTGAGCCTCGAAGAACGGGATGCGCGCGAGGAGCTGCGCTTCGACGTTCGGATCGAGCGGCCCGTCGAAGAGGAGCGAGACAAGACTGCTCATCGCGGATTGCATGATCGCGATCCCGACGAGGTCGCCAACCACTGGAGTCCACGAGTCGCGACACATACCTTCGCCGAGCGCGAGCACCCTACCGAGATCGCTGGACGCTCCGGGGACGTCTCCAGCGAGTCGTCGCTCGAGGGCCCGCAGGGTGAGAATCGTCGCAAACTGCCGAGCCTCGACCATCCCCGGACTCGGATCACCGAAGCCTTGCGGTTGGGTTTCGCGAAACTCGCTTCGCGCGATGACCGCGTCGAGTTGGGCCCAGACCGCATCGTGCGTCTCCAGGTACTCAGAGAGCTCGGTCCGCACGTCGACCGCTGCCTCCCACCCCTCGCGATCGAGCGGCCCGGGGGGCCAGGGACGCGGGGTGTCGACACCGATCGAGTAGAAAAACTCCGGATAGGGGGGGAGCAGGGCCCCGAGCTCGACCAGCCCTTCCGAGATGGTGGGACCCGGGGAGCGCATCGGAATCGGTCCGGTCAGATCGGAATCGTCGTGGGGCGGTTCATCCTGCATCCAGACCCCCACGGTCACGGTCAACAAGACGAGAAGCGCTCCGAACCCCAGCAACAAGGCGCGGCCTTTTTTGAGTTTGTTCCGGGGAGTCCCGTTCCTTACGGGATGCGACGCAGCGGGAGGGGTGTCGGCCATGCGGGTCCTTTTCGAAGAAGGGCTGCGCCGGTGGCGAGGCGCTTCGCCCCCCCATCATGCCCGAAAGATCGCTCGGGCGCACGCCCTCGTCACTGCCCCTCCGGGCGTGTACGGTAGCACTCCCCGCGACCCCGATCCGGAGGAACCATGTCTCGACGCACGCTTTTCGTTCTCTCCCTTGCCTCATGCCTCACGACCCTCGGCGGTGGCTTCACCACCCTTCTCCAGGCCGGCGACGAGTTCCGCTCCAGCTTCACGGAGCAGCCCGATCGCCGCTGGGTCGGACCCGACTTTCTCGCCAACCGACTTCAAGACTGGCGTGTGACCGACGGGTGGCTCACCTGCACCGAGGGGCGTGCGAACACGCCGATGCGCACCTGCGGGCTGCTCACCCGTGAGATCGATCCGAGCTTGGGGGGCTTCACGATTCAAACCGAGCTCCGCGCGACCGCCGCTGGCCCGCGCACGCTCGAGGAACACGCGGGGTTCTTGTTCGGGATCGGAGGCCCCGAGGTCGATCCGAAAATCCGCGCGCTCGTGCAAGGAGTGCCTGCGAAGGATGGTGGCATCCTCGCGATCGTCGATGGGCACGGTCAGGTTGCCTTTCGCAGCTTCACCGAACGACCCGGTAAAGTCGGCTTCTGGTCGATCGATGGCGCGCTCCCCCCGGCTGCGTGCCGGATGCTGGAGCCAGCTCGTCGGAGCGGTCCCGGGTTCGCCGACAATCAGCGCACCACTCCCCTCGTGCTCGAACTCACCGTCACGATCGATCCCGACGGAACCGCGACCGCACTCTTGCGCGCGCTCGCCAACGGTGTGGATGAAATCTCACGCGCCGAGGTTTCCGGCCTCTCCCTCGATCGCGTCGACGGCTCGATCTCTCTCGTCAGCCACCGCGGTCCCGCGAGCCGAGGACACGCGTTCCGCAAAGTGCAGCTCTCGGGAAGTGCCGTAGTGTCGAGGCCCGAACGCGCCTTTGGCCCGGTCCTTGGAGTGCTCTACACCGTGCACGACAATGTTCTGAAGCTCACCGCTCAACTCCCCCCGCTGGGAGAGAAAGATCCCCTCACCGCTGAATTGCAAATCCCGGGCACTCGAGGCAAGTGGCAAACCGTCGCCATCGCCGACCGACGCCCCCTCGCCGACACCTGCACCTTCCGCCTCGATCCCTACCTGCCGATCGTCGAAACCCCGTTTCGCGTGGTGGTGGGACTGGCGGTGTGCGAGGGGGATCCGACGCTCTTCGCCTTCGATGGGGTGATCCGTCGCGAGCCCGGCAGGGAGGACCCCCTCACCCTCGCGCTCATCAGCTGCGTGAAGAACTACACCGGTGACCTCGCGTGGAACGGCGATCGGATTTGGTTCCCCCATGCAGACGTCGCAACTCAGATCTTGGCGCAAGCTCCCGACCTGTTTCTCTGCGCAGGAGATCAGATCTACGAGGGTGATCTCTCCGGCGCCGTGCTCCGCCCCGACGACGCGATGATCCTCGACTACCAGACGAAGTGGCACCGCTGGCTCTGGTCATTCGGTGCGATCACCCGGGTCACGCCGACAGTGGTGATTCCCGACGACCACGACGTCTACCACGGCAACCTGTGGGGAGCGGCAAACATCTCTGCGCCCGCGAACGCGGGGCTCACGCGACAGGATGCGGGCGGCTACAAGCTCGCCGCCGAGTTGGTGAATGCAATCCACGCGACGCAAACCAGTCACCTCCCCGATGCCATCGATCCAGAACCGATCGCGGGGGGAATCTCGGTCTACCACACCCGCCTCGAGTACGCAGGGGTGTCTCTCGCCATCGTCGATGACCGCATGTGGAAGAGCGCGCCGAGCGTGACCCTTCCGGAAGCGAACATCGTCAACGGGTGGGCGAAGAACCCTGACTTCGATTGGGTCAAAGATGGCGACCCCCGGGGAGCAGAGCTACTCGGTGCGCGACAGGAGCAGTTCCTCGCCGATTGGGCGGTCGACTACTCGAGTGGTGCAGGACTCAAGGTGCTCTTGAGTCAAAGCGTCTTCGCGAACGTCGCGACGCTCCCCGCACCCGCAAACTCAGACGCCGTCGTTCCCGCGCTTCCGGTCCCGAAGCAGGGGGAGTATCCCGAAGGAGAGATCCCGGTCGCGGATGCCGACTCGAACGGCTGGCCGCGCTCGGCGCGGAACCGCGCAGTCTCGATCCTCACCCGCGGCTCCGCGCTCCACCTCACCGGCGATCAACACCTCGCGAGCGTGATCCGCTACGGAGTCGAGACCCCCGGCGACGCGGGGTGGTGTTTCGGCGGGCCGTCCGTCGCGAACACCTGGCCGCGGCGCTGGTTCCCATCTGTTGCGGGAAAGCGCCCCGAGCCGGGTGCGCCGTCGTACACCGGCGACTTCTTCGATGGGTTCGGGAATCCGATGCGCGTCGTCGCGGTCGCAAATCCGGTCCAGACCGGCCGTAGACCCGGGCGACTCCACGATCGCGTGCCGGGATTCGGGCTGGTACGCCTCGATCGAGCGGCGTCGAAGATCACCCTCGAGTGTTGGCCGCGAGGGATCGATCTCCTCGACCCGGCTGCCGAACAGTACCCAGGGTGGCCGATCACCATCGACACGCGCACTCTCGATGGCAGAGCTCCGTGGGGTCACCTCCCCACCGTGACGAGCCCCCCCCAAGCGCCGCCGCAAGTGGTGCGAGTCCGGGTCGAATCGACGGGAGAGATTCTCTCTGCCCGCCGCCTCTCCCGCGGCGAGACGTGGGCCCCTCCGGTCTACGCCCCGGGAATCTACATCGTCGAGATCGGCGACGGCGATGGACCGTGGCAAGTGCGGCGTGGGCAGCGGGCGATGCCGGTCTTGCGCCGGTAGGGGTCAGCGCTCTTCGCGCGAGCGGTTCGATCGCACGATCATCTGAAGTTCGCGGAACGCCGCGTCCAACGGCACGGCTGCAGCCTGCGTGCTTCCCACTCTCGCGATTCAACCTCGCGTTCTTGCATAATGTGCTGCGAAATTTCAATAAGAACGGTCTACAAGTATCGGCGCCGCACGATCACGACATACAACACCGAACTGCCCAACAGATCCCTCCGGTCTCTTCTCCCTCCCCCATCTCCCGCAGCCTTCTCAGTCTCTCTCGGAATGAGCCATGAAGTTGAAGGTGAGTTCATTCCGACAGAGAACTGACCTCTAGACATATCTGCCAGGTCAGACAGTGAGCGATAGACACGTATGAACATCGTGCAGCTGCGCGGCCCTGCGAGTCACCCAGGAGGCACGAGATGCCTCTCCTGACTATCCATGATCCTGATCGGATCACTATCACGGCCGCGAGTCAGTCCATCCGGCTGAAATCCTGGCCACACTGGCCGCACAGCGGCCAGACATCCTTGTAAACATCTCCGATGTTGTCGGGTGAGACAGTCCTGCCGAGTTCGTACAGAGTGGCCCCAAGGTTGCGTTGGTCGCGCCGAATGTAAGTCTGGCGATGGGCCGCTTGTATTCACAACTTGCTGTGTAGATTTATACAGTTCGGAGCTCAAGGGTTTGCCTGGTTCGTGGTTCTCCTCTCTCGCCGGCAGCGAGGGGTCGCCTCTTCCAATTCCCCGATGTCCCGAACTCCAAACCAAAACCAGGGTTTCCGCGGTGGGAAGTGGCTGGACTTCAGCCTGCAGTCGTCTCGATGAACGAGGAGTTCATCGGACTGCGGACAAGGTCTGCCTCTAGCAACCGGTTGAGGAAGTCATTTCGATCGAAAACACTTTTTCAACAGACTGCTCGCGGAGCCCTCTTTCGAGGAGGTTCTTGTGCGTTCAATGCAGGGATGGGTTTCTGCGCTACTTCTTTGTTTTGTCGTTCTCGGGGGGGCGAGTGTATCGGCTCAGTCGATCCAAACGGTCGGCCCGAACAACACGGTCACCGACTTCCCCTTGTGGCTCGAAGACACCAACGGGTTGGCTCTGGCGATCTGCGACGATGAGGGTCTTTGCGCGTTCGCGCGCCCGGATGTCCTCTCGCCTCTCTCCTTCCCGGGGAATTTCCCGGACGAGTCGTTCTGGTACACCTGTGACGCGCTGATGCCGACGAACGGCATCGGTACCGCGCAGATGGTGATTGCGATGGAAGCCGCGTTTGCCAATGGCGACGTGATTCCCGGCGATCAAATCGCGTTCGGTCGACTCCGGATCCGCGCCGATGGACTCCAGGCCTCGACGACCTACACGATCACGACCCCGTACGAGGTGATCGATCTCGATACTGACGGTGCGGGTGAGATCAACGCGACCTTTGACCGTGGATTCGGGGGCGCCCCGTTCTCCGGACTCCTGAACGCTGGCATCGGTCCGTTCCTCCAGTGGGATCCCGCCTTCGCCCCGGCACCGCCGGCCGGCTACATCGGCGACATCAACGTCGAGCACGCGGTGATCGGATCGCCGATCGGTGCGAACTACTTCCGCATCGAAGGTCCCGGCGCGGGCCTCCTCGGCGCAGCCAACCTCTGTGCCGACCCGACCCTCGGGCCGGACCCGATCGACACTACGGATTGCATCGAGACGCCGAACTTCATTCTCACCGGCAAGCTCGCGACTCAACTCGGGGTCACCGTCGACCGCGCGACCTACACGAAGACCGCGGCGGGAACCGTCGTCGGCGTGTGGGCGACTTCGGCCAGCGGCCAAGACCTCCGCGCATCGGTCGATGGAGTGACCGAGTTCGCGCTCGTGAACGAGCCGGGGACCGGCCGCTACTTCGGTCGCTTCCCCATCTCGAACGTGCAAGCAGTGCCGACCTCGGTCACCGTCACGAACTACTCCGACATTCCGAACACCGTCGTCGGCGCTCCGCTGACCGACCTTGTCCGGATCATCCAAGCGTCCTTCGATGAGAACACCGGCACTCTGGTCGTGCGCGGCAACACCTCCGACTCGATCGGCGCTCAGTCGCTCTCGATCGGATTTGGTGCGGCGAACGCCGGTGGCGGCTCCCTCGATGCAACCGGGACCCTGACGGTTTCGGGGCTGTCGGTTCCGCCGGCCCAGATCACTCTGGACTCGAGTGCCGGCGGCCGTACGACCGCCGACGTCGTCGTCACGGGTATTTCTGCCCAACTGCTCGCCGACGCGGGTGTGGATGTCACCGCGGCTCCGGGCGCCACCGTCACCCTCGACGGCTCTGGCTCGACCGGCGCGCTCTCGTTCGTGTGGACGGTCGCGTCGACCCTCCCCGCCGGCACCCCGTTGACGATCACCAACGCGAATTCCGCGGTGGCGTCGATCACCCTGCCCCTCACTTCGGTGCAGGCGACCCTGGAGCTGACTGTCTCTGATGGACTCGGCGCCCAATCGAGCGACCTCGTCGTCGTGACCAACGTCACCGGCGATTTGCCGCCGACCGCGAACGCCGGCGTCGATCAAACGATCGACGGTGGCGCGCCTGCCGCACTCGAAGGAACCGCCGGGGGACTCTTCGATAGCGTGCTGTGGACGCAGCTCGCCGGTCCGACCGTCGTTCTCAGTGATCCGACGGCGCTCGCGCCGACCTTCACGATGCCGACCGGTCAGAACGTGCTCACCTTCCAGCTCACCGTTTCGGGACCGTTCGGCGCGGCGGTCGACACCGTCACGATCGACACCCCGCTGGGTGGGATTCCGACCGTCACCGTCATCTCGGCTCGCTACCGTGTCAGCCGCTCGCAGTGGCGCGTCACGGGGACTGCGTCGATTCCGGGCCCCGGTCACAGCGTGACGATCTACCTCGGATCCGATACCACCGGCCCCGTGATTGGAAGCACGACCGTGGACAACCTGGGTGACTGGGACTTCCGCGAGCGGAACTCTCCGATTCCGAGTGGACCGCAGATCACTATCGTGACCAGTCTCGGCGGCCAGTTGGTCGGCGTCCCGGTGACGATCAACTAGTTTCAATCAGCGTTCGAGGCCCGAATGGCATCGTGCCATTCGGGCCGACCTTTCGCTCTGTTTCGTTCCGGTGGTACCCCTCGACTCCGATCGGAGTGCGTCGCATGACTCCTTCGCTCATCTCCCAAACCCGCCACGCAACGCGATGGGCTCTCGTTCTGGGAGTCCTGATTCTCGTTTCGATATCGGCGGAGATCCGCGCCCAAGATGGGCCGAGTGGCATGCGAAACTTCCGAGCCGATGTCGGGGCCCAAGCCCCGGGCACTCGGCTTCAGGCAACCATCGCCATACTTGCAGAGGGCGCCGAAGCGCTCCCGAGTGCGATCACCGACAAGATCGCAGTGATCGCTCGAGAGTTCGGCACGCGAACCCCGAAGATCACTGCACAGGGGTACCGGGGGCTGTGGTTCATCGATTTCGGTGCGCCGCTCTCGACCGCGGACTTCGAGAGCGCGGTCCGGATTCTCCACTCGGCACCTGGCGTTCGCTTCGCGAGTGAAGTGCGCAACTACGAGGGGATTCCCCTGATTCCGAGTCCGGAACTCCTCATCATTCTCGAACGCGGAGCGAGCAAGGGAGTCGTACTCGAACGCCTCTCTTCCATCGGTGCTGACCTTCTCGACGAATATCCCGGTCTCACTCCGATTCTCCACGTCTCTCTCCCGGGGAACGGGATCGAGAGCCACTCATACGCACAAGACATTGCCGCTTGGAGTGAAGTTCGATCGGCCGAGGTCAACTTCATCGAGCACCTCTCGTCCTTGAGCGTCCCCAACGACCCGCTCTTCCCGAGCCAATGGGCTCTGAAGAACACCGCGCAGAACCCGGGGTGGGTCGTGGGTGCCGATCTGAACGCTCCCTTGGCGTGGGATCTCACCACCGGGAGCACGGCGGTGAAGATCGCGATCCTCGATGAGGGGATCGACTTCACTCACCCCGATCTCGCACCGCGACTCGGTCTGGGCTACGAGGCGACCGATCAACTCTCCCCGGCGAACACCCCCGGGAACGCGCTGCTCGATGACGAGCACGGCACTGCGTGCGCGGGAATCGCGGCCGCCGCCGGGAACAACGGAATTGGGATCGCAGGTGTCTGCTGGTCCGCGACCTTGATGCCGGTGCGGATCGGCTACGCGGATCACTGGTCCGAGGTGGCCTGGCAGGTCGACGCGATCACCTGGGCAACCGATCAGGGCGCCGATGTCCTCTCCAACTCTTGGGGTGGCGGCCCTCCTTCGTCGGCGATTCAAGCCTCACTCGGGTACTCGCTCGCGGTGGGACGGAACGGTCTCGGGTGTCTCCTGATCTTCGCCGCCGGAAACACCAATGGGCCCGTGGTCTATCCGGCGAAGTACCCCGAGGCGATCGCCGTCGGCGCGTCGAGCCCCTGCGATGAGCGGAAGAGCCCGACCTCCTGCGACGGGGAGACCACGTGGGGGAGCTGCCACGGACTCGAGATCGATCTGGTCGCCCCCGGCGTCAAACTGGTCACCACCGACATCGTCGGACCGACCGGGCGCGACCCCGGTGACTACATCCAGGAGTTCAACGGGACCTCCGCTGCGTGTCCCTACGTCGCGGGAGCGGCGGGACTGCTCCTCTCGAGCCTCCCCAACCTCACCGCAACCCAAGCGCGCGCGATGCTCACGTCCGCGTGCCTCGATCAAGTCGGTGCTCCGACCGAAGACACTCCCGGCTGGGATCAGTTCATGGGATGGGGTCGCCTCGACCTGCGCACTCTCCTCGACTTCGCCTCGGCGCCCGACCCGGTCGCCTCTCTCGATTGCACGATCGCGACCAACGACGTCACGCTCAGCTGGACCGTGTCGAGCACCTACGACAGCTTCGAAATCTCTCGCGGCGGCGCGTTCGTCGGGACGGTCGCCGGGACCGCGCTGACGTTCACGGAGACCGCGGTCGCCGCGGGGAGCCACCGCTACGAAGTGGTGGGAACGGTGGCGGGAGCGGATTCCCCGCGCGCCGTCTGCACCGCATTCATCTCCAACGGTGCGACAGACCTGGTCTGGTCCCCACCCGACGCCGCGGGGGCGATCAACGGCGGGGCGCGCCTCGTCGAAGCGCTCCTCGCGAACGGTCGCGCGGTGATCGAAGTCGGTGACATCGCTGCGGGGGGAAATCTCGACCTGTTCGATCGGATCTGGGTGAATCTGGGGATCCCGCCATCGAACCACGTGCTCACCGAAGCGGAAGCTGCACCTCTCGTCACCTACCTGACCAATGGGATCGGCGGCCGTTCACTCTATCTCGAGGGGGGCGATGTCTGGGCGTTCGACCCCCCGACCAGCTTGCACCCGCAGTTCCGGATCGATGGCTTCTTCGACGGCTTCAACGATCTCGACGTGATCACGGGCCTCGATATCGGCGCAGCAGATTTCTCCTTCATCGCCCTCCCCTACGGCGGAGAGAACTCATTCATCGATCAGCTCGCTCCGCTCGCTCCGGCAGTCTCGCTCCTGCGGAACGGGCCCAACTCGATCTACGACGTCGCGATCTACCACGAAGATCCGCAGTTCCGCACGATCGGAGCGAGCTTCGAGTTCGGCGGTTTGTTCAACACGACCGTGACTCGGAACGACGTCATGGCGGCGATGATCGATTTGCTCACCGTTCCCAGCGTGCCGTTCATGCGCGGAGACGGAAACGGGTCCGGCACGGTGAACCTCGCCGACGTCGTTCTCACGCTCAGCTACCTCTTCAACGGGTCGAGCGTTTCCTGCCTCGACGCGCTCGATGCGAACGACAACGGGTCGCTCAACCTCGCCGATGCGGTCTACACGCTGCAGTTCCTCTTCTCGGGGGGAACCGCGCCCGCCTTGCCATTCCCGGCGGTGGACATTGACCCGACCGGCCTCGATCCGCTCGACTGCGCCCAGTACCCGTGAGAAGCAAGACGCACCCGTGAGAAGCAAGACCCCCAGCAGGGACCCCCGAGTCTGGGAGTCTCGACTCATCCACGGCACTCTCTTCGAGTTGCGGTACATCCAACAGGTCTGACAGGCGCCCCAGCCTCGCCCGGCCCCTCCTCAACCCCGGAGGAAATGACCTCCCGCCCCCTCCAGGCGGTAGGATTGGGACTCCAATATCTGAGGCACGTCCTCTTCCCGGGGTCCCCGATCCTCAATGCTCAACTCGTGTTCACCGCTCCGATGGGAGTCCTCCGCATGTCTCGTCACCCTCGTCACGGCACGCTGAAGCTGGCGCCCGTCGCACTCGCCTCGCTGAGCGTGCTCCTCGCTGCGGGCGTGCCCGACGCTCGAGCGGAGGAGACCGCCGATCGACCGGCGGGACGAGTGGCGAGAGGAGCTCCGTCTCCCGGTACGCGGATTCCATCGACCATCGCGGTGCTCCTCGCGCACTCGAACGCCACTCCGCCCGCCGATCCAGAAGCTGAGACAAGGGCGCCGTCCCTTCCGACCGCGGTCAGAAGCGTCATCGCAGAGCTCGCCCAGCAACTCGTGACCCCTCTTCCACTGTCGACCGCGCAAGGCTACCGCGGACTGTGGTTCGTCGATTTTGGGGTCGGCCTTTCCGGTCGCGACTTCGATCGCGCGGTCGCGAGCCTGCATGCCGCACCGGGCGTTCGGTTCGCGAGCGAGGTGCGCGACTACGAGGCCGTCACGCTGATTCCGACCCCCGAGCTGCTCATCGTCTTGGAGCGCGGCGCGAGCATCACCGCCGTCCTCGAGCGCCTCCAGTCCAAGGGAGCTCAATTCATCGCCGAGTACCCTGGCCTCACACCGGTCCTTCACGTCGCTCTACCAGGAAGTGGCATCGAGAGTCGTTTTCACGCACGCGAGATCGCTGCGTGGGCTGAAGTTCGCTCCGCAGAGGTCAACTTCATCGAGCACCTCCACCCTTTGAACGTCCCCAATGATCCGCTCTTCGCGAGCCAGTGGGCTCTCGAGAACACGGGACAATTCCCGGGCGGAGTCCCGGGAGCGGACATGAGTGGTCCCTTGGCATGGGATGTCGCCACAGGAACCACCAGTGTGAACATCGCCATTCTCGACGAGGGAGTCGACTTCACTCATCCCGACCTCGCTTCCCAACTCGGCTTGGGCTACGAGGCCACCGATCAACTCTCCCCCGCAGGATTGTCGGGAAACGCGCTCCCCGATGACGCACACGGCACTGCGTGCGCAGGGCTGGCGGCCGCCACCGGAAACAACGCGATCGGGATCGCCGGGGTCTGCTGGTCCGCGACCCTCATGCCGGTACGGATCGGCTACGCCAACCACTGGTCGGAAGTCGCATGGCAGGTCGACGCGATCACCTGGTCGACCGATCATGGCGCCGACGTGCTCTCGAGCTCTTGGGGTGGGGTCGCGCCGTCGTTCGCGATCCAGGCCTCACTTCAGTACGCCCTCTCCGTGGGTCGAAACGGGCTCGGGTGCATTTTGGTCTTTTCCGCTGGCAACACCGGCGGACCGATCGTCTATCCGGCGAAGTACCCCGAGGCGATCGCCGTCGGTGCGACGAGCCCATGTGACGAGAGGAAGAGCCAGAGCTCGTGCGACGGTGAGCTCACGTGGGAAAGCTGCCACGGTCTAGAACTCGATCTGGTGGCGCCGGGGGTGAAACTCACGACAACCGACAGCGTCGGACCGTCGGGGAGCGACCCCGGGGACTACACCTTCGACTTCAACGGAACTTCGGCGGCCTGCCCCTACGTGGCGGGAGCCGCCGCGTTGCTCCTCTCGCTCCGCCCCGATCTCACCCACACGCAAACCCGTTCGATGCTGACGTCGGCGTGCCGCGATCGAGTCGGCGTCCCGAGCGAAGACACGCCGGGGTGGGACCCGTTCATGGGTTGGGGTCGGCTCGACCTCCGTCGGCTCGTCGACTTCGCCACCGCGCCCGCGCCGGTCGACTCCTTCGATTGCACCGTGTCGGGTTACGATGTCACGCTGACCTGGTCCTCCCCTCAAAACTTCGACCGCGTCACGATCGAGCGTGACGGGGGGGCGCTCGTGACGATCATCGGCACGCCGACCACCTACACGGACAGCTTCGTAACCACGGGACTCCATCGGTACACGGTCATCGGCTCGGTGGCTTCGGCCCCCTCCCCTCGCGCGATCTGTACCGCGTTGGTGACGAACGGGGCGAGCGACTTGATCTGGACCCCTCCCGATGCCCGGGGGATCGTCGACGGAGGTGCAGTCCTTCTCGAAAGCCTGATCGCCAACGGCCATCCCGCGATCGTGATCGAAGACATCGAATCGGCGGGTGAGCTCGATTCCTTCGAGAGGATCTGGATCAATCTCGGAGTTTACCCGGAGAACCACGTCCTCACCGAGGCGGAGGCGATCCCGCTCGTGTCCTACCTCACCAACGGACTCGGAGGCGACTCTATCTATCTCGAGGGTGGCAATACCTGGGCCCTCGATCCGCCCACCTCGCTCCACTCATACTTTCAGATCAATGGCTACTTCGACGGCGCGGGAGACCTCAACACGATCGTCGGATTCGACGTCGGAGTTGCGGATCTCTCGAATCTCACTCTCAACTACATCGGGGAGAACGAGTTCATCGATCGACTGCTCCCGATCAGCCCCGCGGTCTCGCTCCTTCGAAACGGTCCGCAGTTGTACGACGTCGCAGTGTTCCACGAGGGCCCTGAGTTCCGCACCGTCGGCGCGAGCCTCGAGATCGGTGGAGTTTCGAACATCGGCGGCGTTCGCGACACTTTGATCGCAGAGCTCGTCACGCTGCTCGAGATCCCACGGACCCCCTTTCTCCGCGGCGATGCGAACGGCAACGGGAGCGTCAATCTCGCCGACGCGATGTTGATCCTCGCGACCCTCTTCATCGGCGCCAACGTCAACTGCCTCGATGCTCTCGACTGGGACGACAACGGCGCCGTCGATCTCGCCGATGCGATCGCAGCTCTCGACTTCCTCTTCGCCCAAGGAGCGCCTCCAGCATCCCCGTTCCCGGCCATCGACATCGACCCTACTGATCTCGATCCACTCGATTGCGCCCAGTATCCCTGACGGAACGTACCCCTGACGGAACGCATTCGCGCTTCGTGGTATCCTCCCTCCCTAACCTCGAGCCGGGAGGGATCACCCTCTCGTCGCAAGCTTCACTCTCAGATGATCTGAGGACTAGCGTGGCAAAGATTGTCATCGTCGGAGGAGGGATCTCCGGACTGAGCGCCGCCGCGCACCTCGCACGCGACGGGGGGGGCGCGCACGAAGTGACGCTCCTCGAGCGCGAAACGGAAGTCGGGGGGAAGGCGCGCACCTTGGTGGATGGGGAATGGAGCGTGGAAACCGGACCCACCGCGTTCCTCGCGGACTCGCCGACGCTCGACACGCTCATCACCAACGCTGGCCTCGACGCGCGTCGTATCACCGCGGATGAGGGCGCCGCCCGGCGTTACCTCGTCCGCCGTGGCAAGCTTCGTGAAGTTTCCCCGAACCCACTGCGCCTGGTGTGCTCGGGGCTCATCACCCCGCTCGGGGCCCTGCGGGTCATGGCCGAACCGTTGATCCCGCGCGCAAGCGAAGAACGCGCCCAGGCCGAGTCGGTGTGGAAGTTCGCCAAGCGGCGCTTCGGCCGTGAGGTCGCCGATCGATTCATCGCCCCTATGGTGCTCGGCATTTTCGCGGGGGATTCCCAGCGGCTCTCGCTCCCCGCCGCGTTTCCACGCCTCGCCGCCGTCGAACGAGAGCACCGCTCGTTGATCCTCGCCCTGATCTCGAAACGAAAATCAAAGCGGAGAGGTGGCCCCCAAGGACCATCGGCCCCGCTCACCTCGTTTCGATCGGGCCTCGAAGAACTCCCGCGCGCACTCGCCGAGACTCCCGGGATCACCGTCAGGCGCGGATCCCAGGTGGAGGGTATCGTGGCTCGAAACGGCGCCGAGCGCGGCTGGCGCGTCGCCGTGGCGGGAGAGAGTCCGATCGACACCGATGCGGTGATCCTCGCAGGGGAAGCGTGGGCGATGGCACCGATCCTGCGCGAGTCCGCGCCCGAGATCGCCTCGGCTCTCGGCGAGATCGACTATCCCCCGGTCGCGGTGGTCGCCCTCGGCTTCGACCGGAAAACCGCCGAGCGTATCCCCGTCGGATTCGGGGCACTCATCGCCCGCGGCCAAGGCTATCGGCTGCTCGGCTCGCTCTGGGACGGGAGGATCTTTCCCGAGCGGAGGTCCAACGGAAACCTTCTCATTCGCTCGATCTACGGGGGCGCGGTCGATCGCGAAGTGGCGGTTCTCGACGACGGTGCTTTGATCGCTCTCGCCCGCGAAGAGATCGGTCGACTGCTCGGCATCACCGATCCGCCGATCTACACCCGTGCAGTTCGCTGGCCCCAGGCGATCCCGCAGTACAACCTCGGGCACCTGGAGAGGGTCGCGACGATTCGGGATCACCTCGGAGCGCTCCCCGGTCTCGCCATCGCAGGCAATTCACTCGACGGCGTTGCGTTCGGAAAGGCAGCGGAGAGTGGGGTTCGCGCGGCGGAGGCGATCGAGTCTTTTCTCATGGTTCCAGCTCGAGCGTAGCGGCGGCGCTCGAGGAACCCCCTGCACTCACACCTCTTCAGGGACCTCTTCAGGGACGACCCCACAGCTGCCACGAATGGACCGGATAGAAGCCGGCGCGAATCGCATTGCGCTCCGACGTCGTCCCCGCGCCCGCCACGAGGACCACCCACTCGGCAGTCGTGGTCGCGATCTCGGCGACCCGGTCCTCGATCATCGCGCGCTGAATGCCGCGACCCCGAAACTCTGGGCTCGTTGCTGCGCCGAAGAGTGACGCGATGCCACCGTCTTCCACGGCGTGACAGGCGCACGCCACATCCTGGCCGCCGGAGACCGCGACCCACCCCACCGTTCCCGATTGGCTGAGCGAAGTGCGCCCCACTTCGAGGAGCAGCTCAGACGGAGGTTCGGGAGCGAGGCCAAAAGACGCGAGGACGCGAGCTGCGCGCTCTCCCCCAAATTCTGGTAGCCGCTCGATCCGATCGATCCCCTCGGGAAGATCGGGCGGAGATGCGCCCTCTTCTTCGGGCTCATTCGGGCGCACCAGCGCGACCTCGGTCATGTTCCACTCGTATCCTCGAGCCTCCAAGCAGGCGATGAGGGTCGGATCGGCCAGAGGGGAGACTTCGATCTCGAAGCGACTGCCGTGCGCGTCGTAAAACTCATGCAGAGTGTCGAGGTCGGCAGCTTGGATCGGCTCGCTGCACCCGACCACCTTCGACAGAGGCGAGTCCACGCCGGCGAAGACCGCAATTCCGCCGGCGAACGCGATCTCAGTGCCACTCTCCGGGCCGTGGCGCGCGAGATGCGCGGTCAGCCAGCGGCGCGCCCCCGCTACCGCCCAGCGGTCGAGGAGTGCCCCGATGTCCACTTCCTCGCTCATTCGCCGCTCTTTCGGCGAGCGCGCCGTTCTTTGGTGCGCTCCCGCCCCTGTTCGAAGCGACGACGCTGTGCATCGGTTTGCGGGTCGATCGGTGGGACGGGCGCAGGCTTGCCCTTCTCGTCGAGCGCGACAAAGGTGAGATAGGCGCTCGACGTGTGTCGCACCTCTCCGGTCATCGGATGCTCGCCGAGCACCTTGACGCCGATCTCCATCGAAGTCCGCCCGGTGGTGTTCACGGACGCCTTCATCGTCATGAAGTGCCCTTCCGGAATCGCATGATGGAACTCCACATGATCCATCGCCGCCGTGACGACCGGGCGGCGGCAGTGGCGCATCGCGGTCATCGCGCACACGATGTCCATGCCGTGGAGAACTTTGCCGCCGAGCACATTGCCGTGGGTGTTGGTGTCGTTCGGGAGGATCAGCTCCCGCGTCTCGACCTGGCTCTCCGCTGGTTTTTTGGCGGGCAGCTCAGCCCCTGCGCCTTTCGCGTCTGCGCCACTCATGCGATGCCTGCCTTCTCACGGCGCGCCCGCAGGCGCTCGAGGTACGGTTCGATCTCCCAGGTGTTCGTCACTCGGTCGGGGGTCAGCCCCGCCTTCCGCGCAGCGCCAACGCCGAACCGCACATCATCGAGCCCGGCAACCGAGTGCGCATCGGGGTGAATTCCAACCACGATTCCGAGCTCGGCGATGAGCGGACCCCAACGCCAATCGAGATCGAGCCGGTGGGGACTCGCGTTGATCTCGACGATCACTCCCTCTTCCGCCGCGACCCTGAGGAGGTGCTCCATGTCGCACGCGTACGGTTCCCGCCGGAGCAACAAACGCCCGCTCGGGTGCCCCCACACGGTCGTGAACGGACTCCGGAGCGCCTTTTCGATCCGCGCGGTCTGCGCCTGGGAGTCGAGCGAAAAGTTCGCGTGAACCGACGCAACGACGTAGTCGAGTTCGGCGAGCACATCGTCGGGGTAGTCGAGGGATCCATCGGGGAGAATGTCGGACTCGACCCCATGGAGGATCTTGATGTCCGAGAACTCGTCGCGCAGTGCGTCGACCTCCTGACGCTGTTCGCGCAGCTCGGCGATCGACAGTCCCCCGGCGTACGAGGCGGTACGAGAGTGGTCCGCCGTGCCGTAGTAGATCCAACCCTTGGCGCGCGCGCCTTCGATCATCTCGCGCAGGGTGTTCCTGCCATCGGACCAGGTGCTGTGGTTGTGGAGAATGCCGCGCAAGTCGTCGACCGTCACGAGTGGAGGGAACGCATCGATCGCCGTGGCGCGCTCGAACTCTCCGAGGTCCTCGCGCAACTCGGGAGGGATCGGCGCCAAGTCGAGCGCGCGGAAGATCGCGTCTTCGTCCTCGGTCTCGATCCGGTCATCGTCTGCGCGCCAGAGGCCGTACTCGTTCAGCTTCCAACCGCGGTCCTTCGCGAGCTGACGCAGCCGCGTATTGTGCTCCTTCGAACCGGTGAAGTAGTGGAGCGCGGCGGGGAATTCGATCGGCCGAACGATTCGCAGATCGACCCCGATCCCCTCCGACGCGATCACGCGGCACTTTTTTTCCCCCTCTGCCTCGACCCTCTCGATCCCGCTCGTGGCGAGGAATGCAGTCCGCGCGGCGGTGCCATCGTCCGCGGCCACCAAGATATCGACGTCACCGATCGTGCCGCGGCGCCGGCGCAAGCTTCCGGCGAGCTCCACCCTCTCGACCCCGGCCGCCCCGCGGACCGCCTCGACGAATCGACGTGCGACCTCTTCGGCGGCGGGGCGCAGCGATCGTCCCGCGAACTTCCGCAGCTGCTCGATCCCCGCGAGGATCTCTTCCTCGCTCTTCGGGCCGAAGCCTCTCAGAGGGCGGATCTGTTGGGCCTTGGCGGCGTCCTCGAGTTCGGAGAGCTTGGTGATCCCGAGTCCATCCCAGATGGCGCGGACCTTCTTCGGGCCGATGCCGGGAATTCCGAGCCAGCTGAGGACTTCACTCGGAACCAGCGCGCGCACTTCCGTTGCCTCCTCGCTCTTCCCGCCGGTCACGGCGTCTTCGATGATCGAGGCGAGGGACTGACCGATGCCGCGGATCGACGTGACCTCACCCGCATCGACGAGCGCGACGAGATCTCCCTGCCACGATTCGAGGGCACGCGATCCATTCCGGAACGCGCGCACGCGATGGGGGTTCGCGCCGGAAATTTCGAGGATATCCGCGAGCTCGCTGAGCTCGTGAACGATCTCTAGTTTGTTCATCGCCGCCTTCCTTGGATGCGCTCTCGAGCGGGAGCCTCTGGACTGGAGGGGGGAGATCATCGGCGAGAGACCCGGAGACGGCAAGGCAGTCGAGCGGAGATCCCGAGAACAGCCTCCGAGGACCGCTGGCTCGCGTCCGGATCTTTTGCGTTGGAATCCGGCACGAAATGCGAGCGACTGCCGGGCGCGGGGACCTCGCGTGTCAATCCTTCGAGCCGTCTCCCCCTTCGAGGAGTGAACTCACATCGTCCGCGTAGCGCGAGACCCGCGACTCCGGTGCGCGGTCGGTCGGCCACACTTTGCGGAACGATTCCCACTCGCGCCGCGCGGTCTCCGCGTCCCCAGCCTCCTGGAGCGCGACGATGCGCTCGAGGCGCGCGAAGAAGACTGCCTCGGGCCAGAGGAACAGCGACAGGTCATCCGCGACGAATCCGAGCGGGGCGAGGGAGTCAGAGGCCGCACTGGGGTCTCCCGCCAACCGCGACCGCCGCGCCGCCGCGAGGGTCCGAAAGGCACCTTCGAAACGAGCGGTCCGGGACTGAGGCTCGAGAGTGGCCGTCTCCGAGAGTTCCGCGAACGGCAAGGTCGTCACCGCGTTTCGGAGGATCGCAATTTCAGGGCGCGCCGGATCGAGTTGTTCCGCCTCGCGGAGCGCTCGGAGGGCCGCATCGGCATCGCCGCGCAAGATTTCGACTGCAGCCCGCACCCGATGGGAGAGAGACGGATCGAAGTGATCAACGATCGCGCGACTCTGGGCAATCGCTTCGTCGGGGCGGCCCACGATCGCCAAGCTCAAAGAAGCGGCCAGGGCGCTCTCGGTCGCGGGCACGCGGCTCGACGCCGCACCTGCGACCGGATCGAATCGGTTCTTCTGTACAAGGAAGGGAATCTTGAGCCAGCCGGCGGGGTGATTCGCGGGCAGCTCGAAGAGTTGGTCCTGAAAGAAATCCATCGCATCATCGCGCGGACCCGCGGCGAGCCGCGCCGCGTGCTCGAGCCGGAACAGCTCCGACGTGCGCTTCTCCCCGAGGAGCAGTCGATAGCGTTCGATCGCGGCGGACAACCCTGCCAGATCGCCGGTGCGCCACGAGAGGAATCCGCTCTCCCGGGCCCACCAGTCGAGACCGGCGGCGCGCGGATCCTCCCCCGCTCGTGCCCGCATCTTCTCGAGCAGTGCGGCATCGATCGAGGCGGGGTCGTGCAGGTCGAGAACGAGATCCACCACCTCGGCGAGCCGATGGGGTTGCTGCCAGCGGAGCGAGCGATCGCGCACCGGCACCTCGAGGACCGCGCGGAGAATCGATGCCGGCGCAGATGGTGCATCCCCCAGTGGTTCGAGGAGGGTGAGCGCCTCGGTCGGGCGGTCGTCGATGACCCAGAGAGCCGCCTCCCACGCCGCCGCCTCGGGGAACGCTCCCGCGCGCTCTCGGGCCCGGGAGAATCGCTCGCGCGCACCGGTCCAATCCCCTTCCCCGGTCGCTCGCACCCCTTCGCAGAACAAGAGGAGCGCTTCTTCGGTGACTTCGAGAGTGGTCGGGAGGACGTTCGAAGCGCGAGTCCGTATACGCTCCGCCATCTGCTGTGCGAGCGGCAGCGCACCGAGCGCGCTCTCTTCGAGCATCGCGTCCGGCTCCCCGTTCGCCTTGAACCCCTGCCAGCGGGCGATCCATTCGCCGGAGCCCCCTTCTCCCCCCGCCTGAGCGATCGTGCCCGCTGCGAAGGGAGGCACACCGGGGACCAAGAGGGCGCTTCCGGGATCATCCCCGGCGAGGTGGAGAACCAGCAGGTCGCGCACGGTTCGCGAGGCATCGGTCTCTTCCCCCGACGGTGCGGTCCACGTTCCGACCGAGACTCTCGGCGGCGGCGGCAGAGAGTTTCCTGTCCCCTCTCCCGAACTGCCGCCACTCCCGGGGCCCCAGTCGTCTCGATAGATCCACGCGGCAACCAAGACGACGAGGATCAAGAGGAGGGGAGGGAGCCGAAGTCGACGCCCTTCATCCGCGCGTCGACGGAGCTTGATCACCCGCTCGAGTTCCACCGCATCGCAGGTTCGCTTCGCCGGGTCACGGGAGAGAAGAGTGCGCACCCGCTCTGCGACCTCAGCGGGAAGCTCGGGGCGGACGGCGCGCGGGTCGGGGGCGGGGTCTTTCTGACGCTTGCGGACGGAGTGCTCGTTCCCATCCTCTCCCCCGAAGGGGAGCTGGCCGGTCGCGAGCTCGTAGAGGATCACTCCGAGTGCGAAGTGATCGGTTTCGCGGGACCGTGAGCCACCGGCGAGGAGCTCGGGCGCCATGTACGCGGGAGTCCCCCACAACTCTCCTTCGCCCAGAATCTCCTCCGCGATCGACAATCCGAAGTCGAGCAACTTCGCGCGTCCCGGCTCACCCGTGATCACGATGTTGTCCGCCTTCAGGTCGCCGTGGATCAAGTCGTTGTCGTGCGCGTGGGCGACCGCGGCCGCGACGTCCTGGCCGATACGTAGGACCCGTGACATCGGCATCTCTTCGCTGCGCAAGAGCGCGCGCAAGGTCGGCCCATCGACCCACTCGAACGCGATGAATGCGAGCCCCGTCTTCTCGTCGATCCCCGCTTGGTACACCTGTGCGATGCGCGGGTGCGAGAGGCGAGACGTGTTCTTCGCCTCGGCGATGAGGGAGGGCGCGCGGTCAGGATCGTCGATGAGTTTCAGTGCGACGGTGCGATCGAGGGTGGTGTCGATCGCGCGGCACACGGTTCCGAAGCCACCCCGCGCGACCACGGTCTCGATGCGGTAGTGCTCGATGAACTGCGGTTCGACCGGCGTGCTCCCTATGGCGCCCTCGACGGAGTCGGGCCCGTCGCCGTCGCCCGGTTGCCGAGGAGTCTTAGGCGACCCCATGGTGCTCCTCTTTCTCGGAAACCGAGCGTTCGAGTGATTCGATCACCAAACCGGCGAGATCGAGACCGGTCGCGCCCTCGATCCCTTCGAGTCCTGGCGAACCGTTCACCTCGACGACGACGGGCCCTTGGCTCGATTCGAGGAGGTCCACTCCCGCGAAGCGCAGCCCCACCGCCCGCGCCGCCGCGATGGCGCGCTCTGTTTCTGTGGACGTCGGCTCGATCGCTTCGGCGCGCCCCCCCCGGTGGACGTTCGGTCGGAACTCGCCGGGGCGCGCCCGTCGTCTGACGGCTGCGATCACCTGACCATCGAGAACCAACAACCGACGGTCCTCGCCGAGCGCCTCGGGGACGAGCTCCTGCACGAGGTGATCGCGACCGGTGACGATGAGATTCTCCAAGATAGCGACCGCCGCCGCCCGTGACTCGGCGAGCATCACCCCGCGCCCTTGGGCCCCGGTCACCGGCTTGATCACCACCGGTGCACCACCGACCGCATCGATGGCAAACTCGAGGTTGTCGAAATCTTTGGCGAGGATCGAGCGGGGGGTCGGCACACCTGCGTAGGCGAGCGCTTCGGCGGTGCGCAGTTTGTCGAATGCGACGGCCATTCCCTCGAGATCGTTCAGAGGCGTCGCCCCGGCGGCGATCAAGGCGCGAGCGGCGGCGAGTGCGAGGGAGGGTCCCAATATGGTCAATAGTCACTGACACATCGTAGTCACTCGTGCTCCGAGAGTTTGTCGGTAGACAGGAAACAGTACCGG
>CALEHF010000472.1 GCA_937876125.1 uncultured bacterium
AGCCAGCCGAGACAGAGCCAGCCGAGACAGATCCAGCCGAGACAGATCCAACCGAGGCAGAGCCAACCGAGGCAGAGCCAACCGAGGCAGAGCCAACCACGCCAGGTACAGCCGGAGCGTCGATCCGCAAGCACTCCGCAAGTGGGGCGTAGCAGTTCCGCGGACCGGGGCCGCGACCTTCGCAGGAACGAATCTCGCGGACGTGGCGAACGCCTCCAGGATTCGCCGATCGGATCCGCGACGACGGTGCGTGGCTCACGCGAGAATGCAACGACCGACTATCGCGAGGGCCTGCGGAACCGCTTCGGCCTCGAGCGAAATGACCTAGTGTCCGGTAAACTCACCCGTGAGCGAGTTCAAGATCTTCGGCGTCGATATCGACTGCCCACCCCGGAGCTGAGGGTCGTGGGACCGCGGCGGAGTGGCACTCGATTCGAGGGCAACGGCCGCGTGGTCGGACTCGGAGAGCGGGGGAGTACGCTCCTCAGGACTCGCGCCGACATCGTCTCGCGGCGCCTCGGAACATTGGATCGCCGCCAGGGGACCGGGGCGGGCACACCGAGATTCGGGACGAGCGGTCGCGACACAGCAGGAATTCCCCGTCGCGCGCTCCCACCACCGACCGGAAGCGCGACCCCCTCTGGAGGCGTCGGAACTGCGACTCTCCTTCCACCGTCTCGCCACATTTCATTCGCGACTCCGTTCGCTGGATACCCCCAGGGGATCTCCGTGAACTTCGGGGTCTGGAACTCCCCTTGGTGGTGGGGAGGGGGGACATCGCTGTTCGGGTGTGGAGTCCCGTACGGGTACTACTCGAATTCTTACTACGGATACTCTTCATTCGGGAACGCGTGGTGTGCGAGCACCTACTACTCGCCGTTCCGATCCGTCTGTTACTCGAGCCCATACCACTATCGGTACCGAGCCCACTATCCCCGGTATTGGTACCGAAGCTGCTACTACACATACAGCTCGAGCTTGGGGTTCTACCCTTGCTACAGCAGTTCGTACTCGACGTATGTGAGCTATCGCAACTCGGGAGAGCTGGTTCTGCCGGAGACGCGCATCGTGGAACGAGAGCTGACCGCAGGCGAGCTTCGCCTTTGCGAAGGCTGGACTCTCCTTCGATCCGGTGATTCGGCAGGCGCCGCTCAGGTTCTCTACACTGCGAGCCTCGAGCTCGAGCAGAGCGCACTTGTCCACTGGTTCCTTGCCGTCGCTCTCGCGGATTCCGGCGAGATGGAGCTCGCGTCCCGTGCGCTCGGAGAAGCTCTCTTTTTCGATCCAGATTGGTTCTCGCATCGCTGGAACGCCGATGCGCACCTTGGAGCGGGGGGCGCAGCAAGACTGATCGCTACCTGCCGGGAGTACCGTGCAGAAAAGCCGCTCTCCCCTTCGGCGATCGCGATCGAGGGTGCCGTCGGTCTACTCGGTGGGGACCAGGCTCTTCTCGCAGACCTCCGAGGCGAGATCGCTGAAAGCCTGCTGTACGCTCCTGAGGCGCCGGCCTTGGCTGAGATCCTGGCAGAGGTGCGACGCAGGTCCGGATCCGAGACTCACAATCACCCATCGATCACGGAGGAAGCCTGGTTGGCATTCCCTTCCTGTGAAGGCATTTCAGCGCTCCACTTCGGGTCGAGCGACTGAGTTTCCGGTGGCCCCCGAGCGCCTGGACGCTACAAAATCGATCGAGAGCGCTCTTCAGTGGACCTGATGAACCAACGGACGCGGCCGATTCTCCTTCAGAGGGGAGTCGGCCGCTTCTCGTTCTGATCTTGCGGGTCCACTACTCCGCGCGGCTCCCCTTGGTAGAATCCCTCCGGCTCGAGCAGTGGGGGAGGGAGCGCCAACATGGACCACATCCGTGACTTGCTGGTTGAAGCAGCGATCCGCGCACGCGATGCTGCGTACGCCCCCTACTCGAAGTATGCGGTGGGAGCGGCTCTCTGGACCCCTTTGGGAGAGATCGTCACCGGCGCGAACGTTGAGAACGCGAGCTACGGATTGACCGTTTGTGCCGAGCGCAATGCCATCTTCCGCTGGGTCGCGAGCCCTCGCCCGGGTTCTGAGCTCGGCTTGTTGACCGCTCTTGCGGTCGCTGCCGGGCCTCAGGGAGAGTTGCCCTCGGGGGGGCGGCCGTGCGGTGCGTGCCTTCAAGTGATTCGCGAGTTTGCCATCGATCTCCCGCTCTACATCGTCGAGGAGACTGGGGTGATCGAAACCCGACTCTCTGCTCTGCTCCCTGATCCGTTCCGCCCTCCATTCGGCCCGACCGCCCCTTCGAAGGAGTGACGATGCAAGAAAAGGCATACGAGACGAGCGATTACGACGCCTGGGAGCTCAAGCAGGAGTACGGGTCCAAGGTTCATCTTTTCGCTGAGCCATACCTGCTGACACAGCTCGCGGTGCTTTGCTCACCAGACACGGTGCAGCCACAAGTGAATGACATCATCGAAAACTGCTATCGCAGTTTGTTGGTGCGCGTCTTCAATCGCGAGTTTCCCCGGCTGCTCCGCACGGTCGACACTCGTATGGTTCAGTCGACTGACCGAGGTCGGTACCACGGAATCTCCATCGATCCCACAACCCCCGTCGTGACCGTGAACGTCGCGCGAGCCGGAACTTTCCCATCTCACATCTGCTTCCACATGCTGAACCAGTTCCTCGACCCGGCGGTCGTGCGCCAAGACCACTTGGTGATGGATCGAACGACCGATTCTGAAGGTCGAGTCACAGGGGCGCGGATTCACAGCAGTAAAGTGGGGGGGAGCGTGAAGGGGCGGATTCTGATCGTCCCTGACCCGATGGGGGCCACTGGCTCCTCTCTGATCCATGCGCTCGGCCACTACCACACAGAGGTGGAGGGGCCACCGAAGCGAGTGATTCACATTCATCTCATCGTCACCCCCGAGTACATTCGGGCCATCCACGACAAGTATCCTGACGTCGAGATCTACGCGATCCGGCTCGACCGCGGACTGAGCCCTCCGGAGGTGTTTGACACCCCCCCCGGTGCGCGCTGGAGCGAAGAGCGTGGGCTTGATGATCAGCAGTACATCGTTCCGGGGGGTGGGGGGTTCGGAGAGATTCTGAACAACTCCTGGGTGTGACCGCGAGGGCGCGATCACAGACTGTCCTTCGGTGAATGACCAAACGAATGAAGACCCTGAACATGAGGTCCGAGATCACGCTCGGACCAATGAAGGAGTGAGCGGTGACGATCCCGAGTTCGAACCCCCTGACCCCAGCGCCTCCCCTCCCGTCCCATCAGCTCTCCGTCTTGATCGGAGAGGAAGAGCTCAAGCGCAGGATCGAAGAGCTCGCGCAAGAGATCTCGGCTGACCTGAGGGAGAAGGATCCGGTGATCGTCTGTGTTCTCAAAGGCGCGTTCGTCTTCGTCGCAGATCTCATCCGGAAGCTCGACCTACCGGTCACCACCGAGTTCATTCGTGTTTCGAGCTACGGTAACAATGTCGTCACCTCTGGAGAGGTGAAGCTCGAACTCGATCTCGCAAATTCGGTCGCCGGACGCCATCTCGTTCTGGTGGAAGACATTGTGGATACCGGGCTCACGCTGCAGTACCTCCGCGCAAATCTGCAGGCTCGTGGACCCGCGTCGATCCGAGTGTGCGCCCTCCTCCACAAGCCGGACAACAATGTGAAGCTCTCGACGATCGACTACGTCGGATTCAACATCCCGAGCAAGTTTGTGGTGGGGTACGGACTCGACTACCAGGGCTACTACCGGAACCTCCCCTACATCGCTCAGATCCAGGATCTTCAGTAAGCGATCTGGGACCCCCGACCCGCCCGGCGGCGGATCTCGCCACTCAGGGCGAGAGATCTCGGCCCCCATCGGTCACAGGGACGTCCTAGCGCAAGCAAAAGCCACGACTTACGAGTTTTGACTCCGCTGGCGAAACGCGGTCAGGCAATTGCTTTTCCTGCGCTGTCATTCGCTGTCAGATGGTGTCAGATCCCGAAGGGAGTCGGTGGGCGTGGCGGAGTCTCGAGTCGAAAAAGTGGGTGCCAAGCTCCAGGAGGAAGCGAGTCGCTTCGTTTCCTACCCTGAGATCGAGGCTTTGACCACCGAGCGCGGCTTCCCGACTTCGGTGCGGACTGTTCGCTTCTATGTGAACGAGGGCATCCTGCCCGCCCCCAGAAAGCAGGGAAACACTCCGGTGTATCCCGAGACCGAAATCCTCTCCCTCCTCTTCTCGATCCACCTGATGAAATCGCGATTCGGACAGACTCTCAGCCAAATCCGCCGGGTACTGCATCTTCTCCAGGGAGACCCTGAAGTGCTCGCCGAGAAGATGGCGCTTCTCTATGAAGAGGTGCACCGCGAGGGGCGCCACCGCGTCGAGCAGGAGTGGTTGGTCGATACGTACTTCGCGACCCTCGAAGGTCGCTGCGATCACTATCCGCACTCACGTCGCGGGGTTCCCGGACCGCGGAGCGCCGATGAGGTCTTGGTCGTGGAGTTGGTCGATGATCTCGAGAGTCGATCGGTCTGGGAGCACGAGCCGGAGGGTGGCACCGTATGGAGATCTCCCTCTGAAGTGATTGCACGGGAGCGGACAGAGAACGGAGGAGGACAGGTCATGACCGAGAACGGTTCCGAGGTCGATCGCAACGCGAACGTCACACCGCTGAAGCTCCCCGAAGGGGCGGTCGAGATCGACGAGGCGCGACGTCGTGAGGAACAGTTCCTCCGGCGCTTCGAACAGAATCTCTCGAAGCTCGAGCGCATCTATAGCCCCCTCGAGAAGAAGTCCTACTCGATTCGCGCCGGCATGCTCGACCCCCAGGCTGAAGACCCGTACCAGCGCGTGGTCGACCTTCTCAAGGAGAAGGGACTCTACGACCGGGGGCTCCTCGAACGACTTCCGCACGATCGCTGTACTCGGTTCTCCCTTCCCGCGAGCGGACTTTTTGGGAGAAAGCCGCCGAAGCTCGTCATCGCGGGAGTTGCGGTCAGCCCGATCGAGCAACTCGCCTCGGTGGGGGGCGCCGTCCGCCCTCTCGGCGAGCCCGATCTCGCCCGCGTCTTGCGCGAGCAGCTCCGACATCGCGGCGCGTACCACGTCATTGGAGTTCTCTCGACGGTGGGGTGGGACAAAGACCTCTTCAAGGCCCCTCCACAGCAAGAAGGTCTAGCGCTGGTGCTCGTTCAAGCCGATGGCTCCGGGGGTTGGGCCACCAGTCATACTCTTCCAAAAGAGCTCTCCGCGCTCTCGATCGCGTACGATCCAGAGACCCTCGACGAGAAGGTGCGTCGGGCCTTCCACCGGGTGTTGGAACATCCGGAGCTGAAGATTCCGGGGGGGCATGTTGAAGTTGAGGGTTTCCTCGCGGCGATCGATCTTTCGCGAGACGTTCTCGACCTCGCCATGCGGCAAGTTTCGCACGAAGACTCTCGCCTGAAGATCGTGGCCGTCTCCGGCCGCGAGCTTCTCAAGCGAGATCGATTCTGAGGTGGTGAGATCATGGTAATGGACCGGTTCCGGCGGCTGCTCGGCCGGAAGGAGATTCCGGTGGAAGCGCGTGACTTGCTCGCTGCGGCGACGAATCCGCAAGAGATGTTGCGTGGGCTCGATGAGCTCATCACGCGCAACGAGGTCGAAGTCGATCGGATCCACAAGGAGATCGAGGCTCTCGAAGTTGTCGAGGGACACGAGAAGGATCGAGTGCGCGACGGCGAACTCGCCGAGCGCAGTCGAAACAACACTCTGCGGAGGATCGGTCGACTGCGAAAGCAGATGGACAACCTCGAGGAGCGGCTGCGGATCTTCAATCGGAACATCAATTTGCAGCACCACCTCGTGGGCAAGGTTCAGGCTCTCGAAGCAATGGAGCTCAGAGGCGTGGACGAAGAGCGGATCGACTCGATCTTGCTCGAGTACGAAGAGGAGCTCAGTCACTACTCGAGCGTCCTCGACACCGAAGACCTCGCGACAAGCATGCTTCCCGACGACCTCGACGACTCCGAGGAGCTCCGCGCCCTCGAAGCAGAGATCCTCGGGACCAAAGTGGAAGAGCCTGCCCCCGCGGAGCAGGCGGCACGTGCCGGAAAGACTCTGAACAAGACCACAAAGACGTCCACGGGAGAATCGACCCCCACGAAGACAGGCCCGGAGATCGATGACGGACCGACATCCGCCGCCGGCAAGACCGAGGAGGCTGATCCTTGATCGGAATCCTGAGGAAGATCTTCGGAGCCCCCGAACCGATCACGGTCGAGACGCTGAAATCAGCGCTGTCGGAAGCAGAACGCGATCGTCGGAAGAGTCGCGTCGAGGTGCGCAAGTGGGAGCGAGAGCGAAAAAAGCTCGTCGGGCGCATGAAGACGTCGCGCACCGAAGGGAACCAGCTCGAGGTCGACTACCTCTGGGATCAGTTCAAGCAACACCGGGTCGAAGGAGCCGAGATTCGGCGCGACGGCCGGGTGTTCAACCTCGAAGCCCTCGCCCTCGGTAGGACCGTCCGAGCGCTCGAGCGACTGGAGAAGAAAAAAGATCGCGATGGCGCGCGGAACTTGATCGAACGGATCCGCGCCTCGGGTCTCCCCGAGCGGATTGCGCTGGATCGCGACGAGCAGCTGCGCAGCCTCGAAGAGATGAACCAGATTCTCGAGGAGTTCACCGGCGAACGGGAAGAAGCCGACGCGGATCCGGAGAAGGCGATGTTCTTGGCAGAGCTCGATTCGATTCAAGAGGTCGAGAGCTCTGGCGAGGCTGAAGAGGCGAAAGTGCGCGAGGATGAGTTGTTGCGCCGGTTCGAGGAAGATCCGGAAGCATGATCTCCGAGTCGCTCAAACGGATTGATTCCCAGCTGTCTGAACGGAGCTCGTAATGGGTCTCTTCAAGTCCCCCGAGGATCGTCGGATCGAGCGAGAGCTCTCGATCCGAAAGGGGATCAATTCAATTCGTCGCAACATTCGCGACCTGGAACGCAACGAGAAGCAGTACCTCGACAAGGCGCGCCGAGCCCTCCAGATGGGTTCGCAAGACCAGGTGCAGTTTCTCAAGTCCGCGCTGAAACGCAGTGCTGTGCAGAAGCGTGCGATGGAACGACAACTCCTCAACATCGAGACTGCGCTTCAGATCAAGAACCAGGCGGAAGCGCACTCCGAGTTTGCGACGGCGATGAATGCGCTCTCGAAATCGATCTCGGAGATGTTCGGATCGACCGATTTCGTGAGAACTCAGAAGGACTTCGAAAAAGCGATGATGCAGGCGCAGACGATGGAAGAACGCGCCGACCTCTTCCTGGAAAGCTCTTCTTCGAGCCTCTTCGGCTACGAGGGGAGCGGGGACGACTTGGTGTCGGACGAAGAGATCGATCGCATGATCGAGGACGAAGCGGTGGCGGAAGAATCGAAGAGCGAACTCGACGACGCCATCGACAAAGGCCTCGAAGACGTCCGCAAGGAACTCGGGAAGGAATGACGGCTTGAGCCTCGAGTTCCATCTCACCCACTACGAACGGTACCGCAAAGAGGGGATCGAAGCCCACCGTGGCGGTGATGCCAGTCGGGCGCGCTTCTGCCTCCTCAAGTCCGCGGAGCATCTGTTCTCGGTCGCGAAAGCGAGCGATGGACGGTTGAAGGAAGAACGAACGCGCCGAGCGCATGAACTCGTCGAGCTCGCGAATCGCGTGAGTACCGCGCAAGCTCCGTCCCGCTCCGATGGCAAGCGGCGCGAGTCCGACGATCCGGAGAGCGGGGCCGTCGACGGCGGGCGCTTTCTGATTGGTGAGCGTCCGGACGTTACTTTTGACGACATCGCGGGCCTCCAAGATGTAAAGGACGAGGTGCGGCTCAAGATCATCGAGCCGTTCCAGCATCCAGAAAAGGCGGAGCTCTACGGAATCCGCCCCGGCGGCGGAATTCTTCTCTACGGCCCCCCGGGTACGGGAAAAACATTGCTCGCCCGGGCGGTCGCCGGCGAGACAGACTGTGCGTTCTTCACCGTCAAGCCATCGGAGATCCTGTCGAAGTGGGTCGGTGAAGCAGAACAGAACATGGCGGCACTGTTCGAAGCGGCTCGCGAACGCTCGCCGTCGGTGATCTTCATCGATGAGATCGAAGCGCTCGCCCCGCGTCGCACCGAGAACCGTTCGAGTGTGATGGCGCGCTTGGTCCCGCAGATCCTCGCCGAGCTCGAAGGGTTCGCAGGGAAACAGGGGGCGATTCTGTTCCTCGGTGCGACGAACGAGCCGTGGAGTCTCGACCCTGCCATCCTTCGGCCGGGACGATTCGATGAGCGGATCTATGTGGGCCTCCCGGATCTTGCGGCGCGCCATCGAGTGCTCGAAATCAATCTTGAAAATCGCCCCCTCGCCGACGACGTCGATCTCGCTCGGATCGCCGGCCTGCTCGAAGGATTCAGCGGGGCAGACATCAAGAACCTCTGTCGGAAGGGCGCCGACGATGCCTTCCGACGTGCGATCGCCTCGAGCGGCGATGCTCCGATCGATCAAGAGCTGCTCCTACAAAATCTGAAGGAGATGGCGCCTTCGGTGCGACCCGAGGACCTCGAACGCTTCGTTCGCTATCGAGGTGAGGGGACTGCCTGATGTTTCGATCGGGATCGAGGAACGAATGGTCGACGGAATGGCTCGCCGAGCTGCGAGGATCGGGGGAGGTCCCGCACGGCGCGATCGGTCTGCCTCTGGAGCGCGCAACCGGTATCCTCCGCGCCGGAGAAGAACTCCCCGGCCGGGCGATTCTGGTTCCCGTTGGGTCAGTGATCCTCGAGTTGTCGTTCCCCGCGCTCGCCGATCGGGATGGCATTGCCGCGACTCTCGAGCTCACGGTCGAGATCGACCCTCCCGATGGCGGGACCGGCCTGCGGCTCCTCGCCGAGTCTCTGGGAAAGGAACCCCGCTACTCGATCTCTTCGCTCGAGAAGTTGTTGGTCAACCTTTGGCGAGACGCTCTCGCCCTGCGCGTTTCGAGAGGGTCCTGGACCGATGACGGAGAGCTGACGGAGCGTCTCGAGTTGTCCAACGTTCCAGACACCGTCCTCGAGGCTCTCTTCGATCGCGGGCTGCGCTTCGATGGCGTGCGCAGCGCGGCGGCGTCTTCGGAAGCTCTGACTGCTGCGAAGGAGTCGCGGCGCCAAAGGCGCGAGGAAGCGGCCCGGATTCGGGAGCGACTCGACTTCCTCGACCTTTGGAAAAAGGAAGAGCAGGGCGAAGCGCTCGCGCGCGAAGAGGTCGAGCGCATGGCCGCGCACCTTCGCCAGCAAGGGCTCCTCAGAAAGATCGGGCACGACCGCGAAGAGCACCTCGAACGCCTCCGGGCCCACGAAGACACGACACTCGCCCAGGAACGATTGAATCGCCGCCTCGAGCGAGAGCGGTTGATCTCGAAGGTTGAGATCGACGGAGAGCGCCTCGACCAGGAACTCGCCCAATCAGAGAAATTGCGCGCCGCATTCGAGAAGAACGGCTGGCTCGCGCTCGTTCGCGCGATCGAAGATCCCGATGGAAGAACGCGCCTGCTCGAGCGCCTCATCGAAAAGGAAATGACCCCAGAGCAGATTGCCGCCCGAGGCGTGGCGAGCGCGCAGGTGGATCGGCTCGAAGCACGAATCGAATCACTGCAGCAGCACCTCGAGAGGCGGGGGATTCCAGAACCGCTCGCGGGGATGGTGCGTGGACTTAGACCGACGCATCGCGTCTGGATGGCCGCGGGACTCGCTCTCTACCGGATCGACGGTGATCCGGCGACGGCGGACCGCGAGGCGCGACCTGTTCTTCCCCCCGAGGAAATCGGGTACCTCCGCTCGGTTCGCATCGTTCGCGACGGACTGGGAGGGATCGTCGCCGTGGGGGGACAAGGAGGCGTTGGACTCTACCGGCCGAATGGATCGCACTGGGAGTTCTATCGTTTCCGCCCCGGGGAGTCGGGGCGTGGTGGCGCGAATGCTGTCGATCCCATCGGTCATCAGGTGTTGGCCTCCCACTCGCGGCTCGGTTTGTCTCTCTGGAGGCGGAACGACCCGCAGTCCCTCACGCGCCCGTTCCAAGATCGCTTGGTTCCGGGACGCTCGACCCGCGCCGCACAAGCTGCCCCCGACGGCGGCTGGTGGTTCGGGCACGGGGCAGAAATCTTCCATGTGGCGCCGGGAGCCCCGGAGGGCGGACTCACCTCGCTCGGATCATTGCCTGAGAGCGTGACCGCACTCTGCGGCGCCCATGGCGAGTTGTGGGCGGGAACCCAAGAGGGGCGACTGTTCCGTCATGACGCTCTAGGGAAATGGATCGAGCTGCCCTTCGCGACCTCCGGCCCGATCTACCAGATCGTCGCGCCGCCCACCGATGGCGAGCCGGTGTGGATCGTCGGTGCACGTCAGCCCGCCGTCCACGTGCTCGATCGCCGCGGCGGCAAGTTGGCCGACTACCGCTGCCGATACCCGGTGCGCTGGGTGGGAGCAGGGGCAGGAGGTCCGATCGCGGTGGATCGGTTCGGGCAGCATCTCATCGTATGGTCTTGGGATGTTCCTCAGGCACCGGTGCGTCGGATCCGGGTGACCGATCAGATTCACTCCATCGCGGTCGAGGAGGAGGACGCATGATTCCCGGACTCTCCTTGGCCAAAATGCTGATCCTGTCAGCGGTCGTTGTGGGCGGCGGCGTCGGAGCGTACTCGCTCTTCCGATCTGATCTCCCCCGAGCGACACCGCTCGATGCGCTCCCCGATCTGGTCCACGATCGGATCGCGAATGAAGTGGCACTCGAGCTGCCCGAAACGGCGGGGGACGCGCGCTTGATCATTCCGCCGTTGGGAGATGACCGGCTCGACGCACTGAGAACACGACTCGCAAGAAGGATCGATCGAACCGGGCGCTATGAGGCGCTTCTCACCGAGGCGCCTCAGCCGGAGAGTTGGTGGGAGGAAGAGGTTCTTCCTCGCCTCCCCGAGTGGCTCGATGCCGTTCCCGGATTCGACCTGGACGACGATGCTGCACCTTGGCTTCTGGAGGCGCGCGTCGTTGACAGACAAGACGACGATGACGCTCTCGCGCTCTCGGTGGTCTGGCACCTCCGCGATCTGCGAGCGGAGGGGCGGCGCGCTGCGTCCGGAGATGCGTCGAGTCGCATCGAGAAGAGCCTGTTCGACCGAGACTACCTGCGGTGGCGGATCGACAATTCGTCTGCGTGGTTGCGCGTGCTCGGCTGGTTTGCGCTCGTGTTCGGACCGTGGATCTTGTTGCGATCGATCTTGGTCGAGTTGCTCCGCAAGGAGTCGAACGGTACCAACGCAGCTCTTTGGGTCGCGAGTGCGGCTCCTGGTATCTTCGCGGGATATGTTCTCTCGGCATTCGCCGCGGGGTGGTGGGGAGGAGTGTCGACGATCGTTTCAACGGTTCTGGCACTGACCTTCTCGTATGGCTGGTTGAACTGGCTCGATTCGACGCGGCGTTGAAAGTGGGTGGAGCTTGATCACCGTCAAGAAGGGTGACCGCATCAGCGAGTACATCCTCGAGGAGCCCCTCGGTAAGGGGGGATTCGGCGAGGTTTGGCGCGCGCGGCATCACCTCTGGCATGACCGTCAGGTTGCGGTGAAGATCCCGACCCGGCCCGAGGCCGTCCGCGATCTCTCCAATGAAGGAGTCATCCAAGCGACCCTCGAGCATCCAGGCATCGCCCGCTCGCTCGGCATGGACACCAACGCGGACCCGCCGTACTTCATCGTCGAGTTGATCGAAGGGCGCAACCTGCGCGCCGTCCTCGAAGAGAGCCGAAAGCTCGAGCCGACCATGGTGCGTTCGATCCTCGATCAAATCCTTTCGGTGCTCGAGTACGCTCACGCCCGTGGGGTGATCCACCAAGACATCAAACCGGAGAACATCCTTCTCACCAAAGACAACGAAGTGAAACTCACCGACTTTGGCCTCGGCCAAACGGTGAATGGCGAGTCTCTTATCCTCTCGGTTTCTCTGCGCACTCAAGGCGCAGGTCCGGGGGGAACGATCGGCTACATCGCACCCGAGATTCGCGATCGTGAAGGCCCCCCCGATGGACGAGCGGACCTCTACTCCGTGGGGATCCTCATCTTCGAACTCCTCACCGGCCGGCGTCCTGCGGGTGGCGAACTGCCGAGCGATCTCGAGCCTGGGCTGCCCGCCTGGTGCGATCGTGTGTTCCGGGGGCTCTACACCAGGCGGGAGACCCGGCTCGCCGACGTCGCCGCTGTGCGCGCGGCGCTCGATTCGGTCTCGACCGGGCCGACCGTTTCTCCTCTGATTCCCCCCGCCTTGGATCTTGTTCCCGGGGATGAAGCACTCGCGATCCTGGGAGTGACCGCAGACAAACTCAAAGAGCTCGTCGGCTCCGGGCACCTCAAGCCAGTCTCGATCAACGGCGCGCTTCATTATGATCGCGACCGCCTCGCCTCGGCCCGAGAGGCACTCGGGTTACCGCGAGTCAAAGCGACGCCGCCGCCCATTCCGATCGCGGCGCTGAGACCGGAGAACCGCTACGGGACCAAGGTTTCGAAGGCTGCGAGAGTGCGAAAGGTGCCGCCGCGTGCCAGTGCAAACAATCTCGTTCCTGGCGGCCTCTTCGTCCGCATGATTGCGGCAGGGATCGACGTTTGGTTCGTTTTCATCCTGCAGTTCATCGTGGGCGGCATGATGGGAATCCGCGGCGGCCCCAGCATCTTGTTTTCGGTCGTCGTGTGGTACCTCATCTACTCTTGGATCAGTCTCGCCGTCACGGGGAGAACTCTCGGGAAACTGGTTCTCGGCCTCCGAGTGGTGACAGTGAGCGGGACCGAAGTCTCCGCCGGGCGCGGCTTCCTCCGATCGGTCGGCCTCATCCTCAGCATGGCCACCGCGGGATTCGGCTTCTGGATGATTCCGTTCAATCGTCGTAAGCAAGGTCTCCACGACTACATCGCCGAAACGGCAGTCGTTTACGATCGTCGTTGAGTGGCGTAGATGTTTAGGAAGCTCGGCGGCAGGGCAGTGAAGGAGAAAAGTGGTCAGGCTAGCTTGCTGAGGGCCGGGTGTGACCGAGCCCGACCACAGAGTGGGGCCGGACTCGGCGGCCCGAGCGAAGAGTGCTTCGCGTGGAGGCAGAGGAGCCGTAGAGCTCAGGAGCCACGCTTCTCGTAGGGGATCCCATAGCGATCGAGTCGCCGGTACAAGTTGGTCTTCGCGATCCCGAGTCGCCGTGCCGCCTCGGCTTTGTTCCCCCCAGTCTCCTTCAGGATTTCTCGAACGACCCCCCCGAAGACAATTTTCTCGAGATGCGGAAGATTGCACCCGATCTTCTCTCGGATCTGCCGCGTGAGCGTCAGCGCGATCGGCTGCTGCCTTAGTCGCGGAGACAAGTTCCGTGCGCCGATCCGGCTCGGGCAGAGCGCGAAAGCACGTTCGAGCTCGTTGCGTAGCTCGCGCAGATTCCCCGGCCATGGTGCAGCTTCAAGAAGCTCGAGTGCACTCGGCTCGACCTTCGGAACGGGAAGTTTGTGTGCCGCCGCGATCTCATCGAGGAAGTACTTCACGAGAATCGGGACATCTCCCGGTCGCTCGCGGAGCGGCGGCAGTTCGACTCGAACCACATCGAGGCGGAACAACAAATCCGCTCTGAACTTGCCGGTCTCGACTTGTCGATCGAGGTCTCGATGGGTAGCACTGATCACGCGGAAATCGACCGGGCGTGAAACGGAGCTGCCGATCCTCCTGACCTCTCGCTCTTGAAGAACCCGCAGCAGTTTGGTTTGCAGCTCTGGACCCATCTCTCCGATCTCGTCGAGGAAGAGTGTCCCATTGTGAGCTTCCTCGATCAGTCCGGCCCGCGACGCGTGCGCACCCGTGAACGATCCCTTCTCAGCCCCGAACAGCTCGCCCTCGAGGAGGGAGTCTGCGATGGCAGCGCAGTTCTCGCTGATGAACTTACCGGTCCTGGCGGACAACCGGTGGATCGCGCGCCCGACGAGCTCCTTCCCCGTTCCGCTCTCTCCGAGGATCAGGACCGAAACCCGTGTCGCGGCGATCTTCTCGATGAGCCGGAGCGACTCGATCAGCTTTGGAGAGTTCCCGATCATCTCGGGGAAACCATCGGGCCGCAATCCAGAGAAGGAGGAGTCGTCGATCCGATCGGTCGTGCCGTTCCAATGCTGGCGAAGCTCCTCCAACTCGTGGGAAGAGAGATCGAGCGGCGTCGACTCGGAGGTTCCACCGATGAAAAGAACCACGGAGTCGGGAGAATTCTCGAGGTGCCAGATCCTCCCTCCGTACGCAGGGCCGCCGTCGGGGATCATGAGTGCATCGGGGTCGAGGACTGGCGGCACGCGTCTCCCGATCCCCACGACGATCTCTGCGACCCCTTCAGCCTCGTTCACCCGATAGATCCCGGCGCCGATCCCATGGGTGTGAGAGGAGAGCACCTTGAGATGGTCGAGGAGCGCGCGTGCCGAGTCGTTGTCGGGATCGGCCGCGGCGTGAAGCCCATCCGCCGGCGGGGTGGGGGCAGCAGGGGGCAGGGAAGAGTGAGAGGGCGAGGGCGAGGACGAGGACGACTGCGCGCTGGCGGGCGGGTCGACTATGCTGGGGAGTGGGGAGCAACCTGCGGAGGGATCGGGAGAGGTGGGGGGAATCGACCGTCGGAGCGGTGGGAGAGGGCCATCCGAGGGGTCGCTCTCGGCCGCGATCTCGACCTCTGGATTGGGGCTAGGCTCAGGAACGGACGGGGGGAAACGATCGGACATGGGCGTGACCTCCGAGCAGATGAAATGTACGCTGCGCCGCGACAGCCTGCGGCGACGGAAACCCCATCTGATACGACATGGTTTGCGTAAAAGCAACTAGTCGCATGGAAGTCACGCCCCTGGCAAGGCTTGGAGAATCAGGAAAACGCGGCGCGAGTTGACACTCTCGGATCCCCCAGATATGTTTCTCTGCCGCTCGTGTGAACGAGGAAGGAGAAGAGCGCTGTTCGGCGCGATTCTTCCCCTTAAACCTCGCGAGCCCAGCCGAGCCCTCATGCTTGGTGTCGACAGATCCCCGGTAGCTCAGCGGTAGAGTAGGTGGCTGTTAACCACTTGGTCGTAGGTTCGAATCCTACCCGGGGAGCCATGCGCGCCTTCGCCTCACCAGGCGGAGGCGCGTTCCTTTTGCCACAACGACTTACGACGGCGAACGAAGGCGCGTGCGGGGGACCCGGGTGCGCGTGGCGAACTTCTGAGGGCCGAAGTGGTTAACGGATTTCGCTCGGATCGCTCGGTGGCTCTCTGATTGGCCGGAGAGAGCCGCGCGAGTGGTTGACCCCATCTTGACCACCCCTCATCACGAGATGCTGCCTGCGCCTAGACTTACGACGATTCTGTAGGGGCGAATTCCTAGATCCCGCTCCGAGGCTGGATCTTCCCTCCGATCTCTTCTGGGTCGATCAGGGCCGCCATCCTCAGGCTCCGCAAGAGCGCTGTCTGCGCCTCTGTTGCCTCCGTAGCCACATACGCCAAGTCGAACGCGGGGTCGGATTGGATCAGATTCAGGTGGCAGCCACGCAGCTCCTCGAAGCAGGCGGGCGCCGTGCGGCACTTGGTCAGGTTCGTGCGCTGGAGCGTTCGCTCGATGGTCCGCTCAAGAAGCAGCGCGAGCATGCAGAGGGTCACGTGCGCGCGGACCTTGGGGTCCGTGTGGTGATAGAACGGTCGAAGCTTGACCGTGTCCTTGATCGTCTGGAAGTCCTTCTCGACGGTGTCTTTCTGCCGATAGAGCTGGACGAGTTCATCGCCCGTGTGCGGCAGGTCGGGATGGCCGACAAGCAGAACGAAGCCTGAGTGTTTGATTCTGCGGGCCCACTCGGCCTCATCGAATCTAAGGACGACTTTCCAGTATTTTTCCTTGGTCGAATTGTCGATCGCCGGCCGCACGCTGGACTCGAAGACGCTGAGGAGTTTCCAGCGCGCGATCTCGCGGTTGAGTTCGATCTGAATACTCTGTTTCGTGCGGGTGCGCCCCACGGATCGGAGCCGACAGTTCAGAGCGTCGACGAACGCGTGGACTTGGTACCTGCGGCGTGAGATAGCTGCCCGCTGCTCCACAAACATCTGTGGGTTGAAGTATGCAACCAGCCGGAGGTTCGTCGCGTGACGACCGACACGTCGGGGCGGCCCCGGTGGTGAGGTGCGGCGAGCTGGCCGAACTTTGTTGGCGTGTTCTTCCAGAAGCTGCCTCTGCTCTGTCTCGCCCTCGTGCTTGACGCAATCGCGAAGGAGTCGCTCGGGAACGTAGCCGAATTCACCCAGGAGAACTCGCTCCTGCAGCTGGTCGTCAAGTCGCAACGTGTTCATGATCTGCGTGACGCGGGCGCGGGTGAGCCCCTCTTTCTCGGCCAGGTCGCTGCGGTTGCGATGGACCTTCATGTCGAGACGCTCCTGAAAGATCCGCGCCAATGCGACAAAGGACGCGCCGCCTTCCAGCTCGTTCGGATCCCAGGCCGCCCCGCTGTAATCGAGAGAGGGGCGTTCGAAGGTGAGCACTCTCTCTCGAATGCCGAGGTCGAGGAAGAACAGCGTGTCGTCTACCCGTTGAAGTCCTGCTGACTCAGCGATTCGGGCCGCCGATCGAATCTCTCCCTCGATCGTCAGATCAGATCCGACCGGGGCGAGGTCGCAAAAATGTTTCCAGGGGAGATCGTCGGTGAAGGAGCCAATCTCGGGGCGGGTCGTTGCGGTCAGGAACCGCAGTCGGCTCTCGACGAGCTTCGCAATCGATTTTGCGTTTCCCATAGCGCGATCGCAGACCAGCGGAGTTTCTCCAATCCATGGCTCGTCCTGGATCAGCTCGACCATGTCAGCGAGGCATAGAGCATCTCTCCGTTTCCCGGGTAACGTCTTCCACCGAAGCGGATATCCGTGCTGGTTGCACAAGAGAACGATGCCGACCTTGTGGCGGTTGTGGAAGCCTTCCTTGGTCCGGTTGCGCTCAGCCAGCTCTGGGCCCCGACCCTGGAACCAGGCGTCGGTGACGTCCATGAAAACCGTGGCGAACGCCCCGTCCTTGAGTTGGTAGCGTTTAGGCAAATCGGCCTGAAGCGCGTCGTCTACTTTGTCGAGTTGGTCGAGGACCCGGTGGATGCGGGTGTTATTGAACTGGCCGGGTTCGATCCCAAGGAGTTCGGGCAGTGCGGTTCTAGGAAACCATCGTTGGGCGTAGAGCTTGGAGCCTGGATCGATGCAGCGTTGAATCACCAACGACGCGATGACTGAGGAAGCGGGCACGGCATCGAGCCCTTGCGGGATCAGGCGATTGAGCAGCCTCGGAAGCTTCCAGCGCCGCCATGTCTCCAGTGCTGCGGCGACGTCCAAGTAACGGAGGTTGGCGGCGACTCGAAGATGCCAGTCGTCGATCTTGGAGGTGGGGGGGAGGACGAGAGCTCGCTTCTCCCGAGACGCGCGCAGGGCTTGGCGGAAGTTCTCGATTTCGAGGTCGCTGAGTTGGCCGAGGTTCGCGACAACGCGGTGGGTGGGGACGCCGTCAGGTCGACGGAAAGCTTCCACGACCTGTGCGTACTGGTAGGTCCGGGTTCCCTGGCGTTTCTTGGAGATCTTCAGGTACATGCCTCGAGTTCCCCCTCGCAGCGCGACGTGAGACTCTCAGATTCGCCCCTACACATCAAGCCACAATAGCCCGCATGTCGTACCAAGAGCCATCTATGGCTACCAGATTCGTAACTACAGGCATTGGGCCTGCAGAGGGTCTATCACCTGAATACGAAACGGGTTAAGCCTGGTGAGATTGGTCAGGGGTGGCCAAGATGGGGTTGACCGCTTCGATGCCCACGGGCACTCATGATCCTCGCGATCAACACGAGGCCCACGAAGAAACGCTGCCGCTCTCTCTTGTCCTACCCCCCGAAATCACTATCGCTGACAAAGCTTGAATCGGTGGAGGAATTCCGACTCCCAACAGCAGGGAACACCCCCTGCGGAAGGAGTGGCGATGTCCACCGAACCGTACCGCGGGCCCTCATCGGGGCCGGAGTGGAGGCGAAGCCGGAACGAAGGGCCCGATGAGGGCCCGCGGGGCGCCGATCGACCCACGGAACACGAGCCCGCTGACCCTCCTGCGCTCGATCGGGATCCTGGTCCCGAGCTCCCAGTCGACGAGCTGACGACCCTCCCTCGCCTGCATCCCCGACGTCGTGGAAAGCGCCTCGTCAAGAAGGCGGAGCGTCACAAGCCCAGCTCCCTGACCCCCGAGCAGCGCGTCCTCATCCTCGATGCCTGGCAGCGAAGCGGGCTCCCCGCCAAGGACTTCGCTCCCCTCGTCGGAGTCAGCCACCACACGCTCTACAACTGGCGTCGCAAGTTCAACGAGCTCGGTCCCGCCGGACTCGAAGAGAAGCAGCGCGGCGGCCCGCGAGGCTCTCGACTCCCCGATGTCACGAAGCGCGCGATCGTTCTTCTCAAGCAATCGAACCCCGACTGGGGCTGCCAACGGATCAGTGACGTCCTCTATCGCGGCCGCGGCTACCCGGCGAGCCCCAAGGCCGTCGCACGCGTGCTGAAGGAAGCGGGTTACGAGCTGGAGGATGTCCCGACTACGCCGCACCGCGACAAGCCGCGCCGCTTCGAACGCGAGAAGCCGAGTCAGATGTGGCAGACCGATCTCTTCAGTTTCGTCCTCAAGAGGCAGAACCGTCGCGTCCATGTCGTGGTTTTCCTCGACGACCACTCGCGCTTCATCGTGAGCTACGGAATGGCGATCAGCGCGACGACAGAGCTCGTGCGCGAGACTCTCCGCCAGGCGATCACCAACTACGGTGCACCCGAAGAGGTGCTCACCGACAACGGTCCGCAGTACGTGACCTGGCGCGGAAAGAGCCAATTCACGAAGGAGTGCGAAGCGCGGGGGATCCGTCAGATCGTGGCGCGCCCGCGACACCCGCAGACGCTCGGCAAGACCGAACGCTTCTGGGGAACTCTCTGGCGCGAGTTGCTCGAGGCGGCGGTCTTCGTCGACGTGAACGATGCGATCGCGCGCGTCGGTCACTTCATCGATCACTACAACTTCCACCGGCCGCATCAGGGGATCGATGGCCTGGTCCCTGCCGATCGATTCTTCGAAGCCGCTCCGGAGGTGAAGGCAACCCTCGCAGCACGTGTCGCTTCGAATGCGGTCGAATTGGCGCGTGACGGCGAGCCGAAGCAGCCCTTCTACCTCACCGGCCAAGTCGGCGAGCAGTCCTTCAGTGTGCATGCCGAAGGTGAGCGCGTCTTCCTCGTCGGAGAAGGCGGCGAGAAGAAGGAGGTGGAGCTCACCTCGCAAAGCCCGGAGAAGTCGCTCGACGAGCCGCAACCGGAAGCCCCGAGTCCTCCGGTCGATCGCGACGACCTCGATGAGCCGCGTCCTCCGGGGGTCTCTCCGCTCGATCTCTACCGTCCCGATCCGTCCTCGACCGAAACGCGAGAGGAGGGCGACGATGCCGGATCCTGAGCCGCAACCGAACGATCGAGGCGATGTCGGCACCGATGCGACGGACTCCGATCCGAAGCCGCGCGACGGTCGCTTGGTGGCGCTCGCGATCCTCCAAACGTTGGCGGGAGAGAAGTCCCCGACCGAGGCGGCCGAGGGGCTGGGAGTGTCCCTGACCTACTATTACACTCTCGAGAGCAAGGCGCTCGAAGGCCTGGTCCGGGCGTGCGAGCCGAAACCAAAGGGTCGACAGCTCACATTGGATCGGAAGCTCGAAGAGGCAGAGAAGGAGAGCGCCCGGCTCCGACGAGAACTGCGTCGATCGCAGGCGGTGGCGCGCGCGGCGCAGCGCGCTCTCGAGATCGCCCCCGCGACCCCCGCGCCTCGCGCGTCGAAGAAGACGACGAAGAAGAAGGGGAAGCGGAAGAAGCGTGCGACGGTGCGCGCGCTCAAAGCGGTCGATCGATTGAAGGCTGAAAGCGACGAGAAGATCGAGAGGTAGGAGGGGAATGGGGAGAGGGCGCCCGGTGGATGGTGGGAAGCGGATCGGAAGCTGCGCGGGGTCCAAAGACGCAAAGCTCCGCGCGGAAACCGTCGTTTCCTACTTGGCGAGAGAGCTGTCGGCCGAAGAGGCTTGCGAGCGATTGGGGGTCGGCGTGAGCCGGTTCCACGAGATCGTGAGCGAGAGCCTGCAAGGCATGGTTGAAGCGAACGAACGAAAGCCTGCCGGGCGCCCGTCGACCCAGACTCCGGAAGCGATCGAAGTCGCTCGTCTCGAGAAAGAAGTCGCGAAACTCGAGCGCGAAGTCGAACTCGCGAAGCTCGTGGAGGAATCGCGGTGGGTCCCGTACCACCGGAAGCGACCAAAAAAAACGTGACGGACGCTGGCTCTGTCCGCCGCCCCTCCTCGCGCGCGCGCGGCCGAGCCGAACAGCACCCGAGGCGATCGGAAGAGAAGTCACGCCGCACGAGGGTTGCGTGGGTCGCGACGAAGATCAAGGAAGCGGGGGGCACCTACAAAGAGGTGGCGCGTCGGCTCGGCATCTCGGATCAGACATTGCGTGCGTGGCGTGGACAACAGAAAGAGCAGGCGATCCACTGGCGAGGGCGACCGCCGAAGCGATCGAATCGAATGGATCGCCAAGCGCTCCTCGATGATCTCAAGGCGAACGGCTTCCACCTCAGTGTCGAGGCGATGTGGCATCGACATCCACGACTCGCCCGACGGGAAGTGATCGACCTGGTCCGGAGGGCGCGGGCGGTCCGAGCGAGGCGGGGACGATATCGTCGAACGGAGAAGTGGCGGCGGGCGGGGGCGGTCTGGGCGCTGGATCACACCGACGATGTGCCGGGAGAAGAATTGCCGCGCATCGTGGTGCGCGACCTCGGCGCGAAGAAGAACTTGGCGGCGAGGGCGGTGCCGGACAAGACACTCGGACCGGTGATCGATGCGCTCGACGACCTGATCGACGAGCACGGACCGCCCTTGGTGATCCGCGCGGATGGTGCCTTTGCCGGAAAGACGATGCAGGACTATCTCGCGTCGAGAGGAGTGTTCCGTTGGGTGACGCGGCCCGGGTCTCCGTGGGAGAACGGGTCGGCCGAGCGCGCGAACGGAGACCTGAAGAGGCGTGTGCGCGGTCTCGAGGAAGTGGCTCCAGAGGCGCGGAGAGTCCGGGATGAGCTTTTCGAGCAAGCGATCGAGCAGTCGAATCGGAGGGTGCATCCAAGGGCATTCTCAGGTCGGACACCGGAAGAGGTGTGGCAGGATCGAGCACCCATCCAACCCGATGAGCGGGCGGAGTTTCGAAGGGTCTTCAAGTCAAAGCTCGAGGTGGAATCTCGCCGGTTGAACTCGGAGACCAAAGGAAGGAAGATCGAACAGGAAGAAAACGTCTGGGAACGTTAAAATCACGTACGAGCAGCATCCCTACCATCCAACAGCTCCTGGCTGGCATCGGAACCCACATTGGCACCTTGACACTCCAGGCAGGCCGCATCAAAGATTCTTGCCCGGTGAGGACATCCCAGGAAACTAGGCAGGAGGAGTTGAGTGAATGATTCAGACGCTTTCGGTGTGACCATTTCATTTACCGATCGCGAGACGGGTGAGCGCGCGGCTGTTATCACTCGCACGACGTCAGGTCTCGTGGGGCTCTGTTTGACCCTTGAGCGAAGCGGCGATTTGGAAGTAGTCATGTCTAAGGCGACCACACATGAGCTCGTCG
>CALEHF010000473.1 GCA_937876125.1 uncultured bacterium
GCGTGGGAAGAGCGTCGAGAATCGAGACGATGGGCGAGGTGAGAGGTGTGTTCGACATCAAGGACTCACCACGAGGCAGGATTTGCACTCTGGGGACACGCGTCGTGCTCCTGAGCTCCTGCGATCGCAGTCCATACGTCCTCGCCTAGAATCCATCCCCACACCTCGCCGATCGCATCTCGAACGACGAGCGACTAATCGGTCGTGTTGAGCTGCGCCTGAATCTGCTCCTTCAGCTCGGACTCACTCCAGTGGAGGACTTCGAGCATGGAGGCGAGGTCAGTCTCCTCGTACGCGTTCTCCTGCATGTCCGACGGGAGACCCTGCTCCATCGTGACCTGGCAGAAGCCCCAGTCGCCATCTTCGTTTTGGTTGATCTGGTACCAGTCGTCGTCGTTGCAGAAGCAAAACGAGGTCTCGTCCTCTGATTGCCAATATTCGTTCACGGTGGGTTCCTTCCAGTCGGACCGATGTTCAATGTGGCCATGAAGCAGCACCCGTCATATCGACCTCCCGGGGGGGGCGCCGAGAGAGCAATTGCGCGGATCATCGGGAAGATGGGGAGCGGAAGGGGGCGCCAGCGCTTGAAGTGGCGAAACGGGCGAGAGATAAGGCTTCGCTCAAATTTCCGGGATGGTCCCTCCCGAGCAGTCTGACTCGCGAATCGGAGGGTAACTGACGGGTTCCGCCCTCCGTTTCCGCCCCACCCGGCCTCTCTCCGTGCCTCGAGCCTCCCTCCCCGAGTCACCCGCTCGGGAGGGTCGAGAGCAGGGCTTTACCCTTTCTTTGACCCTCGTCATCACAACGAAGGGGCGGGGGCCAGATGGCCCCCGCCCCCAATTCGATCGATAAACGTGAGGTGGACTTAGTTATCGCAGTCGTCGTCGTCGGGATCGTCGTGATCATTCTCCATTTCATCATCTTCATCTTCTTCGTCGTCGTCGTCGTCGTCGTCGTCACCACCGCCGGTCCCTCCGCCGCCGGTGCCGCCGCCGCCAGTGCCGCCGCCACCACCGTCTGGGGCGGCGAGAACGCTCAAGGGACGCATCATTTCATTGTCCTCGTGCTCCAGGATGTGGCAGTGCCAAACGAAGAGCCCGGGAATATCGAAGCGCGCCTTCAGTCGGGTGATTTCGCCCGGGTACGCAATGACGGTGTCCTTGTAGCTGCTTTCATACTCTGTCCGCGGGTACGCGAGGCCACCGATCGGTTTACGGTTGAGGATCCGGAACTGCACTTGGTGAATGTGAATCGGGTGCGCGTCCGCGGTGAAGTTGTAGATCTTCCAGATCTCAGTCTCCCCCTGAGTCGGGGTTTCCGTGATCGCGTCGTTCCAGAGGAGCGGAACGCCGGAGGGGCCCCCGGCCACGGTGCCGAGCAGTGCGGCCTTCGGCCCGAACGGGACTCCACCCGCGCAGTCGAGAAAGACGTTGCTCGCAGCATCCTCGGTAACGAACACAGTCGAGGACTCTTCTTCGTTCAAAGACACCCGACGCACGCGCACCGCGGGGCCGAGGGCCGGGACGTTCGGAAGATCGAGAAGGCCGACCGGTGTCGTCGGATCGTCTCCGGTTGCCGCGCCCACCCGGAACTCCATCACCTTGCCCGTGGTTGCCGGATCGGCGGGATCGTAGTCGACCCCCGCCACTCCGCCACCGAAGGGGGTGTCGGGACCGGTGTTGACCAGCGTGACCACGGTTCCTTCGGCCAGGCCGCCAAAATCGATGATCACGTCGGCGCGCTCCGCCGGGCCCAAGAGCATCTCGGTCATCGCCGTCGGTACGCGGAGGAATCCACCGTCGGCCCCGATCACCGTGAGCGGGAGGTCGTTGTCGGTCGCGAGAATCAGGAAGCGCGACTGGCACCCATTCAGGAACCGGAAGCGGTACCGGCGCGGCTCGACGTCGAGGTACGGCCAAGTCTTCCCGTTGGTGACGAGGGTGTTCCCGAAGAACTCCGGAACCCAAGTGGGGGCGATATCACTCGGCCCGCCGCACGCGTCATCGGGAATGAGCGGGATCTGCAGCTGGTCGACTTCGAGGTCCTCGAAGAACGCCCGGTTGTCGGGGTAGTAGAGCTGCCCATCGGGGGTGAAGGTCCGGTCTTGGATCACCACCGGAATCTCGTAGTAGGCAGTACCGGCGGCGTCATTTCGCGCCGGAGCAGGTCCCGGCAGATCAGCGCGTGTGCCGGTCCCCGCATCTATCACGCGGTCGGACGATCCGCCGCGCAGGAGCCAGAAACCTGCGGGACCCGCGTAGACGTTGACGCGGGTCATCCCGAGAGAGTGATCGTGGTACCAGAGCGTCGCCGCACGCTGTTCGTTCGGGTACTGGAAGATCGCGCTTCCCGGGGTCCATGCTGGGCCATGACGAAGCGCGAACTCAGTACCGAACTCGTCGTACTTCGATCCGTGCTGCCACATCTCGGCCGGAATGTTGTTCGCGTTCGGCAAGTACCACGCCTCGGGGTAGCCGTCTGAGTCCTCTGTCGTGTGCGCCCCATGGACGTGCGTGATGATCGGCACTGGGCCGGTGTAGAAATCCTGAGTGTTGCCGCGACTGTCGGGAGCGACGCCCCCAGGATTGGCCCAGTGCAGAGTTTGATCGACCGGCAAGAGGTGCGGAAGGTAGTCACCGTTGGCATCGACGAGGTCGTTGATCCACTTCACGCGGATCGGTCGGCCGACCTTTCCCTCGACTGTGAATGCGGGGTAGTTGAACGAGCCCCCCTCGGCCACGGTCCCCGGACGATGGGCAGAGCCGTAGCTCCACACCGTCGTCGCGGGGTAGAGGCCCGCGGGGAGGATTTGCTGATCGAACTGCCGCACTGCAATCTCGTAGTAGTCGACCTTTTGGCCGTACTCGTCGATGACTTTCTTTCTCGGCATCGCGGGGGGAATCACCAGTGGATCAACGAACTGAGGAATCGAGCCAGGATCGAGCTGATCGATCGCTTGTGCCCCTTGCGCACTGACGGGCGCGGGTTCCAGCGCGAAAGCGATGCACATGAGCGCGAGGATGAGAAATGTGATAGAGACAGACTTTAGGTAGGACATCCGTGCCCCCTCCACTGATTGAAAGCTGTGCGTTCCCAGCAGTCTGTTGCAAAGTGCTTTCGAATCGAGAGGACGAGATTTCGAGTCCAGTGCGCCTGAGCGAAGGAAGCTCGGTCTCTCGATCGAAATGACTCTTTCAACAGGCTGCTCAGAAGGAACGCATCCACGACTCGTCGCGAACGAGCCGGGATCAGAGATCGCTGGCGACCATCGTTGCTGGAAAGTCCACCCCTCCCAGCGGTCCGCGATCGGGTTCCATGGCGGGTAGACGAGTGCAATTCAACTACCGGTGGTGGCCAGATTGTCACATCGATCTCGAGCCGTTGATAAATCTGGCGTACGGGTCATGAAGTTGATGCGGTCGCCCGATCGCAGCTTCTCGACATCGCGAAGGGAGCGGCGAAGTGATCTTTTTCGTGCTTTCCAGATCCGAGAATGGGGTGCGTGAATGATTGAACATTCTTCAGGCGTGTGCCCGCAATGGCATGGCAGAAACTTACAATCGCGCGCTGGCGAAGCCATTTGTTAATCATTCGCAAGGAAGAGCCCGGGAGGCTTTGATCGTCGCAGAATTGAGTTGAAAAAGGACGCGCCACGCGTCCCTCCCGTCCCGCATCGCGGCCGAGCCGATTCTGCTATCGTGTCGCGCCTCGTTGCCATCGCTAACTCTTGGGATGATCCGCGACCGGGCCGAGTCGTTTCGACAGACCTCCATCAGTAAGTGAACAGAATGAAGAAGCGTCGACCCACAAAGAGCAGCCTGCGAGAAGCCTTTCACACCATCATGTGGCCGCGGCGCAAGCTGATCGCCATCGGGTTGGTCTTGATCCTGGTGAGCCGACTCTCCAGTCTCGTTCTTCCCCTGTCTTTGGGACCCCTCTTCGATGACGTCCTGCCGAGCGGTGACACCGGGCGATTGTGGCAATTGGTCTCGATCGTGGGAGTGGCCATCTTCTTCCGATCGGCGACCGGCTTCCTGCTCACCCGCGTGCTCTCGGTGGAAGCCCAGCGCTTGATCTCAGAGCTGCGCGCGCGCGTCCAGAAACACGTCCTCCGTCTCCCGATTCGAGTCTTCGACAACACGAAGTCGGGGGAGCTGGTCTCCCGAGTGATGAATGACGTCGAAGGCGTGAGAAACTTGGTCGGCACCGGGCTCGTGCAGCTGATCGGCGGCCTCCTGACCTCCGTTGTCGCGTTCGTGCTCCTCATAAGAATCGACCCCATTCTCACCCTTCTCTCGCTGATCCCCCTCGGCGCGCTCGCGCTCGCCTCGATCAAGACATTCAGCTACCTGCGCCCCGCTTTCCGCGAGCGAGGTGCCCTGATGGCAGATGTCACCGGCCGACTCACCGAGACGCTCGGCGGCGTCCGGGTGATCAAAGGGTTCAACGCGGAGCGACGGGAGGAAGAGGTCTTCGAGGAGGGTGTCGACCGCGTGTTCCAGAACGTCAAGGGCACGCTGACCGTCACCGCGGGCATCACGAGCCTCGCCACTCTCTTAGTGGGGGTCGCGATCGTTCTGATCATGAGTTACGGCGGCCGCCAGATGATGAGCGAGGAACTGAGCACTGGAGTGCTTGCGAAATTCGTCGGGCTCCTCGTGATGCTGATCGGCCCCCTGATGCAGATGGCAAACATCGGGACCCAGCTCACCGAAGCGTTCGCGGGCCTCGACCGCATGGCTGAGATTATGTCACGGCCGACGGAGGATGATGACCCTGCTCGCGTGGGGAAAATGCCGCCGATCGACGGTCACGTGCGCTTCGAGGATGTGCACTTTTCCTACGAAGAGGGGAAGCCGGTCCTCCACGGGATCGACTTCGAAGCGCCGGCGGGGACCGTCATCGCGCTCGTCGGAAGTTCGGGCTCGGGGAAGTCAACGATCGCGGGGCTCGCGGCGTCCTTCGATACTCCCGACAGCGGTCGAGTGCTCATCGACGGCGTCGATCTCTCCACGGTGAAGCTCTCGAGTTTTCGCAGCCAGCTCGGCTTGGTTCTCCAGGAAGACTTCCTCTTCGATGGCTCTATCCGAAACAACATCTTGTTCGCCGACCCCGACGCGAGCGAGGCACAACTTCTCGATGCGATCGAGAGGGCTCACGTGAAGGAGTTCGTCGATCGCTTCGACGAGGGTCTCGAGACCATCATCGGCGAGCGCGGGGTCAAGTTGTCGGGGGGACAGAAGCAGCGAGTCGCGATCGCGCGGGCGCTCTTGGCCGACCCACGGATCTTGGTGCTCGACGAAGCGACGAGCAACTTGGACACCGAGAGCGAGGCGTACATTCAGAAGAGTCTCGCCGACTTGATGCGAGGGCGCACGAGTTTCGTGATCGCTCACCGATTGACGACGATCCAAAAGGCGGATCTGATCTTGGTGATCGAGAAGGGAACCATCGTCGAGCGCGGGAAGCACGACGAGCTGCTGGCGACGAAGGGGCGGTACTACGAGCTGTACACGTTCCAGGCGCGGATCTAAGAGAGAACTTCCTTTCCCGCAAGCGCTCCGGTCACTCCTCAGCGCTTCCTTCTTGGTCCCCCGACTCCGGCCTGCTCACAGGAGGCGGACCTCCGAGCAACACCTGAGCCTCCGCCTTCACCGCTCGGCGCTGCGCTTCGTCCGCCTCGCGCCTCGCGGCCTCGAGCAGCTGACTCAGAGTACTCAGTTCCTCTTCCGTCCCTCCATCCGCCGTGGCAAGAGCGAGCTGCTCCGCCAGCGACACCTCCCCCGCGCGCCTCGCCTCCGCTTCTGCGCGCAGCTGCTCGGCCCGTTTGAGCACGACCTCCTTGGCGTCCTCGGCCTTTGCCGCATCCGCTTGGGGCCCCTCGTCCGGCTGAGAGTCGAGAGCGATGTCCTTCACCGCTTGAACGAATGCCATCGCCGGCCCCTCCCCGAGGGTGGTGGGGATCGGACCGCGATCCTCATCGCAAAGCACCGAGCCGACAAGCCGTACGGGGAAGAACGCGAGGGTATAGACACTGCTCTGTTCGAGCACCGTTTCGAGGGTCGTGTCTTTGACGATCTCCGCCTCCGCCGGAATCCGCACTTCATCGAGCATGGTCCCGAGCTCCGACAGGCGATCCTGAGCGGTTTTCTCCCCCGCCGGGGCGAGGACGCGGATTCTGGCGTCGAGCCACGGATCGTGTCGCGTCATCAAATACGCAAGAAGCAGGGAAAGGCGACTACTCGCATCGTCGTGCCACCAGACATCGATGCTGAGTTTCGATCGGGTCGCGGAAGAGTCCTTCACCGCCGCCATTTGCTCGAACCACGCGCTCGGCGCGGAGAGAACGACCAAGCTGCAGCCGTGGCGGAGGGCGGCGCGCATCAGCTCCCCGTGCAGTTGCATTCCAGGGGCATCCTCGGCGGCGTGTTCCTGATCGAACCAGTTGAAGAGGGCGACGTTCGGGCGAATCGAGCCGATTCCTGCACCCTGAACCAACGCGCGAAACCCTGCGAGTCGATCGGGTGCCACGACCACCCGCTGAAATGCCTGAAGACCGCTCTCTTGGAACTGCGCGCGCATCTCCTCCTCGATCGCCGCACCTTCAGCCCGCGCCCGAACCCCTTGTCCCTCGTGAAGTCGCACCGCCGTGGTCAAGCCACTCCCCCCTTCGATCCAGGAGGCGAAGCGGATGATGCGTTCTCGTCGGCTGGTGTCCTCGGAGATGGCGAGGATCATGGGGCGCCAATCGCGGTCGTGCTCGACCGTATCTTTGAGGGCGAGCAAGTTCCGCCGGACATCCTGAAAGAGCGCCGAGCGACTGCCATCCGCCCAACGGTCGGGACGCCCGGAGCGCTTGAGGTACTGGTGGATCCCCATCAAAACCGCAAAGGCGACTGCGCCCGCGGTCACATCGATTGCGAACATCACGCCGCCACAGGCCAAACACCCGGCGAGGCTCACCCAGGGGTGATACCCCCGGAATCGAGGGCGGAACGAAGGACTCGCCGCGCTCGCCTCACAGTAGGTCGCATAGTTCATCAGCCCGTAGGAGATGAGGAAGAACATCGACACCACGGGTGCCACGACGTTCAAGTTGCCGAAGATCACCGTGGCCACCGCGATCGCGAAGGCGAGCAGGACGGCGCGTCGCGGGTTCCCCGTCTTCTGAGTGACCTTCGCGAACGGGGTGAGGAACCCGAACAGCTTGTCGGCGGCGAGTGCCTGCAAGATGCGCGGGCCACCCATGAACGATGCGAGAGCGGAGGAGAGGGTCGCGGCGAACAGCCCGGCGCTGATCAGCCACGGCGTGAACGCGACGCGATTCATCGCCTCGTAGTCCGCGATCAGCTCGCTCCCGGGAAGGGAGCCCGCCAGCAAGAGCGCCACGGCAACGTAGACAAGGATGGAGATCCCCACGGCGTAGAAAGTCCCTCGCGGGAGGCTCTTCGCGGGATCGCGCAGATCTCCCGACATGCTCACCCCTTGGGTAAATCCGGTCACTGCGGGGAAGAAGAGGGCGAAGATCGCCCAGAAGGGAAGTTCTCCCGCGGGGGCGCCGCTCGCAGCGAACGTGGCGCTGTCGAAGGCTCCGATGGCACCGATGACGAAGGAGCCGATCGCGAGGACGAGAATCGCCATGATCACGTACTGAAACTTCGTCGCCCAATCGGATCCGAGCCAGGAGAGCGCGAACAACGGCAGGAGGGCGCCACCGGCGATGAGCCGGGGGTCGAGCCCTTCGATCGCGAGGAGCGACGTCACCCCTTCGGCGAAACCGATCGCGTAGAAGGCAACCGAGACCGACTGCGCGAGAAACAGGACCAACCCGATCGCACCGCCGAACTCCGGCCCCAGGGTTCGAGAGATCAGGTAGTAGTCCCCGCCCCCCTTCACCCGGAAATTGGTCGCGATCGCGGCGAGTGAGAACGAAGTGAGGATCGAGATCGAGTTGGCGATCGCCAGCACCAGGAGCGCGCGCCACAGACCGGCGTTGCCAACCACGAATCCGAGTCGGAGGAAGAGGATAATGCCAAGGATCGTCAGGATGCTCGGGGTAAAGACCCCCGCGAACGTGCCGAGAGTGCCGCCACCGGTCTTGGCCCGGGTGGGTTCGGCAGCCGCTGTCCCCCGCACCGCCGTCCCCCGCGCCGCCGTCCCCCGCGCCGCCGTCCCCCGCGCCGCTACCGAATCGTGAGCCACATGCGCCTCCCCAATGGATTGAAACCGAACTGTCGCGCGCACGATGAAGGAGGGCGTACGGAACAGCAAGGCGTACTGGGGTGCGGCACTGCTGCCGGCGATTCTCGGTGGCCTCATGGTTCTCAGTCTGATGGCAGTGATCTCATCTCGCTTGGAGGAGAGATCCTGCCCCCTTGGCAAGGACGCTCGCGCGGCGACCCGGGACAGGTCACAATCAGCTCCCAGCACCGGATGGAAAGCACGCCAAATGATCGACTCCCGACCGAGGAAGTCCCGCCGAGCGCCGTTCGCCTTCGGCCTCATCGTGGTCGCGCTCTTGCTCGCAGTCCCCTTCGCCGTTTCCCCCCACGCATGGTCGGTGTATCGGCTCAGCCGGGTGAAGAGCGACGCAACCCCGGTTCAAACGAGAAACGAACTCCACATAACGGTCTTCGGCCATGAAGAGACCGCGCTATTCGACATTGGCGCCGTGCGCCTCGCCCATCGCGGCCGCACCCAGGATGGCTACTTCGTAGGTCATATCCCCGGCCCCGATCAGGAGCCCCTGTCGATGAGAAACCACAGCGTCGCAGGGGAGATGTACTTCGCACACTCGGGGAACACCCAGGACGCGGAGTGCTCCTTCTACGACGTTCCCTTCCAAGTTCACGGGGGGACCTTGGAAATCGCTGGGGGCTCCTATCCGATCGATGTCCCTCGTCTGATCCTCTTCGACGTCGACGGGGCGTTCCTCCAGCAGAGGCGGTCGTTGCGCTCGATCACCGACGGTTCCAAAGAACCCAGCGGCTCTGAACGCAGTCCGTGAAGGACTGCATCCCGCGTGGCTACCCTTGACGATGATGAAGAACCCTCCAAGATGCAGGCCACACCACCTGCCCCGCTAAAGTCTTGACCTTCTCTTCCGCCTTCAACTGGGGGTCTCCACATGCCCGCGAGCTTCAACTTGACGCGGCTACCAAAGCTGAGCGGAGCTGGCGGGATCTGCCTTCAACTTTCGGGGCAGCTCGCGCTTCCGGACGCCACCGAATTTTGGCAGAAGCTCAAGGAAGAGATCGAGCCGGGGCGCGGGCATGAGATCGATCTTTCCGCGGTGGAACGTCTCGATGGCGTCTGCGCCGCGATGCTGGTTTCGGTCGAAGCGGAGGCGCGCTGTTCGGGGCAATACCTCCACTTCCACGGCGCGAGCCCCGGCGTCGAGCGGCTGCTCGCCCTCTACGGAATCGATGGCAACCCCTGCAAGGCCCCGCCCACCCATCTGCGTATCCTCGAGCAAGTCGGTGAAGCCACCTGCAGCCTCGTCGCCAACACACGGAACACTCTCTCCTTCATCGGCGAGCTGAGCCTTTCGGCGATCCGGGCCATCCGCACACCGAAGAGCGTTCACTGGGCCGATCTGGGCAAGCTGCTCGAACGCGCGGGTGCCGACAGCGTCCCGATCGTCATCGCGATCAACCTCCTCGTCGGATTCATCCTCGGCTTGCAATCCGCGATGCAGATGGAGCAGTTCGGGGTGGGAATCTACGTCGCCGATCTGGTCGGGATGTCGGTGGTCCGGGAGCTCGGTCCGCTGATGACCGCGATCATCGTCACCGGGCGCTCCGGCGCCGCCTACGCAGCCCAAATCGGTACCATGGTCGTTTCCGAAGAGGTTTCCGCGCTCCGTTCGATGGGATTCGATCCCGTGCGCTTTCTGGTGATCCCGCGCACGATCGCGCTTGCGCTCATGGTTCCGCTCCTCGTGGTGATCGGAAACTTTGTCGGCTTGCTCGGCGGACTGCTGGTCGGTGTCCTTTACCTCGATGTCTCGATCAGCGCCTACATCTTGCGGACCCAGTCGGTGATCGGGCTCTCCGACTGGTGCAGCGGGCTGCTCAAGGCAGCCGTGTTCGGGATCGCGATCGCGTTGATCGCCTGCGAGCGCGGTTTCTCGACGCGCGGCGGGGCGGAAGGAGTCGGCACTTCGACCACCTCGGCGGTCGTGACGATGCTCTTCACGCTGGTGTGTCTCGATGCTTTCTTCACGATCATTTTCAGCGCATTGGGTATCTAGAACCTCGACGATTGGACGCGCATGACCTCCGAACCGGACTCGATCATCGTGGTGCGTGACCTCTGCATCGGCTGGGGAGATCGCATCTTGATGGAGCATCTGAGCTTCGACGTCGCGAGGGCTGAGCGCTTCGTGATCCTCGGCGGGAGTGGCAGCGGGAAGTCCACCCTGCTCCAGAATTTGATCGGCCTCGTGGAGCCCCGATCGGGCACCATCCTCATCGACGGATCCCCTCCCCCGGCACCGGAGACAGCGCCCCCTCGGTTCGGGGTGATGTTCCAGTCGGGGGCGCTGTTCGGGTCGATGACCCTCCTCGAGAATGTCTCTCTCCCTCTGAATCGCTGGACAGACCTCCCGGCCGATGCGATCGAAGAGATCGCTCTGGCGCGATTGCGCCTCGTGGCCCTCGAAGGATTCGAAAACCACTCCCCCTCCGAAATCTCCGGAGGCATGAAGAAGCGTGCCGGAATCGCGCGCGCACTGGCGCTCGAACCCTCGCTCTTGTTCCTCGACGAGCCTTCGGCCGGACTCGATCCGATCTCCTCCGTCGAGCTCGATGAACTGCTTTTGACACTCAACGAAGAGCTTGGCGTCACCTTGGTGATGGTCACCCACGAACTCGAGAGCATCGACAAGGTGGCGACGCGCTGTATCGTCTTGGACGGAGAGACGCGCGGGATCATCGCCGATGGCCCCCCACGCGAGCTGCGCAGCCAGACCGAGCCGATCTTCGTGAAGCACTTCTTCAACCGTGAACCGAGGAGCGCCTGATGTCACCCGCCAATTATTGGAAGCTGGGGTTGTTCATCGTCTCGTGCCTGACGATCGCCCTCGCGATGCTCGCGTTCCTCGGCGCGAAGCAGTTCGACAAAGAGGTCGAAGTGGTGCACTACTTCTTCAACGAACCGGTCGATGGACTGACCGCGGGGTCTGAGATCCGCCACCGCGGAATTCCGATCGGCTCGGTCACCAAAGTGGACCTGGCAGATGACCAAAGGCACGTTCACGCCGAAGGCGAGGTCAGTGTCGCGACCCTCGAGCGGCTCGGGCTGCGCACTCCCGGCGTCGAAAACACCCCGGAACGCATGCGCAAAGTGCTGCTGGAAAGCGGCATGCGGGCGTTTCTCGAACAGAACATCCTGACCGGGGTGTCGCTGATCAACACCGACTATTTCGAGGCGGTCGTGGGGACTCTCCCCGTCTACCCCTTTGATACTCCACAGCGCACGATCCCGACCGCCCCCTCCGCCTTCAAGGGGATCATGGCCGATCTCGAGGGGACCTTGCGCTGGTTTCGGAACGAGCTGCCGGAAACGGTCGAGAGCCTCCGAAGCCTGGTGCGCCAGCTCGATCGAGCGGTCACCGATCTCGACATCGCGGCCCTCTCCACCGAAGCCCAGTCGACCCTGGCCAGCCTTCGCGAAGAGACGGGCCGCTTGGCGAGTTCCATGGGGGGCGCGCTCGATGATGGGCAGTCCTTTCTCGCCCGACTCAGGGACAAGAAGGGTCCGCTCGAGAGCCTCCTGACCACGTATCAAGAGCTCGGAGTCGAGTTGCGGGACAGCCTCCAGGGTCTGGACTTGGCGAAGACCCAAGGTGCGCTCGATCGCACGCTCGAGTCGTTCGGCGAAACCAGTCAGGGAGTCGGAGCACTCACCGAGGATCTGCGCGACGACCTCGGTCAGCTCGGCCGCACTCTCGAATCGCTGCAGAGTCTCGCCGAGTTGTTGGAACGAGACCCGAGCGCGCTCCTCCTGGGGCGCGAGGCCGGGCGATCCCCTCTCGAGAGGAAACAACCATGAGTCCGTCGCCACTGAACCTTCGCATCGCCTCGAGGAGCAGCACCTTCGCAACTCTCCTCGTTCTCTTGTGCTCGTGTGCTTCGGCCGGGTGCCTCGGCTCACGCCCTGCGCTGACCCCACGCTTCTATCTGGTCCCGACCTCGATCGCCGCGTCTCCCTTGGCCCACAACAAAGCGCCCGCGCTCCGGTTGGGGCGAGTCACCGCAGCCCCCCACTTGCGCGATCGCATCACTTGGCGCCTCTCCGACGTCGAGTTGGCCTTCGATGAGGAGAGCCGTTGGGCGGTCCCCCCCGAAGACATGCTCAAGGAGGCGATCGAGCTCAGCTGTTTCGTGACGGGCCGGTTGCTCGAGTCGAAAGAGCGGGGAACTCCGACGCTCGATGTTCATCTCGAGAGCTTCGAGGGTCGGATTCCGGAGAGTGATGCCGTGATCTCCATCCGGATGACGCTCAAGGATGGCGATGCCCGCTCGGTCGCGAGCCGGATCGTCCGACTCGAGCCGCCACTCTCCGAAGTTCGTGCGGATACCCTCGCCCGCGCCCTCGGGGCGGCCCTCGACGCAGCTGCGACCGAGATCGCCGAATGGGTGGTTCAGACGATGAAGACTCCAACTCCCTGATTGCGACCCGAGTGGCGACACCGTCGGTCACTCGGCTCCTTCCGACTCTCGCGCCTTCTCGAACCGTTCTTCGAGACTCGGAATCACCTTGTGGTACGCCCACGCGAGCCCGATCAAACTCACTCCCAATCCGAAGTAACTCGCGACCCGATAGAGGTCTTCGAGCGAGCGCGTATCCCAGAGGAACACCTTGCCGACCGCCGCCACCATGAACGCCAAGCCCGAATAGCGGAGAGCCGGGACGCGCTTCCACAGGGAAGCAGCGATGAGAACCAGCGACGAGATGATCCACGTCACGGAGTAGGCGAGACTCTCCCCTTCGGTGGGAGATCCCCCACCGAACAGTGTCTCCGCATCGGGATGGAACACGTGGCGGACCATGACGTGAGTCATCGCCAGGCCGAGCACGATCGCGATTCCGTAGAACAAAGGCACAAGCTCGGTACGCCGCCCGTTCCTCACGAGGTGCCCGACGGTCCCCGCCGAGATCGCGGGGATGCCGAACCCCCAGGGAAGCCAGTTGAAGAGCGGGTGCGCGGCGATCGGGTACTCGATGAGGAAGGGGTTCAGCAGCAGACGCACCGCGCTTCCGATGAGGAGTGGCGTGACGAGCCACTCGATCGATCGGAAAATCGGAGCGCGAAGCTGGATCCACGACAAGAGCACCGCGAGGAGACTCCAAAGGGCGCCGACCTCAGCGCGCTCAAAGGCGATGATCGACGCGCCCGCCGCGACACAGGTCGCCCCCCAAGCAAAGGAGACCACACTCGGCTCGTCACCCGCGTCCCGCCGCCCTCCGGCGAGAGCGACCGCCCCCCCCGAGAGAGCGAGTGCCGGCGCGAAGAGCCAAATCCCCCACCCACCGATCGGCGGGGCGCCGGGAAGCGCAAGATAGGCGAGGAACCCGCTCGCCACCATCGTCGCTGCCGAGAGGATCGCCCAGAAGTTCCGATGTCGCGCCCCCTCGAGCGCGAGCAAGAACGGTGTGCCGACGAAGAGGACCGCGATCGTCGCCAGTCCGCCGAGGAACCAATCTCGATCGATCGCTTCTGAGGGGAAGAGAAGCGCGAGCCAGCTGAACACCGCCGCGCCGGCGGCGAACGGCCAGGCGCCCCGTCGGAAGGCGGCGGTCAGAACCGTGGCCAAGGCGAACACTCCGATGCCGGCGAGCGCCGCGTGACTCCCTCCGAGCGAGACGAAGAAGGCAAAGGCGAGCAACCAACCGGGAATCAGCGACACCGCTGTCGTCTTCATCGAACTCGATGTGCGCGACGCGAACGCCGGGACGGCGACAAAGGTGGTGAGGAGGAGGTACAGCGCGGCGATCGGGGAGCGAAGTTCCGCCCCCGCCGCTCCCGCCAACCAGATGCCGAACCAGGTAAACGAACCGATGATCGCAGCGGTCCCGAGCCAGCTGTGGGACTGAACGCGACGATCGGTCGCCAGGCCGAGTTGCAAAAGAGCCAGACAGCCGAACAGAGTGCGCGGCTCGTACGCTTCGGGGCCGACGAGCGCGGGGATCAAGAATCCGCCGACGAGACCGGTTGCCGTCACCCAATGCCCAAATCTCCGGCCGAGAACGAGCGCAACCGCGGTCATGCTGGCGAAGAGAACCAGGGCTCCATCCGAACCCACGAATCCGTACAAGCGCTCGGCAGCCCAGATCGTCGAGTAACCGACGAGCACGCCTGAAACGACCAGGGCACGTGCGATGCGTTCGACCCGAGGACGGAACCACTCGCCGGCGCCAAGAAGGCCGAGCGAAAAGAGCCCTCCGATGAAGATGCGCCGGCTCGGAGGCAAGAACCCGCGATCCGCGAACAGCTTCACCAACCACACCCCCGCGAGAACCAGCGCGACGGAACCGACGAACACCGGGATCGAACGGCCGAGCCGGAACTCGAGGCGCACCCGTTCACTCCGCGGATTCTCCTCGTGATCTCCGAACAGGGTCGAGGTCGAGGTGGCTGCTCTTTCCACTATGGCTGGAACCGTGGAGTCCGCGTGCGGGGCAGAGTCGGCCTGAGACCCGGAGCGTTCTTGGGTCAAGCCCCACTCTCGCGCCGAACGCGGCCGCACCAGAGGAGAACCGAGATCGGATGGAACGGGCGATGGGGTGGGGATCGGGGGCGGGGAGGAGTGCGGGGGGAGAGGAGACTCGGGCTGCTTGACCTCACAAAGGAGGGTCTCCGCCAGAGTCGCGCTCTCAGTGTCGTCGACGAGCGCGAGTTCTGGCTCGGGAGCGCTCGAGACGGATTTGCTTTCGCCAGTGGTGCTTTCGGGAGTGGTGCTTTCGGGAGTTGTGCTTTCGGGGGAGCTCGGGTCGAGAGGGAGCCTCGAGAGTCGCGCGCTGAGTGCTTTCAGCTGCGCGATGAGCATGCAGCTCAGAATCACCTGAGTGACCAAGAGCGCAAGTCCGGCGAGCACGAAGAGGGGAATCAAGAGGTCGGACACCGTGTGTCCTTTCTCTCCCTGGGGCACAGAAAGCCTACCCGATGAAGCCTGACCTCGGCCAGCAGCTTTTCTTGGGCCGCGGTCCGTCGCGGGGCTCATCGGCGGAAAAGCGGCGGCTGAGCCGCTCAGCAAGAAGAGTGGCGGACCCGAGGAAGCATCCTCGAACCCGCCACTCTTTCATCACGCCCCGCTAAGGGCACCCGAGCTGGCTAAAAGTCACGCAGCCCACACGGTCCACTGGGGTCGGATCCAAGCCACAGTCGAGGGGCGGGGGAAGGGGAATGACCACACCAAAGAGGGCGCTCAACATCCGGACTGGATCCCCGATGTTCAGACCGCCATCGTCGTTGGCGTCGCACGCGTCCTGACAACCCGCCGTACTGCCTCCGGTCGCACCCGGAAACAGGACTCCGAGAAGGAAGATGGGGTCAGCGATATTGAACCCCATGTCCAAGTCGCAATCACCGCGACGGAAGTTGTTCGGCGGAAGGCAGACATAAATTTCACAGCTCAAGGTGTCGGCTGTCGGATCGATGCCACAGACGTGCTGCCCGGGGGCCGGCATCACGGCGGATCCCGTGACGGTCTGGAGCAGGAACAAGGAATCGGTGTTCGTGATCGCACCATCGTCGTTGGCATCTGCCGCATCAAAACAGGGGAGAGTCCCACCGGTGAACAGATAGTTGGAGATCACCAGGGCGTCCCCCACATCCACCTGTCCGTTGCCATCGGCATCCCCACGAATGAACGCGCACTGCTTCTGGATGCACGTGAGCGCCGTGGTTGGATCGTACGCGCAAATCGGGTAAGGCGCCGAGGGAGGCGGACCCGCCGCCACCAAGAAGCTATTGATGTACACAGCATCGATCTGAGCGATCACTCCGTCGCCGTCGGCATCGGCGGCCGCGAGACACTCGAGCCTCCCGTTGGTGAAGAGGTAGTCGAGAATCACCTGGCTGTCGTTGATCGCGATGATCCCATCTCCATCGGCGTCCCCGCGAATGTAGATCGGTGGGCTTCCGTACGCTTGGCAGTCGAGCGTGTCGGCTGTGTAGTCGGGACCGCAGGTGAGAGGGCCCGGCAGGGGCAGGACTCCCAAGGTGAGGATTTGAACCGCGTCCGCATTCGTCACCGCGCCGTCGTCATTCGCATCCGCCGCGTCCATGCAGGGGAGCGCGGTGCCCGCGAAGAGGAAACTGGTGACTGCCGTTGCGTCCAGAGCGTCGACGGTGCCGTTCCCATCCGCATCCCCCCGCAAGAACGGGCAGGAGTAGGTCGCGCAGGTGAGCGTTCCCGCCGTGGGGTCGGGCCGCACCGGGTGGGTCCCGGAATCGGCGGGGGCGGACTCGCGGTGTTGATCCAGTTGAGAATGTAAATCGCATCCAAGCCGTCGACGAGGTCATCGTCGTTCGCGTCCGCCGCGTTGAAACACTGCGGCGGAGGTCCGGAAATGAAGACATAGTTGTCGATGAAGATCGCGTCATCGACATCGACTCGACCATCCCCCCCCGCATCTCCACGCTTGAACCAGGACTGAGCCGAGGCGAGCGATGGAGCGCAGATCGCGAGAAGAACTGTCATGAGGAGTGCGAAACGTAGTGGCCTGTGAGAGCGCATCATGAAACCTCCATCTGTAGGCAGTCACTCTGGAGACAACCAATGAGAATTCGTCACCATCTGCAGACGAGGAATCGGTTGGAGAGGCAGCCTCCACAGACCCATCATGCAAGCCAACCACTGGCCCACGCTCCCCCTCGCTGAAGAGGAACCGGGGCCCGTGGATGATCGCATCGCATGAGCGCACGCGACGCCATCAACCACGTCCCTGGAAGCTCGACTCGACCGTATGGGGGTCGCGGGGCTGCCGCTGGCGGGATCCTCCTTTCGACGAGCCGTCGGTCACGGAAGCTCCGCGACCAATGCCATCGCGCGGCGCCGGCGCTGGGGCACCGGACACACCCTGCCATGCGTTTTCTTCAGCGCACTGTGAAAGCGCCGAATCAAATCATGCGGCGAGAGACACCGCACGGGGCAAGACGACGACGAACCGACGGCTCGAAAGCCAGGAGAATTGGAGTCACAGCCCGAACGCGGATGATCATAGGGGCTTTGGTTTCGGCGAGCAAGCGCCGGGTGTGTGGGCCAGCCCGTTCCTATAGGAGGCTACCAGGAACCCACTCCCTCTGGTGAGTCGACCGGCGCGGGGTTGAACTGCGCCCACGTTTCCCACTACGCTCTCTCCATGTCATCACTCCCACCAATCCACTCATTTCCTGATCAGCCTCCCCCGCCGCTCCTGCCGGAGGCTCCGGGGGGACGTTCGCGCACGGTCCGTCGAATCGTTTTCGCAATCCTTGGGGTCGTCATCGGCCTTCCAGTCATCGGCTTGCTCATTCTCGGCTCCTTGATGGAAGCGGGCGTATTCCCCGACTCGAGAGCGCTGCCAGGGGAGAAGATCGACGCGAAAGTTCGCCCCTTCTTGGAGGAAGCGGGGCTCCTCGAGCCGGGCGAGTCGATCATCTATTTCTATAGCGGGGGGATCTTTTCTTATCGTGAGGACGGGAACTACTTCACCGATCAAAGAGTCGTCAGCTACACCGAAGTCGCTGGAGAGATCTACTCCGATGAGCTGACCTACCCAGAGATCACTGACTTCGAGGTCGAGTGGTCAGAGTCCTTTTTCGAGGACTCCATCATTGATGTCGTCGGCAGCGATGGAGATTCGTTCGACCTCTGGGTTTCGAACGAGGAGGACGGGGATCACGAGTTCCATCGCCTCCTGAAGAAAGAGTGGCTGCTGCGGCGAGATCACTGAGAGCCGCTTCACCCCATCCTCTGCCCCTCCCGAGTGATATCCTGGTGACCCCTGCTCCCAGTAGAGCGGAATCGGGCACCACCGAAGCGACGGGGCCCCTCGCCCCCCCCTTCCCTCGAGCTTGACTCGAAGGGGAGCGGACCTGAGACTGAGGACTGGATCGAACCCGGTCCTCCCCTCTAACACTCCGAGTGCGGCCTGTTCGAGTCAGGCGGCCGCAGCTCTCCGGCGCACAGCTGGAGCGGAAACCGTTCAAGAAGGAGCAATCGATATGTCGGCAATCGAGACGACCATCTCTCCGGTGCCCTCGCTGACGAACCATCGACGGGCGCGAGCACTCAGCCGCTGGATTTCAGGAGGAGTGATTTCAGGAGGAGTGCTCATTGTCGTTCTTTGCCTCGTAGCGATCACGGGACCGCTCTCTGGCCAGACACTCTCCTTCAGCGACCAGACCACCCCCGCCGGCATCCAAAACATCTGGCTCCCCGGCTTCTTCAACCACTTCAACTACAGTGGCGGTGGCGCGTGCGGCGACTTCAACAATGATGGCTTCCAAGACGTGTTCATCCCCGGAGACGGAATGAATGGTCAACCCGATCGCCTCTTCGTCAACAACGGCGACGGAACCTTCACCAATCAAGCGGCGAGTTGGGGTCTGACCGTCTCCCACATGGGGAAGGGGCCATCGGTCGCCGATTTCAACAACGATGGCTGGCTCGACATCTTCTGCACCAGCGCCGGTCCCTACAACGCGCAGGCTCCCGGGCATCACAAGCTGTACCGCAACAACGGGAACAACACGTTCACCAACGTTGCGAGCGCCGCCGGTGTGAGCTTCACGACCACCACCACCCAAGACGGCTTCGGAAGTTGCTGGGGAGACGTCGATCTCGACGGCGACCTCGATCTGTTCGTCTCGGGGACTGCCAACAACAACGTCGGCAGCATCTTGTTCCGGAACAACGGTAACGAGACGTTCACCAACGTCACCACCGCGTCCGGGCTGATGGTCGGACTGCCGTTCACGATGCACGGCTTTACGCCGCGACTCGTCGACATGGACGGCGACTTCTACCCGGAACTCTTGCTCGCCTCCGACTTCGGCACCAGTCGCTACTACCGGAACAATGCCAACGGCACTTTCACCGATGTGTCGGCGAGCTCACAAACCGCTCAAGAAGAGAACGGCATGGGTCAGACAGTCGGCGATTTCAACGGCGACGGTCTGCTCGATTGGTACGTCACGTCGATATACCAACCCACGATCAACTGGACCGGAAACAAGCTCTACATCAACCAGGGCAATCACCTCTACCAGGAGATCTCGGTTGCGGCGGGGGTCTATGACGGTGGCTATGGGTGGGGCGCGGTCGCGGTCGACTTCGATCACGACGGCCAGGTCGACATCCTCGAAACGAACGGGGGTTCGAACAGCACCGGAACGTTCGGGAACGAGCAGTCTTATCTTTGGCTGAACAACGGCAACGGCACGTTCACCGAAAGCGCTTTCGCGACCGGCCTGATCCACACGATCCAGGGGCGCGGCCTCGTCAACCTCGACATCGACAACGACGGCGACCAAGACGTCATCGTCTTCGCCTACAACGGCCCGCTGGTGATGTTCCGCAACGATCTCTCGGGACCCAACGCGCACTACCTACGGGTCTTTCTCGACACCCAAAGCAACGTCGCGGTCCCGCCCAATGGCTTCGGGGCGAAGGTGCGCATCACGGCCGGCGGGCAGCAGCAGTTCTGGTTCGTGCATGGCGGCGACAACTTCCTCTCGAAGAGCGAATTCTCGGCGCACTTCGGAATCGGATCCGCCACTGTGGTGGATGAGGTTCTTGTCATGTGGCCCGACGGCACAACCTCGACCCAAACTGCAGTCGCGGCTGATCAAACGATGACGATCACCTACGGCATCTCGGGACCGTCGTTTCAGCGTGGAGACGTGAACGGGGACACGATGCTCGACATCGGCGACTCCATCGCGCTGCTCGCAGAGTTGTTCCAGGGCGCCGGCGCGGTGACGTGCCAGAGCGCCGCGGACGCGAACTCTGACGGCGTGCTCGACATCTCCGACCCGATTTTCCTCCTCAGCTATACCTTCTCGATGGGAACCGCCCCCGCCGCGCCGTTCCCCGATTGCGGAGCGGAGCCGTCCCCCCTGCCGTGCGCGACCGGCTGTTAGAACGGCGGACCTCGGCTGCGATGCTCACCACACCGAATTGACGTCTCCCTCGCGAGCACTCTCGCGATCACAGCGCTGGTCTGCACCCTATCGCGGTGCGGAAACACGACCGGCTCGTCGGTGTCGCTCTCCCCCGCGTCGATCCTCGGCGATCTCGCGGCGGAGGTCGAGTTCGCGCTGAACCTCTCCGAGGGTGCTTTCGTTCAGTGGGCGGCGGAAATCTCACCGTACCCCTTCGAGGCACCGCGTGAAGTTCTGTCGATCGCAGAGTGCCTGGCGGAGTGGGAGGCGTGACGGGTGTTCTCGCCAGCCTCTGCAAACTCAACACACGAAAAAACCCGCCTCCCGCAAGCTCGAAGAGCGCGGGAGACGGGTTCCATCGCATAACGTGACGATCGCAGTTCGACCTAGACGAAGTCCTTGAACTTCTTCGAAGGCTTGAAGCCGACGGTGGTCGACGCTTTGATCTTGATCGCTTCGCCCGTTTGCGGGTTGCGACCGACACGCGCCTTGCGCTTCTTCACCGTGAAGGTGCCGAACCCGATGATGGTGCAGCCTTTGTCCTTCTTGGTGCCCTTGCGAATGCTTTCGAGAACCGCATTCACACAACGCTCAGCGCCCGCCTTCGACTCTTCCAGAGCCATCGCGACAGACTCGACCAGTTCCGCTTTGTTCACGAGAAGTCCTTTCCCCTTGGACCAGGACCCCCGCAACGGCGGGAGCCCCGCTCTTCCCCGAAACCTGATGCGCCGGCGGAGGCTCCCCTAGAGCTCCCGGTCGGACTTTTCGGCGCGTCTCGGAGCCGTCACAGCTTGTGTGGGGCAATGGCGAGTCCGTGATTTGCCTGAGTCTAAAACCTGCGCTCGCGAGGAGAACAGCCCCCCCGTTCCTGCAGATTCCGAGACCCGAGCTGAACCGTCCACTGACGCGGAGCATCTGGCCCCAGGCCAGCAACGGCGCGGCTTGCGGCAGAGTATAGGCGGACCTGACAGCTGAGGGGCAACGAATTTTGGTCCGTTTTCGGGGCGATTCCGATCCAGATCGGAACAGAGAGATCCGTTCCCCCGTTGGCAACGAACCCCACAGCCGGGTACCATCCTCACTGGAACGCCGCGCGCCGCGCGTCTTTCTTTCTTGTGGCTGGTCCCAGCGATGACGACGCGGCTGACGTACGAAACGGAGCGCTCGCCCTTGAAGCATCCAGATCCCTCGCGGCTTGCCGTGACGGTCCTCTTCATCGCGGGCGCATCCCTCGCGCTCCTCGGGTCACCGGACCGTCTCCGCCATGCTGGTATCGCGGAAGCCGCCCCCCTCCCCCAAGCTGTTCCAGCGACTGGTCCCCAGGCAGAGGTGGGCGGATCAACAAGAGCGGATGGTACTACCAACGCTGATGAGTCAGTCGTCCCCACCCTCGAGTACGTCCCGTTCGGCGAGACGCTGATCTATCGCGGTCGCGTTCGCAAAGCGGGCCTCTCCTTCCAAGCGGGGCGCGCAACACTACGCGCGAAGTTCGATGGCGAGGGAAACCCGATCCTCGAGGCGCGCGCGTTCGGCGAGAAGTTCGGATACCAGCTCAACACTCGCATCGCGTCGACCCTCGACGCCACCACTCTCCGCCCTACCCTTCACCTCACCGAAGAACGCGGC
>CALEHF010000474.1 GCA_937876125.1 uncultured bacterium
TTTCGATCTCGTCGAAGAGGAGCACGCAGTAGGGGTGACGTCGGACCGCTTCCGTGAGCTGACCGCCCTCCTCGTGACCGACGTAGCCAGGGGGGGCGCCGATCAACCGCGAAACGGAGTGCTTCTCCATGTACTCACTCATGTCGATTCGCACGATGCTCTCTTCGGAATCGAACAGCGAGGCGGCGAGCGCCTTCGCGAGTTCCGTCTTTCCGACACCGGTCGGGCCAAGAAAGATGAACGACCCGATCGGGCGGCGCGGGTCTTTGATCCCCGAGCGCGAACGGATCACCGCATCGGCGACCGCCTGCACCGCTTCACTTTGGCCGACCACCCGCTCCGCCAAGATCTCGTCGAGACGCAGAAGCTTCTCGCGCTCCCCTTCGACCAGACGGGTCACCGGAATCCCAGTCCACTTCGCGACGATCTCCGCGATTTCGTCGTCGGTCACTTCTTCGCGCAAGAGCCGCTGATCCGCTACGTCGGCCCCCTGCGTCTCGAGTTCCGCAAGTTGCCGCTCGAGCTCGGGGAGTCGGCCGTGGGTCAGCTCCGCTGCGCGATCGAGATCGTAAGCACGCTGGGCGCCCTCGATTTGACGGCGCGTCTCTTCGATCCCTCCGCGCAGAAGACGCACTTTGCTGAGATCCTCCTTCTCGACCTCCCACTGCGAGCGCATCGCGTCGCCCTGGGTCTTTAGATCGGCGAGTTCGCGCCTGAGGACTTTGAGGCGATCTTGGCTCGAACGGTCCTTTTCCTTCTTCAGAGCCGCTTCCTCGATCTCGAGCTGCATCACTCGGCGGGTGACCTGATCAAGTTCCGCGGGCATCGAGTCGATTTCGGTGCGAATCAGAGCGCACGCCTCATCGACCAGGTCGATCGCCTTGTCGGGGAGAAATCGATCGGAGATGTAGCGGTTCGAGAGGGTGGCCGCGTTGACGAGAGCGCCATCCTGTATCCGCACTCCGTGGTGCACTTCGAAGCGCTCCTTGAGGCCACGCAAGATCGAAATCGTGTCCTCGACCGAAGGGGGTTCGACCAGCACCGGCTGAAAGCGGCGCTCGAGTGCGGCGTCCTTCTCGATGTGCTTTCTATGTTCGTCGAGCGTCGTCGCCCCGATGCAGTGGAGCTCTCCGCGGGCGAGCATCGGCTTCAGCATGTTTCCAGCGTCGGTCGAGCCTTCGGTCTTTCCCGCCCCGACGATGGTGTGGATCTCATCGATGAAGAGAATGATCCGGCCCTCCGAATCGGAGATTTCGCCGAGCACCGACTTCAGGCGCTCTTCGAACTCTCCGCGATACTTCGCCCCCGCCATCAACGAGCCCATATCGAGCGAGAAGATGCTGCGGTCTTTCAGCCACTCGGGGACATCACCGCGGATGATGCGCTGGGCGAGACCTTCGACGATGGCAGTCTTGCCCACGCCCGGCTCGCCGATCAAGACGGGGTTGTTCTTGGTCTTGCGGCTGAGGATGCGAATCACCCGCCGGATCTCTGAGTCGCGGCCGATCACCGGATCGAGCTTGTTGTTGCGGGCGAGCTCGACGAGGTCGACGCCGTACTTCGAGAGCGCCTCCCACGAGCTTTCGGGGGTCGCGCTGGTCACCCGCTGGCCGCCGCGAATCGACTTGAGGGACTCGAGGAAGCTCGCTCGGTTGAACCCCGCGCCAGCAAAGTGCTTCGCGACTCCTTCGGTCCCGTGGGCGAGCGCGAGAATCATGTGCTCGACCGAGATGAACTCGTCCTTCTGCGCCTTCATTTCATCCTCGGCCTGCGCGAAGACCTGGCCGAGGCGCGGCGTCACGTAGACCGAGCCCGCCTCGACACCGGGTCCGCTGACCCGGGGGCGACGAGCGATGTCGGTGTCGATGGCATCGGCGAGCGGACCCGCGAGAACAGACGCCCCCGAGAGGAGGCGACGCACGACGCCGCTCTCTTCTTTCAAGAGGGCGGCGGCGAGGTGCAGGTCATCGACCTGTTGGTGACCGTGCTTGAGGGCGATCTTCTGGGCGTCTTGGAACGCTTCGACGGTCTTCTGAGTACAGCGGCTGAGGTCCATGGCGGCTCCTTTCGGGGTGGGAGACACCGTTACCCATGCAAGCCAGAGGCCGATCGCTTTTTCGACGTAAACGAATTCAAATTAAGCGCTTACGCATGAATGCCGAAGTGGAGACTGTGCCATTCCGGCAGAAATCGACACCATCCGTTCGCAATCAGGCGAAGCCGCGAGGATCCCTGCCTATTCGGCAGAAGGCCGTTCGGGACTCCGCTCGGGGTCGAGAGCCGCGACCCGCTCGACTCGGGCGGCGATCGATCCATCCTGCAATCGGGCGACGAACGCGTCCCCCGCGGCCACTCCCGCGACCGATGCCAGCGTCCTTCCGTCGGGGCTCCGTAGCCACGCGTACCCGCGGGCAAGGACCGCTCGGGGGTCGCGAGAGGTGACCCGCTCGGCGAGCGCATCGACCCGGAGCGCCGCCTCGCGAAGGTCACGTGTCGCTCGGCGTGGGAGATCGCGCCCGGCGGCCCGGACTTTGTCCCCCGCTCGCTCCAAGGCGCGTGAAGCACTGCGCGGCAGACGATCTCGATCGCGTGCCAACCGCTCCCTGGCAGTGACCAGACGCGCGGCGAGTCGCGCCGACAGTCGGAGCCCGCGCTCCTGAATCTGTTCACGTGCACTCACCAGCGATCGGGTGCCGCGTCGGGGCAAGGAGCGGCGCAGATCAACTATCCGAGAACCCTCACTGCGAAGCGCCCGCGCACTCTCGAGCAGAATCTCCCGGCGGGCGCGCGACAACCAGCCGCCCGCCTCAGAAAACCGCGCGCGGCCTCCTCGCACCGCTCGCTCTTGCCAGAGGGCTGCGCGCGAACGCTCCCGGTGGATGGTTCGCGAAAGCGAGTGTCCGAGCCGCTCCGCGCACAGGCGCAGACCTTCTTCTGCGTGGCGGCAGAGCGAGACCAGCTGCGCCGCCGCGGCGGTCGGGGTCTTCTCCGAGTGGGCGATCGCGTCGAGAACCGAGCGATCCTGCTGGTGGCCGATTCCGATGATGATCTTGATCGGGTGTCTCGCGACCGCAAACGCGAGGTCCGGCGTATCAAAACCCATGAGGTCGGTTCGCGACCCACCGCCGCGGGTGATCACGACGACGTCGATCGAACCCTCGAGTTCTGAGAAGTGCTCGAGTGCGCGCAGAACTTCGGGCTCGAGCCGCTTGCCTTGGACGTGGACGTCAAAGACCGAGATCTCGAAGGCATACTTCGATCGCGCGAGCTCGCTGAGGAAATCGTTGTAGGCATCGCTCCCCTGGCTGCTCACCAACCCGATCCGGAGGGAAGGGAGCGGAAACGGGAGCGAGAGATTGCGCTCCAGAAGGCCCGCTTCGCGGACTTGACGGAGGATCCGCTCCTGGCGCAGAGCAATCTCTCCGAGCGTAAAAGTGGGGTCGATCGCAGAGACGATCAGCTGAAATGAGCCGGTCTTCGGGTAAAAGTCGACCGAAACCTCGAGCCGGACCCGCACCCCGTCTTGGAACGCGAGGCCGCCCCCCGCCTTCCGAAGAGTGCTCTCGACCGTACCGCGTGCCCCCCCGAAGAGCACAGCGGTCACCGTGGCACGGGCGGCGTCATCCCCTTCTTCTTTCTCCGCTAGAGTGAAGAAAACGTGCTGCTTGTGCGCGTTCCGATCAAAGCCGACCACTTCACCCACGACCCAGAATGCGCCGGGAATGCGTTCGAGAAGGATGCCTCGCACTCTTTCGTTGAGAGACGATATGCTCCACGTCTCGCCCTCCTCCGCCCCTTCTCTCGCCGCGGAGTTTCCGCGCTTTCGAGCCGGTCGCCGCTCGAGTGGAGCATCGGCAACCTGGGAGGAGGCGGTGGCGAGAAGGCCTGGGGAGGGGCCCGAAGGCGGGGCCAGGTCGGGGTCATCGAGCATGGCTCGGACCGTCGCGGTCGGGGTGAACCCGAGCGGAATCAGGCGATGGGCAACCTCGGAGAGGGACTCGCGGGGAATGCTCCAACGCTTGTCGTCGGGATGCCAGCGACGCCCGGGGAGCTCTCGAACGAGGTCCACGAGCTTCTTGTCATAAGAAAAGCGGATCTCGACTCGTTGAGAGTCGGAGTTCCACTCCAATTCCTTCAGCAATGCTCCCCCTGCCTTTGAACAGCATACGGGCACCGATTAGGATTCCCACCCGAGAGCGTCGGCCTCTCGATCGAAATGACTTTTCAACAGGCTGCTACGAGCCTGACCTTCGCAGAGTAATCCAGTTCCTCAGAGAGAAATAAGGCCGAACCGATGACGACGAGCGGCGAACCAGACCCCTCTCGGATCGAGATGCCAGCCAGGATTCTCGTCGTCGACGATGACCCCGCCATCCGCCTCCTCCTCAGGAGCACTTTCAAGCGCAACTGTGAGGTCGCGGAAGCGGAGAACGGGGCAGAGGGATTCAAAGTCTTCGAAGAGTTCCTCCCCGACTTCATCATCACCGACTTGATGATGCCGGTTGTCGATGGCCATCAGTTCATCAAGATGGTCCGCCGCACGTACATCGGTGTCGGAACCCCCATCCTCGTTGTCACCGCAAAGACCGAAGAGGGGGTTCTGCTCGAGTGCTTTCGCGAGGGCGCCGATGATTTCATCACGAAGCCCTTCTCCCCGACCGAGCTCAGGACTCGGGTCGCCTCGATCCATCTCCGCAGCCAAGTCGCCCGCGACGTGAATCCGCTCTCGAAGCTTCCCGGCAACTTTGCGCTGAAGCGAGAGATGTCGCGTTGGCTCCAAGGCGGGGGGCTGTTCGGGATCGGATACGTCGACCTCGATCACTTCAAGGCATTCAACGACATTCACGGTTTCGACGTCGGGGATGAGGCGATCCTTGTCATGGCGAACGCTGCCATCGACTACGCGCGCCAGCTGCCGTTCGAAGAGGTGTTCCTCAGCCACGTCGGAGGCGACGATTTCGTTCTCCTGATCCCGTTCGACAAGATCCAAGAGATGGCAGATTCGATCCACAAGAACTTCTCGGAGGGCATCCAACGATTCTACACCGAGGAAGAGCTCGCGGCCGGCGAGGTGCAGATCCTCGACCGCACCGGCACGCAGAGAATGGTCCCACTCCTCTCCGCCTCGATTGCCGTAGTTCACAACATGCGGGAGGGGATCGACGACGTGCGTAAGATCGCGCAGATTGCAGCGGAGACGAAGAAAATGGCAAAGGCGATTCCCGGGAACAGCCTGTTCATCGACAGGAGAACCAGTTGAGCAAACCGATCACCCGCGCCCTCATCGCGGTTTCCGACAAGAGTGGCATCGTCGAGTTCGCGAGCGCGCTCACCCGACACGGGATCGAGATCCTGTCGACCGGCGGCACGGCGCGCACCTTGAAAGAGGGGGGCGTTCCGGTCCGCGAGGTCGCGGAGCACACCGGCTCACCCGAGATTCTCGGGGGACGGGTGAAGACACTCCACCCGAAGATCCATGGCGGCATTCTCGCCCGCCGAGACCACGAAGGTGATCGCGCCCAGTGCAAAGAGCACGGCATCGAGCCGATCGATCTGGTCGTGGTCAACCTCTATCCCTTCGAACAGAAGATCGCAGAGGGGATCGAGCCGGATGCCGCGGTCGAAGAGATCGACATCGGGGGCCCGACGATGATCCGAGCCGCCGCGAAGAACTTCGCTCACGTGGCCGTGGTCGTCGATCCAGGAAGCTACGCGGAGGTGCTCGCCGAGCTCGACGCGAATAGCGGGTCGATCTCCGAGCCGCTCCGGCGCCGGCTCTCCCTCGCCGCCTTCCAGCGAACCGCCGCGTATGATGCCGCGATTTCCAACTTCTACGGTCATGTCCTCGAGGGGAACTACCCGGGGGTACGCACCGAGCAGTGGAGCAAGGTCGCCGACCTCCGGTATGGTGAGAACCCACACCAGAGTGCCGCGTGGTACCGGCGCGACGATGGCGATGCGATCCAATTTCCGTCGATGGAAGTCCATGGCGGGAAAGCGCTGAGCTACAACAACTTGCTCGACGCCGCAGCGGCGATCGAGTGTGCCCACTCACTCGAGGGGCCCGGCGCCGTCGTTGTGAAACACTGCCTTCCCTGCGGAGCCGCAGAGCGCTTGACCTTGAGCGAGGCGTTCGAAGCCGCGCTCGCGGGCGATCCGCTCTCCGCCTTCGGAGGCATCGTCGCCCTCAACCGACCGCTCGACGCCGAGCTCGCTGGGCGGATCGGCTCGAAAGATCTCTTCTTCGAAGTCATCCACGCACCGGAGTACCTCGAGGGTGCGATCGAGCGGCTTCAGACTTCTGCGAAGTGGGGCAAGAACTGCCGGATCCTCGAAGGAGGGATCGGCGAGGGGCGGAGCATTCCGCGGGAGATCCGCGCGATCCCCGGCGGTGTCCTCGTTCAAGAAAAGGACCGCCTCTGTCGCGTCGCTTCTGAGTTCGAGGTGGTCACGGAGCGAACACCAACCGAGGCTGAGCTTGCGGATTTGCACTTCGGCTGGCGCGTGCTTCCCTACGTGAAGTCGAACGGGATTCTTCTCGCGAAAGATCGTGCCGTGGTCGGTGTCGGCGCCGGCCAGCCAAGTCGGGTCGACTCGGTTGAGATCGCCTGTCGGAAAGCGGGCGCGAAGACCGCCGGCTCGGTCCTTGCGTCTGACGCCTTCTTCCCCTTCCCCGACGGGCTCGAGGCGGCCGCTCGAGCGGGCGTGACTGCGGTGATCCAACCGGGCGGATCGAGGCGAGATCCGGCGGTGATCGAGGCCGCGAACCGAGCGGGAATTGCGATGCTGATCACCGGCGAGCGCCACTTCCGACACTGAGACCCACCCCACCCCGGAGAGCGCTCTCAGAAAGGTTCTCATGCTTCCTGCCATGCTCAGAGCGGCTCGCTCGCTCTACCTGCTCACCAGTCTCGTGCTCGGCATTGCGCTCTTGTTCCCCGCCCTCGGTTGGGTGACGCGGCTCGACGCCAAGTGGGGAGACGGCCGAGTCCTCGAGGTGGCGATCGGCATCGTTCTCCTGGGCCTCATCGCGGAGCATCTCCTCGGCGGTGTCACGCGGCTACGCCAAAAAGCCCTCGCACAAGCGCTCCTTCGTCTCAAGCCAACGTTGAGGCACAAGGGCGCGATCGAGATCCTCATCCGCGCGCTCGAGAGCCAGGATGAGAAGGTTTCGAGCACCGCCCACCGAGAGCTCAAGCGCATCACGCAGCAAGAAATCCCCGCGGATCCAGCAGCATGGCGCGAATGGCTCGAGAGCGAAGAGAAGGCGACGATCAGTTGAGGGGAAGGCAGTTGAGGGGAAGGCAGTTGAGGGGAAGGCAGTTGAAGGGAAGGCAGTTGAGGGGAAGGCAGTTGAGGGGAAGGGCCGCCTGTGAGAATCTCGCAGGGGAGCTGACCACTGAGCAGATCGAGCGGTCGCCGTCTTAGAAGGTCGTGATCGAGTCGAGGGGCCACAGCCGAAGAACGACACGGCCACGTACGGACTTACTGTCCACGGTTCCGAAATGGCGGCTGTCCTTGCTCTGAGGGCGGTTATCCCCGAGCACGAAGATATGGCCCGCGGGAACGGTGAACTCGTCGTCCTCGTGATAGAGGCCGCGCAGGGCGTAGGTCTCGTCGAGCGGATCACCGTTGCGATAGACGCGATCTCCACTCAAGACGATCCGATCTCCCTCGACCCCGATCACCCGCTTCACAAGATTGCGGGTCGGATCGACCGGCGAGGCAAAGATCACCATGTCGCCCGAACTCAGGTCAGAAAATGAGGAGGTGATCTTGTCGATGACGACACGCTCACCGTTGTGGAGAGTCGGCTCCATCGAGCTTCCGCTGATCGCATAGACCTGAGTGACGAAGGTGTGGAGTCCCAGGGCGAGTGGCACGGCGAGACCGAACACGATCACCACCTCGATGAGGAGCCGCCGCCACGACAATCGGCGCGGCTCTCCGGTGGGGAGTTCCTTCCGAGTTGTCTCCGACTCTGCCTCCGTTGGAAGCCGAGACGGGGGAAGGGATGGCATCATCGAAAACCTCCGTGCGCGGACCGAGTCTGACCGCAGCGACCCGCAGTCCACCGCGGAAACAAAGCTGGAAGCACGGGAGAAAAGGAACGCGCCCGCAGTTCACTCTTGCCTAGGGTCACTGCCAAGGGCGTAGTTGAGCCCAACGGCGAGCGTTGATTGTATCACACTAGAGTGAGGGGAACAGGCCCCCGGAGGTCGTAAACCTTGCTGTGCGAACGAGATGCCGGAGAAAGAACACTCTGAGGCGATGAAGAACGGGCGGGCCCGAGAGCCCGCCCGCAGGATCGGCACGCCCGGTGGCGCACCGGGCCGTCAGTGTCGAGTGGATCAGATCTTCCGGGAAACCGCGAGAAGCCCGAGAGTCTTGGCGTAGCCGGTGCTCGCCCTCGCTTGTTGAAAGGAGACCGGGAGGGGAGCAGAGGTCGGGGGCGACGTCCCCGGGCCTTCCGGAGTGCTCGCCTGATCAGGTGTCCCGGTTTGGAACATCCGCATCGCATCGGCGATATCGACTGCCCCATCTCCGTTCAAATCAGCATTCTCGAGCCCGCCAGGCATCGGATCCCCGTTGAACAGGTAGGACAAAAGCGCCTTCCCGTCCGCAGAGTCCACCTGACCGTTCCCATCGACATCACCCATCATGCTGACCAGATCTCCTCCAGGTTCTGGAGCAGCGGTCGGGGGAGCCGGGGGAAGAGCGTTCGCCCTGGGAGCCGTCAACGACTTCAGCGACGTCGGCATCCCTGCCGCCCCTAGAGCGGGCATACCCGAAGCGGGCATGGGCCGAGCCCGAGTAGGCGCCGCGGGCTGGGGAGTCGGACTTGTCCTCGCATTGCCCGCCTTGGCAATCATGGAGGACCTCGGTCCCGTCGAAGCCTGTCTTCCCGCCCAAATCGGGGGCGTCGAGGCAGACGGGTTCACAGTGGCCATCGTGTCTCCTTTCCCATCGCGGATTGCGATGTCGCTCGCCGCGGAGCAACGAGGGGGCCAACTCCCCTGAACCGCCGGAGATAGCCTAGGAGCCTAGGAATCGTCTCTTCTGGCCTGCGGCGCGATTGCGGAGAGGGGCGAGTTCCGCCTCAGGAGGCGGCTTTCGCCCTCCGCCCCTCCCCCCGCGTTCGACGGGTTCGGACCACCGGGATACTCTTTGAGGAGAACCACGACTCTGCGCGCGCCCCGTGGCGCCCGCGGGCTCGTGTCCGCCACCCGCTTCTTGAATGGTCGAGCTTCATGTCCATGGCACCCCAGCGACAGATCCCGTCAACGACGCCGGACCGTTCGGCGAAGTACCGGGAGATTGGTGTGACGACACTTCGGCTCGAATCGACCATCCCCTTCATCCTCTACACCCAGATCGAAGGTGAGTTCCTCGTCTATCGTCGCGAGGACCTTCCGTTCACGCACACCCAGCGAGATGCCCTGATCGAGAACGGTCTCGAGACGCTCTACGTCTCCCCCGACCAAGTCTCGCTCTACTGGGAATACCTCTCGGCGGGAATCAAACAGATCCTCAGCGATGAGGGGGTCCCGCTTTCCGAGCGCTCGCGCATCCTCTACGAGTCGTCTGAGCAGCTCAGCCAAAGAATCGCGTCCGCTCCGGTCGCGGGAGAAAACGTTCAGCTGGCCCAAGAGGTCGTCGCGGGTTCGATCGAGTTCCAGAAGGTTGGCAAGCGCTCGCTGCACGCGTTGATGGCCGAAATGGCTGAAGAACCGAGCATACACGCGCACGTGCTGAACGCTTGTCAGTACGGACTCGGGCTCGCTCGAGAGCTCGGCGCTTTGCACGGCGAGGATCTCGAGGCGTTCGGGATGGGACTGATGCTGATGGATATCGGGATGCTCCAGATCCCGGAGTCCCTGCAGTTCAAAGATGGTCCCTTGAGCTTCGACGAGTGGAGCCTGATCAAGCGCCACCCCGCGATCGGGCTCGAGTTGATCGAGGGGCTGGAAGGCATTCCCGAACTCGCACGCGAGGTGATCTTCGGGCACCACGAGCGCCAAGACGGCTCAGGCTACCCTCAGGGACTCCGTGGGAAAGAGCTCGGGATCCCTATGCGGATCGTGGGTGTCGTCGACACCTTCACGACGCTGACCGGACTCGGAAGCCACCGCGATCCCCTCTCGACCTTCGAGGCGATCCGAAAGATGCATACGGATCTGCTTCCCGGTCTCGACTCGGAAATCTTCCACGCATTCATCCAGCTCCTCGGCCAAGACGTCGACTAGCGGCGGCAGCCACGGCCCCGTTCCTTACGAAAACGGGGGTCAGCCCCTCGGACTCCCCCCCGTCAACGTCGGAAAGACTGGTCCGTTGCTCAGTTCGCAGCGGTGCCGAAGGGGACCAGCACCTGCAGGTAGAGGTAGTCGCCGGCGTCATCGAAGCCCCCGGTGGCGTCTTTCACCGCATCGCCCGCCTCGAACCTGGAGTAGCCGAAGCGCAGTTCGTTGTCTCCCATCACTTGGCAGACGGCGTAGATGTCGATCTCGGTCCCGAGGTCGTCGTCGAGGATCGCTCCGCCGGCGCCGACCGTGCCACCGCTCGCAGTCGCCCAACCACCGTTCTCCTCATCGAGAGTGAACATGTGGAAGTCGATGTGGAGATCGATCTGATCGGTCGGAGCCACCTGGAACTGGAAGAACAGGTCGTCCACGTTCGAGTTGTCGACGAGGTCGAAGTGGCCGAGCGTCTCGTGAGTGAGATCGAGGGGCGCAGACCAAGTCTCGTTGTCTGAGGCTGAAGCCGCCGATCCGGTCGCGTGGCTGAAGCCGACGCCCACCGTGTGCGGAAGGTCGAAAAGGTTGAAGTCGTACTCACCGCGGACAACCCAGAAGTTCGCGTCGACGTCGAGGAGCCCGCGCTCGCCGCTGGCGATCGCGTACTCGAACACCCCGCGCAAGCCGGCGAGAGGGTTATCTTCCGGAATGTCGGTGGTGATGCGCCAACCGTACGTCATCTCGTCCACGCCTTTGGGGCGATCCATCGTCCAGTAGTAGACCTCGGCGCCGATCCAAGGAATGTCGCCTGTCCCGGCGTTGAAGCCCCAGAACACGGTGTCTTCGGCGGGGCCGATCGCCCCTCCTCCGGTCGGGTCGTTGTTCGCGAGGTCCATCCAGAGGAGATCGACATCCACCGCGAACTCATCGCTCCCGAAGTTCCCCATGAACCACAGTCCCTCGAAGGCGATCGGGCCGTTCACTTCCCACTCATTGCTCGAAATGATGTAGCCATCCCCGAAGGTGGGGAGCGCCATGCGGCCGATCTTCACGTCGAGGTCGTTCTCGCCGAGCCACGTCAGGGCGCCGTGACTCTGAAGGTTATTGAGGGTCACGTACGCTTGGCGCAGATCGAGGTCAGCGTCGGCCATATCGACGACCGAGTCTGTTCCCCAGAAACGGGAGTCCTGGACCTGCATGAAGAACTCGACGTTCTCGGCCGGCGTCCAGTGGAAGTGAAGACGGGTACGTAGCGATGTGCCGTCGTCCCCGGTCGGCTCGCCCCCGTCGCTCGCGACGTAGTTGTACGGCCGCTTGTACTCAGTGCGTCCGCGGATGTCGCCGCCGACTTTCACCTCGTCGTCCGCGCGCGCAGTGGTCGCGGGCCACGAGATCAAGGCCAGACAAAACAACGCTTGGCAAAGGCGAATCGAGTTGCGGAGCACCGGGTGATTCTGCTTCGAACGCATCGTCACATCCCCCTCAGTGATTACTTGAGTTCGGATCGAGAGTGAGTGACTCGCTGAGCCACTCTACCCAGAGTATGAAAAGACGGGCGGATCCCACCGGTTGGTGGGGCTCCGCCCGTCTCGATCTTGGTCACGGCGAGTCGGGCACTAGCAACCAAACACTACTTGGTTTGGCCGAAAGGCACGGTCATCTGAAGGTAGAAGAAGGTTCCGTCGTCGTCGAACCCGCCGGTGATCTCTTTCACTGCGTCGCCCGCTTGGAACAGGCTGACGCCGGCCTGGAAGTTGAGGCTCTCACCACAATCCCAGGTGGAGTAGAAATCGAACTCAGTGCCGAGCTCGTCATCGGTCGTGGTCGCACCGGTGTTACCGGTGGTTGAACCGACCGTGTACCATCCATCGGACTCTTCGTCGAGGCTCAGGAAGTGCACGTCGAGGTGCAGGTCGAACGCGCCCACGGTCACTTGCGAAGTCAGGAAGAGGTCAGCGATGTTGCTGTTGTCGACCAGGTCGTAGTGACCGAGGTGAGCGTGATTCCAATCGAGAGGAGAAATCCAGGTTTCGACGTCGTTATCCGCGGAGTTGCCATCACCGGAGGCGACCGAGTAGCCGATGCCGAACACCGGGTTCAGGTCCTCGACCGCGAGGGCGTAGGTACCGCGGATCAACATGAAGTTGGAGTCGATGTCGAGGACACCGAGATCACCGCTCTGCATGGCGTACTCGAACACGACGTCGAGGCCATCGAGGGTGTCCTCCGGGAGGTTCGAGTAGAGACGAACGCCGAAGATCTGCATGTCGAGATCGGTCAGGGCGCCGAAGTCCCCTTTGTAGGCGGCCAGGTAGACGTCACCACCGACGAAGTCGACGTCGTCGGTGCCGCCCTGGAGGAACCAGAACACCGATCCTTCGGCGGGTCCCGCGGGCGCCGTCGGAGGATTGTTGTTCTGAAGATCGGCCCAGAGGAAGTCGACGTCGAACATCAGGTCTTCGCTGCCGAAGCTCGAATCGATCCACATTCCGTCCCAAGAGAGCGGTCCGGTATTGCCCCAGCCGTTCGCAGCGACAATGTAGCCATCTCCGATCGTCGGCAGGTTGATCCGGCCGACATGGACGTCGACGTCGTTCGTGCCGAGGAAGCTGAGCGAGTCCATTTCCTGGAGGTTGTTCAGCGTGACGTACGCCTGGCGCACATCGACGTCGGCGTCCGCGTTGTCGCCAACCGAATCGACTCCCCAAGTGCGGGAGTCCTGAATCTGGAACATGACCCCGATGTTGTTCGCGAGTTCCCAGCTGAGACTCATGCGAGTCCGCATGAAGGTGGCGTCATCGCCGGTCGGCTCACCACCGTCGGCGGTGAAGTAGTCGTACGGTCGCTTGTATTCCGTGCGGAGCCGAACGTCGCCTCCGACAGTCGGCCCCGACGCATCTCCTTGCGCGAACACGAGCGCACTCGGTGCCATCACGATGAAGGCCAACAGGCCTACGAGAATTCCCCTACGCATGATCGTTTTCTCCCTTCCCTGTCCTGAAGCGCAACTTCACCTGAAGTGGCGATCGGGCCCAGGTTGGTTGCTCTCCTGCTCCCACGCGGCGCGTTATCGGAAGAGGCCCCGTGTTCCCCCGGGCCCGCCTCCGAACGCGACTAGCAAAGTCTGATGACGAAAATCTGTAAAGGCCTCATCTGGGTAAATCCGGCACGGAGACCCCACGCAGAGGCATTCCTTGAGTCGTGTTGGTTCCCGAGAAGTGAGAGTTTCGAAGTGTCGTTCCGATTTGCGATGCGCTGCTCTCCAAGAAGTGGGCATCGCCCGCTACCCCTTGTCTTTGTTGACGCGGAGGGCGATGACCTTTCAGAAAATGCTGTGGTGGCGTTGCGTCTTGGCGAAGAAACGTAGTTTACAAAATGCATCGCACGGACGGCCGAAATCCGCCCTCGGGAACGTCCGAAAATATTTTGCGAAAGTCGGGCTTGGAGCGGGAGTTCGGGGGTCATCGGAGGAAGACTTTGGGGCTGATCAGTCCGCGCCGTGGCTCGGAGCGGGCTCTCCGAGCACGGTCAAGTAGAGGACCGCGTGGGTCGCGGGGAGGTTCAGCAACGTGTTGACCTCGTCATCAAAGAAGCCGCCGATCCCCGAAACTCCGACCCCGAGGCGAGCGGCGGCGAGGTTCAAATACTGTCCGATCACCCCAGCATCGAGATGCAAGTACCGATACGCGCGATCGCCATAGGTATCGATGGCAGAGGCGAGATCTGCCGTGTGTACCACCACGGCGGCCGCATTCGCAGCGAGATCCTGACCAAGAGCGCAATGACCCATCTCACGGTGGAAGTCACCGGGGCGCACCATGAGAATCTCATGCTCGTCGGGGAGATATCGATAAACCCCGGGCTCGAGACCCGTAATGCGTTGAACCACGAGGTGAGTGGCGATGCGCTCGGGCGCTTGCAGAAGGCGCACCGGTCCAGGGGACGCCGCGCGATGTCCGTAGTCGAGAATCTTCGCGAGCGCGTCGCGTGAGATCACACCGCCGGTGAATGCGCGCGTCGAACGACGACTGACGACCGTCTCAGGAAATGCCCCCGCGAGCCCGTCGAAGGTCTTTCCCAAAGGAATTGGAGCCCGCAGCTCTTCCTCTTCTGCGGGCGGCCAGGGCAGCGTTCCGGTCGAGTGAACCGGGTCATCCCGATCGATTTCTGATCCCCGATGCACCGCGTGCAGAAGGCTCTCTCCGGTCGAGATCGGCCCACGGGAAATCGGAGAACGCCGCATCGGCCCGAGCAACGCGCCCCCTGCATCCACTTCGGTCTCGGGGACGAGCGGGGCGACGACAAGAACGCCTTCCTCCTTCGGATCTAGGAAGAGCAACTGTGCGAGCGGTCCATCTTCGAACGCCGAGGTGGGAGCGACACGCCACCCCTCCGACTCTGCTGCGAGTCTCAAATTCCCGAGTACGTGCCCAGTATCGAGGAGTATTCGGCGATAGGCACGATCATGGTAACGCCAACTGGAGCGGCGGTAGATCCCCGTGAGAATCAAGAGCGCGTCGGCCTTCGCGAAGGCAGGCGTCGAAAAACAGTGCTGACGGATCTCTTCGAACAGCTCACCCTCGAAAACCGGAACCAGCTGATGGCGATGGACCGCGTAGTCGTAAAGCCCCTCCTCGAGTCCAGAACCTGGCCCGGGCACGACATATGTCTCGGTCGGATAAAGCGCGCCAGCCGATGGAGCTGCCCGAAAGAGCTGTACTCCCTCCGGGCTCTGGCGCACCCCGGTCGCCCCGCAAGTGTAGAACAAGAGGCGCGAGAGGCGGCCGACGATCGGGGGGAGCAAGCTCGAGTCGCGCGGCTGCTGGTGCGAGCTCGGCCCGAGCGGGAAGTTCTCGAAGTTCAGATCGGGGACGAGGTCGATCGGCTGCTCGGAATGGAAATCCTTGTACGGCGAAGCCTGAGCTGCGAGATCGGGAGCGTGAAAAGCCCCACCATCCCGGTACTTCGTCCCCTCGTGGAAGATCTCGGCGAGAGACTGCTCTCGGGACACTCTGCTCCTGCTCATGTGGATGTGCACTCTATCTGCACTCTCCTCGCGGAACCGCAGCGAAAGGAGGCGCACTCACGTTTGATCGCGTCGTTACACTTCGAGGTCCTTGGACGCGCGATTGAAGTTGCGGCACCCATCCGCGGTGACGACCACGACATCTTCGATTCGACAGCCCCCGAGACCGGGGTAGTACAGCCCCGGCTCGACCGTGACGACCATGCCCTCTTCGAGGCGCGGGCCACCCTTCGTCAGCCGGGGAGGCTCATGAATGTCGAGTCCAAGGCCGTGCCCAGTTCCGTGGAAGAATCCCACCCATTCGCCATTCTTGAGTTCGGTTGAGTACCCCTCGCGAGTGAAGACATCCTGCACCTTCGAATGGACCTCGTCCCCGGTCACACCGGGCGCAATGGCGTCGATCGCGGCTTCTTGGGCTTCTCTTACCGTCGCGTGGAGCCTCCGCACCTCTTTGGGCGCCTTGCCCTTGAACACCGTGCGGGACATGTCTCCCCATGCCATCGTCGTGAGATGTCGGGGAAAGATGTCGAGGATGATCGTCTCCCCGGCCTTGAGCGGGCCCGAGCCGCACTCGTGGGGATCGCACCCTTGGTCTCCTGGGGCGATGATGAATTCCCCGAGGGCCATTTCACGCTCGAGACAGAACAGGCGGACCATCTTCTTGAGCCGAGGCACTTCGAGCGCCAACCCGTCGAGGAAGAGCGCATCGCCTCGTACCTCGGCGTTTCGGATCTGATCGATCGCGAACTCCATCGCAGCCTCGGTCGCCGCTTGAGCCGCCTCGAGGTTCGCGATCTCGTCTGGGTTCTTGCGCCCCCGCTCCGGGTAGAACGGGTCGGCGACAGTCTCGAGATCAAATCCGAGCTCCCGCAGCTGGTCCGCGATCCGAAGGGGAAACTTGGCCGGGACCTTGAGTGCCGAGACTTGGCGCTCGCGGAGGAAGTGTCCAATCACTCCGGAGTAGGTGACTGGCGTTGCCTCGTCACCATTGGCCCGGTTCTCGGAGGCCGCCTTCGCGATCTCCGACCATGAGTGAACCTCATCGACCGTCGATTCCTTCCTGCCACGACCCAGCTCGAGGTCGGTGAGCAGGAGGTGGGACGTTCCGCCGATTTCGGCGAACACGAACGGGTCCCCGGCTCGGAAGCCGGAAATCCACATGAGATCAGAGTCACGCTCGCTCGCTTCGACGATGAGCGTGGCACGTGCGGGTTTCTGAATCGGGCTATTCTGGGACACAGCGCACCTCCTTCCCTCCTTGGCCTCGGGGGGGCGGGGATCCTACCCGATGGCGGGCAGCGGATCTCGCGATCGCGCGTAGTTCCAGGAGGCTGCGGGTCAGATGGCGCGAAACACGACCAAGGTGCGGTCATCGCGCGGAGGGGCATGCTCGGTGTAGTCTCCCACCGCTTTCAGGATCTCATGGGCGATCTCGTCTGCTGGATAGCCCGCGAACCCTCGGAACAGCTCGAGGAGGACCGGCTTTCCGAGCATCACTCCGCCGGGGTCTGCGACCTCCCAGACGCCATCCGTCGTCAGCAGAAGCGCATCTCCTGTCTTGAGGATGTCGAACTCGCCGGTCTCGTAGTTCATGCCGGGGAAGAGTCCGAGCGG
>CALEHF010000475.1 GCA_937876125.1 uncultured bacterium
GCCCCCCAGAGACATGCGGTTCCCGCGTCCCCAGCTTCCAGGTCCGCCGACGGAAGGCACTCGACCGATGGATGGCGTCAACGCCCGCGAACTGTTCGCCGCGCAGCGCAGCCTCACCTACGACGATCTGATCCTTCTCCCGGGGTACATCGACTTCGGGATCGAGGATGTGGAGCTCTCGTCGAAGCTGACGCGCGAAATCTCACTCTCGACCCCGCTCTGCTCGTCCCCGATGGACACGGTCACCGAAGCGGAGATGGCGGTGAACCTCTCCCTCCTCGGAGGAATTGGGTTCATCCACTACAACAACACGGTGGAAGAGCAATCGCAGCTGGTGCGCCGGGTCAAGCGCTACGAAAATGGGTTTATCACCGATCCCATCGTGCTGGGACCCGATGACAAAATCTCCGATATCGACAACGTGAGTGCTCGTCACGGCTTTTCTGGAATCCCGATCACCGACACCGGGGACCTGGGAGGCAAGCTGATCGGGATCGTCACCAACCGCGATATCGACTTCGAACAGAACCGCGAAATCCCCCTGCGCGAGGTGATGACCACCGACTTGGTCACCGCGCCCCAGGGCATCGAGCTGCGAGAGGCCAACCGGGTCATCCGTGAGTCGAAGCGGGGGAAACTGCCCATCGTCGACGCGGGGGGGCGGCTGGTGGCCCTGGTGTCCCGCACCGACCTCAAGAAGAACCGCGATTTCCCTGATTCGGTCAAGGACGACCGCAAGCGCCTGCTTGCCGGAGCCGCGCTCTCGACCCGCCCTGACGACCGCGAACGTCTCGACGCACTCGTCGAGGCAGGAGTCGACGTGATCGTGATCGATTCCGCCCAGGGAAACTCCTCGTTCCAAGTCAACATGCTCCGCCACGTGAAACAGGCCTATCCCGATCTCCAGGTGATCGCGGGGAACGTCGTCACCCAGCAGCAGTGCGCCGCGCTGGTCGCCGCAGGAGCCGACGCGATTCGCGTCGGAATGGGTCCCGGATCGATTTGCACGACGCAGGAGACGATGGCGGTCGGTCGCGGCCAGGCCGCCGCGGTGTACCACTGCTCGCTCCATTGTCGAGAGCAGGGGGTTCCGGTCCTCGCCGACGGCGGTGTGCGCGACATCGGGCACATCGTCAAGGCTCTCGCGATGGGAGCCTCGACCGTGATGATGGGGCTGATGTTCGCGGGTACCGCCGAGACCCCGGGCGAGTACTTCTATCAGAACGGCGTGCGCTTGAAGCGATACCGCGGCATGGCCTCGATCGAGGCGATGGAGTCGGGAGGCGGCAAGCGTTACTTTGCTGAGGAAGAGAAGATCAAGGTCGCGCAGGGGGTCTCGGGGATGGTCATGGACAAGGGTTCGGTCCGGAACCTCGTTCCCTATCTCAAGCAGGGACTCCGGCACGCTCTGCAAGACATCGGAGTGCGCAGCATTCCGGCGCTGCATAGCGCTCTCACCTCCGGCGACTTGACCTTTGAATTGCGCACGATGTCCGCTCAGCGGGAGGGCGGGGTCCACGACATGTACTCCTACGAAAAGCCCGCGCTGGGAGCCCGCGAGAGTAATTAGTCATTAGCGCGCCGTGTCCTCGACTCGTTTTCGAAGCTGGCTCTTCGAAGCTGGCTCTTCGAAGCTGGCTCTGATGAAGCGTCGCTCGTTGAAGCAAGAGTTCATTGCAGCAGAGTGTCCAGTCTCAGTGAGTGGATCGCGGCGATCGCGCTCGTCATCCACTCGACCCGGCGAAGCCGGGACCCGCCCGGAAAGGTCCGGCCTTGAACCAGAGCCTCGACAACGAGTTCTGCGCGATCATCGATTTCGGATCGCAGTACAGCCAGCTCATCGCGCGACGCGTGCGTGAGAACCGCGTCTACTGCGAGATCCTCCCTCACTCGACGGTTGCCGCGGACCTCAAGAGTCGCCCCCTCAAGGGAGTCATCCTTTCCGGCGGACCGTGCGGCGTCTACGAAGAGGGAGCACCCACCCTCGATCCCGCCATCTTCGAGCTGGGGGTACCGGTGCTCGGGATCTGCTACGGAATGCAAGTCGCGTGTCAAACCCTCGGCGGCGAAGTGACTCCTTCCGAGGAGCGGGAGTACGGTGACACCGCCCTGATCATCGACGAAGCGAGCGACCCCCTCTTCGGGGGTCTGCCGGAGCGTCTGCAAGTGTGGATGAGTCACGGCGACCGGGTGACCTCGATCGGGGATCAGTTCCGAGCGATCGCCCACACCGAGAGCTCGCCGCTCGCCGCGGTTCGCGACAAGGACCTGCGCTTCTACGGCCTGCAGTTCCACCCGGAAGTCACGCACACCCGCGACGACGGAAAAATCCTTCACAACTTCCTCTACAAGATCTGCCGCTTCAGCGGCGACTGGAAGGTGCGGAACTACGTCGATCACGCGGTCGAAGAGATTCGCGCGCAAGTCGGAGACGAGCGCGTGATTTGCGCACTCTCCGGCGGAGTCGATTCTTCGGTGGTCGCCATGCTGCTCCACAAGGCGATCGGCGATCGCTTGAGCTGCTTCTTCATCGACAACGGAGTCCTGCGCGAAGGCGAAGCGGAGCAGGTCCAAGAGCTCTTCGCGGGCAAGTTTGGCCTCGACTTCCGCTTCATCGACGCGACCGATCGGTTCCTCGAAGTGCTCGCCGGGGTCGAAGACCCCGAAACGAAGCGACACCGCATCGGGCACCAGTTCATCGAGGAATTTCGCGAGGCCGCGAAGCAGTTCGAGGGCGTGAAGTTTCTCGCCCAGGGGACCCTCTACCCCGATGTGATCGAGAGCATCTCCCCCAACCAGGGGGCGAGTGTGACCATCAAGAGTCACCACAATGTCGGCGGACTTCCCGACGACCTGGAGTTCGAGCTGGTCGAACCGCTGCGCTACATGTTCAAGGACGAGGCACGGCAGATTGGCAAAGAGATCGGGCTCCCCGACGCCGTGGTTCACCGCCAGCCGTTCCCCGGGCCCGGACTCGCCATCCGCGTCATCGGGGAGGTCACCCCGGAGCGCCTCGAGGTGCTCAGAAAAGCGGATGCGATCGTGCAAACGGAGATGGCCAAACTCTCCGACTATCGCCGGATCTGGCAGGGCTTTGCGGTGCTTCTCCCGGTGCGCACCGTCGGAGTCCAAGGAGACCAACGCACCTACGACAATGTGATCGCGCTGCGCATTGTCGAGTCTTCCGACGGGATGACCGCCGATTGGGTGTATCTTCCTGAGGAGACTCTGGCGCGAATTTCGAGTCGAATCTGTAATGAGGTCCAAGGGATCAACCGCGTAGTTCTCGACATTTCGAGCAAGCCTCCTTCGACGATCGAGTGGGAGTAGGAGCGATGCCGAACTTTCTCCAGGGAGAGCACGACGGCGCAGACTTGACCATCGCGGTCGTGATTTCGCGTTTCAACGAGACGATCACCGAACGGCTCCTCGACGGTTGCGTCGACGAGTTGGTGCGCCTCGGGGTCGAAGATGAGCAGATCGATGTCTACTGGGTCCCCGGCGCGTTCGAGATTGCCCCGGTCGTGAGTCGGTGTCTCGATGACGATCGCTACGACGCGATCATCACTTTGGGCTGCGTGATCCGCGGGGAGACCTCGCACTACGATCACATTTGCGAAACCAGCGCCCACCAGCTCTCGGAACTTGCTCAAAACGATGCGGTCCCGGTACTGTTCGGAATCCTGACCACAGAAAATCGCGAACAAGCCGAGGCGCGCTCCGGCGGCGCCAAGTGTCACCACGGCGAGTACGCCGCACGAGCTGCAGTCGAGATGGCGAGCCTGTTCACACAATTCGCCGACGACGACGAAGATGAGGAGTAGCGCGCAAATGTCGAAACGACGAGCCGCGCGAGAACTTGCGCTCCAATGTCTTCACCAATGGGATCAGCAAGGCCCCGATACCGGGCGCGAAGCCGCAGAAGACGTGATCGAGCGTCTCTCGCAAGATGGTGAAGTCCAAAAGTACTGCCGTCGACTTCTCGAAACCTACTGGGAGCACGCGATCCCGGTCGACGAGATGATCGCAGCGCGCGCCGAAAACTGGCGCCTCGACCGGATGGCGGTGATCGACCGCAACGTGCTCCGACTCGCGGTGACCGAGCTCTACTACTTCCAGGATGTGCCGCCGAAGGTCGTTCTCGATGAGGCGATCGAGATCGCCAAACGATTCTCGACCGAGCGGTCGGGGTCATTCGTCAACGGTATCCTCGATCGCATACTTTCCGAACGGGAGGAGTCCCATGGCGCTGGGTAAGCTGTTCGGTCGCGGGAAGAAAGACGACGAGGCGAAGAAGCCAGGAGAGGGCACGGCGACCGCCGGTCCTCCGCCGGCGGAGTCGAAAGAGAAGGCCGCGTCTCAGCCGGAACCTGAACCCGAGAAAAAGAAGGGCGGAGCATTTGCGGCGCTTCGGCGCGGGCTGTCCAAGACCCGCGACAAGCTCGCCGCAATCCTCCCCATCGGCCGCAAGCTCGACGACGATCTCCTCGAAGAGATCGAAACCGTGCTGATTCAAGCGGACTTCGGGCCGATCACCGCAGCGGATCTCTGTGAGCAGCTCAGAGACGCCTACAAGGGCAAAGAGTTCACCTCCGAGCAGGCGATTCCGTTCTTGAAGGAGCGCCTCACTTTGCGACTCGACCACGACACCTCTCTCAACTTCGCGAAGGAAGGGATCAGCGTGTTCATGGTCGCCGGCGTGAACGGCACCGGCAAGACCACATCGATCGCGAAGCTCGCCCACCAGTTTCACAAGGAAGGGCGCACGGTCGTCCTCGCCGCGGCGGACACGTTTCGCGCGGCTGCGGTCGAGCAGCTCGCGATCTGGAGTGAGCGGATCGGCGTAGAGATGGTGCGGGGACGCGATGGAGGCGATCCCGCCTCGGTCGTCTTTGATGCGGTCGAGAAGGCCCAAGAGCTTCGCGCAGATGTCCTGATCATCGACACCGCCGGACGCCTGCACACCGAGAAGGGGCTGATGGATCAGCTCTCGAAGATGGGGCGGGTCATCCAGAAGAAGATCCCGGACGCGCCGCACGAGGTGCTCCAAGTGCTCGACGCGACCACGGGCCAGAACGCGGTCCAGCAGGCCAAAGAGTTCCACAAGGCGATGCCGGTCACGGGACTTGTCCTCACCAAGCTCGACGGCACCGCACGTGGGGGCGTCATCTTCCCGATACTCGAGCAGGTCGGCCTGCCGGTGAAGTTCATCGGCGTGGGCGAGGGGATCGAAGACTTGCAGCCGTTCGAGCCAGAGAAGTTCGTGGACGCGCTCTTCGACTAAATCAGAGGTCACGATTCGGAGTGCCCCAGTCATCGGTGCTATCTGTCGTGACCGCTGATTTAGGCGTTTCCGCAATGGACAGACTGAGGTCCATTGCTCTGTGGTGCGAGGGTGGAAAGCTCTCCGAATCGCGCCCTTCGATTGAGCGGGCTGCCGATTTTCGGGCTGCTGACTTGCGGACGGGCGCCGCTCAGAACCGGTAGTTCACTCCACCGAGCACGGTGATGAAGTCGAAGTCATCGAGTTCATCGGTCGGGTGAGTCCAGGCGCCCTCGACAAAGAAAGTCCAGTGCGCGCCGGTGTGAACTTCCATCCCCCCGCCGAGCTTGATCGCGAGTTCGGACTCGTCCGCGGCGAGTCCGACGCCCAGGTTGTCCTTGATCTCGGCATCGATCAGACCCACCCCGACGAGTCCGTACCCCTGGATCGGAGCGTCGTTCGCGTACCCCTTCAGCTGAGCCATGAAGGTGCGCCCCGAGAATTCACCAACATCCAGACGGGGAGTGTCGAGCTCGAGATCAACCACGACCAACTCTTCGTAGGAGAACTCGAGCGCGGCACGGTGGTGGAAGAATCGATATCCGCCGCGCAGCCCGAACGTGGCGCCGGTCTCAGAATCGAGGCCACTCGGCAAGTCGAATTGCTCTAGGCTCGCCCCCGCGACTGCTCCGGCGTAAAACCCGTCACTCAAACGTGTGGGCGTATCCAGGAACTGGCAACCGGTGATGACGGGCAAGAGCGCGAACCCGGCGAGCGTGAGAACCCGGGTGAGCCGGTCAAGGCGGGAAGCGCGGAATGTCGTGCAGGATCGCGAGTCGCGATGCTCGGTCGGCAACTTTGGCTCCTCTCGAGGGGCGCGTCTCAAGTGGCCGCGTCTCAAGTGGCGCAGCGAGAGCAGCTTGCCGGGACTCGCCTGAGAACTCCACCCCGAATCCACTCCGTTTCGGGTCGTCTTCTTATATCCCGAGCTTCGCGAGCAACATCCGGTGAATGTCCTTGGACTTCTCGGCGATGGCTTGGATCTTCTTGATTTCGCCGGTGTCGAGCCAGATTCCGTGCTCCGCGCAACGATCGATCACGATATGCACGCTCTCATTGTAGGAGAGACGCTGCATGGTCCGCGAACACCTCGGGCAGGCAGCAGGTTCTTCCGGTCCCGAGTCCCAGGCACTCCGCGCGCCGAGAACCAGGTCGCTCTCTTCAGCAGAGAAGGTGAGGGCTTGTTCGGTGAGTACCTGCTGCAGTTCGCCGGAGTCGAGCCAGAACCCCCAGCACTGTTCGCACATGTCGACTTCGACGCTCTCATACTTGGCGGTCACTAGGGGCATGTCACATCGTGGGCATTGCATCCGAACTCCCTCCGCATTCCAAACTGGGTCGAGCCGCCGGTCGCCGAAGAGCGAGGGCGCCCTACGCGGTAGTATGCCGCGTCGGACGGCCGAGCCTCAACAGCGCAAGTGGTGGAATCGGGAAATTGGAAGGAGTCGGGCGCCTGTGCGGGTCTCCGGGCAAAACCGCGGCCGACCCGACCGGTTCGGTCGGGTCGGCCGCGTCTCTCCGCACCCACTGCTCGCGAGATCCCAGAGCGGTTCGCTGATCTCCAGTCGAGTCGCCAGTGGAAGAGCTGGCTCCGGAAGCGAGTGTCTACTGCATCCTTTGGAGCACGTGATAGGTGAAGACCACCTCTGTCACGCTGGGGGATCTGGCCAAGAAGCGCTCCAGAAAACGTCGAACTCCGAGCATTGCCTGCCTCTCTTCGACGCCATATCCCTCCAGCATCGGGTGGGGAAACATGTCGTGCGCTACGGGAGACGTGGCCAGCTGCAAGTTCGCCATCACTTTGGTCCTTTCGATCGACCCTCTCCGATTTGTTCGGGGCCGCAGTTACCGCGGGTCAACGCGGCGGTGTGTTCGTCCCGACGCTTTTGCATCGCGCGGGCCAAAGTGATCGCAAGGATAGGATCTGAGTGAAATGAGGGCGAAGCGTGGCACGAGAGGGCGATGAGCCGAAAACGCGCCCTGTGCACTGCAGGAGCGAGCCGAGCTGCAGACCGCGGAGGAGGCCTCATATGCGGCGTGCCCCCCCACCGGGATGGGAACTCTTCCGGGCTTCAGAGCGTTCCACCCGCACACACACCTCTTCGCGCGCTGGAGACCCCCTCCTCCAGCGCGCATTTTTTTGTTCGCGTGGGCCGGGCTGGAGACGAAACTGGGGCGCCGGCCCCCCCCCGTCAGGGTGAGCGCGGCGTCTCCGTCTCCGTATTGCTCGGTTCCGGCGCGCGCGTCTCGAAGAGGGAGACGATCAACCCGACGAGCACCGCGGCGCCGGTTCCCACGGTATTCAGGAGCAGGAACGGCAGTTTCTGGTCGAGATAGACCGGCGCCAGCAAATCGGCCGCCCCCACCGCAACCACGCCGGCGATGATCGCGCTGACCGCTCCGATCCCTCCGACCCGACGCGTACCGACCGCCAAGATCATCACTCCGAGCAGCGCGCCGTAGAAGTATGACCCCACTTTGTTGACGGCCTCCACCAACGAGTCCGCCTGCTGGACGAAGAACGCGAACCCGGTCGCGAAGGCCCCGAACCCCGCCATCGCAATCGCCGACGCCCGTCGTTCTCCCGCGGCCCCGAGAGTGCGCCGCCTCCCCCGCGGATGCAAATCCATCACGGCGACCGTCGCCATCGCGTTCAATTCGCTGTCGATGCTCGAGAGGGCGGCGGCAAAGATCGCCGCGATCAGAAGCCCGATCAGACCCCGCGGAAGAACGTTCAGGATGAAGTGCGGCAGCACATAGTTCGTCTCCTTGGTCTTGTCTCCCGAGGCGGCTTGGAGCGCGGCGACCGAGCTTTCGCGGGCGATCATCTCCTTTTTCAGCGCTTCGAGATACTCAAGCGATGCTTCCGCACTCCCCTCCCCAACCGAAAGCCAGCGGCTCGCGGCGTCGCGGGTCTCTTCCCATGCGGCCGTGGCGACGTCGACCTCGGTCTGGACAACGTTCACTTCTTGAGCCTGCCGCGGCACGAAACTCACGGGGGGCGCTTCGAACGTGTAGTGCGCAAAGAGCATCACACCCGTGAACAAGACCAGAATCTGAAATGGGATCTTCAGGGCGGCATTGAAGAGGAGTGCGCCGCGCTCGTGTCCCACAGATTTCCCCGAGAGGTAGCGCTGCGCCTGGCTCTGGTCGCACCCGAAGTAGCCGAGGAAGAGCAGCGTCCCACCGAGGAGCGCAGAGAGCATGGTGTACTTTTCGCTCAGATCGAGGCTCCAGTCGGCCAGCACGAGACGGTCGGTCACCTGGGCGAGCTGCATTGCACCGGTGAGCCCCACCTCTTCGGGGAGGGACGCGATCGCATAGCCGAGCCCGACGATCAGCCCCACCACCATCACGGCCATCTGCTTCACGTCGGTCGACAGAACTGCCCGCATTCCGCCGATCGTTGTGTAGGCGACCGCGACCGCGCCCATCATCCCGATCGTCAACCTCGTGGAGAGTCCGAGCACAGCGCTGAGGACCACGCTCGGCGCGTAGATCACGAACCCGACGGAGAGACCGCGAAGAACCAGAAAGAGAGCGGCGGAGAGGATGCGGGTGCGTTCGTCGAATCTCTTCCCCAAGTACTCGTAGACGGTGAACACTTCGAACCGGCGGTACAGCGGCACGACCGTAAACGCGAGGATCACCATAGCCAGGGGGAGACCGTAGTAGAACTGAGCGAAACGCAGACCATCTTGCCACCCTTGCCCGGTCGTCCCGAGCATGGTGATCGCCGAAGCCTGGGTGGCCATGATCGAGATCCCGATCAGCCACCAAGGCGCACTCCGACCGGCGAGGAATCGCTCGGAGGCGTCGCCGTCCTTCCGTGATCTGCGGAGGCCATCCGTGACGACCCACGCGAGGAAGGCGAAGAAGATGCCCCAGTCGAGTAGACTCAAACGCTTCACCCTTCTTTGGAGGCACGATGCACCGAGCGAGCGCAACCTGCGCCCCCCGACGACTTAAGAAGACTCACCTGGATCACCCGGCACGAGGTTTCCAGAGACGAGTACTCAGTGCTCGAATACTCAGTGCTCGAATACTCAGTGCTCGAATACTCAGTGCTCTCCTACTCTGCACTCTCGCTGGAAACGCTTCCCCGACGCTCTTTGCGGACGAGGCGATCCTCGCGCCCCCCGGCGAGGCGGTCAGGGTACCGCTCCTCCTTCGCCAGGGACACACCACCCACCGCGTGCTCTACGTCACCGCGCACCCCGACGATGAAGATGCCGGCCTCATCGCGCGCCTCGTCCACGGCGAAGGGGTCGCGGTCACTCTTCTCACTTTGACCCGCGGCAACGGTGGGCAGAACGAGATCGGTCCCGAGCTGCACGGCGCGATCGCCGCGCTCAGGACCGCCGAACTGGAGAGCGCTCACCGTTGGGACGGAGCATCGCAGTGGTTCGGCTCGGCGGACGACTTCGGTTATTCGTTCAGCGTCGATGAGACCCTCGAACAGTGGGGCGAGCAGCGAATGCTCGCCGAACTGGTCGAAGCGATTCGCCTCTGCCGCCCCGACGTCATCTTCACGCTGCCTCCGAGTGGCGACGGCGGCGGGCAACACCACCAAGCCTCGGCCCAACTCACGCACCGAGCACTCGAGTTGGCGGCCACCGATCGCTGGCCTGATCTCGGTCCGCCGCATCAGACCGCGCGACTCTTCTCGGTGATCTGGGGAGACGAAGAGGGGGACTTTCCGTGCGAGGTGCCGCTCGACGGATATGACACCCTCCTCGGGGGGAGCTACGCCGAGGTCGGCTCGCGCTCGCGCTCGATGCATAAGTGCCAGGGGATGGTGCGGGTCGACCCGCCCCTCCCCCGCCGCGTCGTCCGACTCGATCTGCGCTTCGACGCCGACGCGCCACTCGCGGTGCTCGGCCACCCCCTCCAAGGAATTCCCGCCCGTCACTTCGAGCGCGACGGAGCGAAAACGCCACTCGCGACCTCGATGGCGAAATTCACAGCTGAGTTCGGTCCCTTCGCCGAGCGTTCGATGGTCCCGGCGATCGCGGCGATCGAACCGTTGCTGGCGGCGGAGCGAGAGCTGGATCCGTCCTCCCCTGCCCTCGACGATCTCGAAGCGACCCTCGCTGCCATCGCATTCGAGGCGCTCGGTTTGCGAGTGCGCGCTGCGGCCGCCCGCCCTTTCACAGCCTCCGGCGAGGAAGCCGCGATCACCGTCGCACTCGAGAATCGGGGGGAGTTTCCCGTCACCCTCGACCTCGCACTCGTTTCTCCCGGTGCCCCCGTCATCGCCATCGCGGCCACCCTCCCGGGGGGTGAGCGCATACTCCGCACCGTCACACTCCCGCGCGGGCTCAAGAGCGAACTCCTCGACGGTCCGACCGGTCGCGAGATTCCCGCTCGAGGGGCACCGATCCGGCTCGTCGGCAGGGTGACCTGCGCCCTCGACTCGGCGCGGGCCGACACGACTCAGTGGTCCTTCTCCGCTCCTCCGATCGTGGTGGAGGGAGTTTGGCGCGACGAAGTCTTCCCCACGCTCCGAGCGACGAACCTGCGTGTGGTCCCCGACCCGAGCATCCGCCCCGCGCACCAGGTCGAGATCGCCCCGCGTCGAGCGGGCGAGGACGCGATCGCCCACGGGGAATTCCTCGCTTCGACACTGGTCCCTGCCACGCTCGAGGTGTGGCTGACGGCCGACGACGGCAGTTGGTCGGTGACTCCCCACCATGTTCTCGTCGAGACTCCGGGGAACGGAATCGAAGTCTCGATTCCGTTTGCGGCCACCGCTCCGGAAGCCGCAGGCACGATCGAGACCGCGATCACAGCCACCGCGGCCCAGCTGGATGAGTCGGGTGAGTCCGGCCCGCCGAGTGATCGCGGCTATCGCCGGATCGAGTATCCCCACATCCGAACCACAGCTCTCGAGGAGGCCGCCCGCGTGACCGTCACCGCATTTCCGTGCGAGGTGAGCCCGCGAGCCATCGGTTGGATCGGCGGAGTCGGAGAGGACATTCCGCGCGCCATCACGGCCCTCGGTCTCGAACTGGTCCCGCTCGAAGGGATCGATCTCACCGACGGGGATCTCTCCCGCTTCGAGACGATCGTCATCGGAATCCGCGCCTACAAAATCCGCGGCGACCTGCGCGCCGCCCAAGGGCGCCTGATGGCCTGGGTCCGCGCGGGGGGCACGCTGGTCGTCCAGTACCAAAAGTTCGAATTCAACGATTCCGAGCGATCGAGCCCCTATGTCCCCTACCCCGGCGCGTACGTCGGCCGAGGGCGAGTGACCGATGAAACAGCGCTCGTCGCGACGAACGAACCGGACCATCCACTCCTTCGCCAACCGAACCGCATCACCCAAGCGGACTGGCACGGGTGGATCCAGGAACGAGGGCTGTACTTCCTCGACGTCCGCGCAGACGCTCCCTATCTCGATCTCCTCACGATCGCGGACTCGTTCCCTTACAACTCAGGAATCAAGGGGGGCGCGCTCGTCGAAGCAGAGGTCGGGGATGGAAAGTGGATCTACGTCGGTCTCGGGCTGTGGCGACAGGTCCCCGCCGGCGTCCCCGGGTCGGTGCGCATCCTCGCGAACTTGCTCGCAAGATAGCACGGACCCTCGCTCCCCTTGACACGACCCGCGGGGTCACCCAATGTCGAGGCTCCGCTCGGGCGCATGCGTTCCGACTCGAGTGGAGTCACCCCCCCTCTCGAAGGAGGCCATCGTGAAGACGATGCAGGGACCCGCTCTGTTCCTCGCTCAGTACATGGGCGATGCCGCGCCCTTTGACTCCCTCGACTCGATCGTCGAGTGGTGCGCGAGCCTCGGCTACGTCGGGGTGCAGATCCCGACCTGGGACGATCGGTGCATCGATCTCGCGACCGCCGCGGAGTCGAAGAGCTACTGCGACGAGTGGCGAGCGGGCCTCGCAAAACACGACATCCGGGTCACCGAGCTCGCCACGCACCTCCAAGGTCAACTGGTGGCGGTGCACCCCGCCTACGACGCGCTCTTCGATGGGTTCGCCGCGCCGGAAGTGCGCGGAAAGCCGAAGGAGCGGGCAGAGTGGGGCGCGGAGCAGGTGAAGCTTGCCCTCCGCGCGAGCGCAAACCTCGGCCTCAAAGTGATGCCGACCTTTTCCGGTGCGCTCGCTTGGCCCTACGTCTATCCGTGGGCGCCCCGCCCCGCGGGGCTGATCGAAGAAGCGTTCGCCGAGCTCGCGAAGCGCTGGAGACCGATCCTCGAGGTCGCGGACGAGGTCGGAGTCGATTGTGCGTTCGAGCTCCACCCCGGCGAAGATCTCCACGACGGAGCGAGCTTCGAACGGTTCCTCGAAGCGAGCGGGAACCACGCGCGGGTCGCGATCAACTATGATCCGAGTCACTTCGAACTGATGGCGCTCGACTACCTCGACTTCATCGACATTTACCACGACCGGATTCGCGCGTTCCACGTGAAGGATGCCGAGCTGATCCGCAGCGGCCGCTCGGGGGTCTACGGCGGTTATCTCGACTGGAAAGATCGTCCCGGCCGCTTCCGCTCCCTGGGCGATGGAGCGATCGACTTCCAAGGAATCTTCACTCGCCTCGCCCATCACGGCTACGACGGTTGGGCGGTCGTCGAATGGGAGTGCGCGTTCAAGGACGCCGGAGTGGGAGCCGCAGAGAGCGCTGAGTTCGTCCTCTCTCATATCATCCAGGTCACCGAGCACTCGTTCGACGACTTTGCGGGGGGCTCGGACGCGGCACTCAACCGCAGAATCCTCGGGTTGGAGTAGGCGGATGGAGCGGATTCGAATCGGAATGGTCGGCGGCGGTCAGGGCGCGTTCATCGGAGCGGTGCATCGCATGGCGATGCGCATGGATGACCGGTTCGAGCTGGTCGCCGGGGCGTTCTCCACAGACGCCGAAAACACGCGCGCCACCGGACGTACCCTCGGCCTCGCTCCCGATCGGTGCTACGCCGACTGGCAGCAGCTCATCGAGCGAGAGGGCGCGCTCCCCGCGGGCGAACAGATCGAAGCGGTCAGTGTCGTCACTCCGAACCACGTGCACCACGACCCCGCGAAGGCCGCGCTCGAGGCGGGATTCCACGTGATCTGCGACAAGCCGTTGTGTGTCTCGGTCGAAGAGGCTGTGAGTTTGCGCGACGCGGTCGCGGCGAGCGGGCGCGTGTTCACTCTCACGCACAACTATGCCGGCTCTCCGATGGTGCGAGAGGCGCGCGAACGGATCGCGAGCGGCGCACTCGGTGAGATCAGAAAGGTCTACGTCGAGTACCTCCAAGGGTGGCTCTCGGAGCCTCTCGAGGCGAGCGGACACAAACAGGCCGAGTGGCGCACCGACCCGAAACGCTCGGGCCCGGTGGGAGCTCTCGGCGACATCGGAACGCACGCGTTCCAGCTGCTCGAGCACGTGACCGGTCAGCGGGTGACACGCCTCTTCGGCGTCCTCAACACCTGCGTCCCGGGCCGCGCGCTCGACGATGACGACATGCTCCTGCTCGAGCTCGAAGGGGGTGCGAGCGGCACGCTGACCGCCTCACAGGTCTGCTTCGGCCGGGAGAACGGATTGCGCCTCCGGGTGTTCGGCACCCTCGGCGCACTCGAATGGGCGCAAGAGCACCCGAACGACCTGCATCTCACCGAACGCGATGGCGCTGTCAGAACTCTGCGGTCCGCCACCGAGCCGACCGGAGAGGCAAGCCGCTCGCTCACGCGCACACCTCCTGGTCACCCCGAGGGATACCTCGAAGCGTTCGCAAACATTTACGCAGCGTTCGCCCGGGCGGTGCGCGGCGAGCCGGAAACCCTCGACGCGCCCTACCCCGGAATCGAAGACGGCGTTCGGGGGATCGAGTTCATCGCCGCGGCGCTCGAAAGCTCGGCGAACGGCCGCTGGGTCACTCTCGGGTAGGAGTCGCCCTTGCCAAAATAGACGTTGAGAGAGAGGCCCCATGCACTCCCCGAGTGATTCCTACGCCCCGACCCCCGGCGATCAGTTCACGTTCGGCTTATGGACCGTGGGCAACCCCGGTCGCGACCCCTTCGGCGAGCCGGTGCGGGAACGGATCCCGCCGACTCGCATCGTTGCCGAGCTCGCGCGGCTCGGCGCCTATGGCGTGAACCTTCACGACAACGATCTCATTCCCTTTGGGGCCACTGCCGTGGAGCGGGATCGCATTGTCACTGAGTTTCGAAAAGCCCTCGATGACCACGGCATGAAAGTGCCGATGTGTACCACCAACCTCTTCACCCATCCGATCTTCAAAGATGGCGCGCTCACCGCGGATGACCCGAAAGTGCGCGCCTTCGCACTGCGGAAGGTGATGGCGTCGATGGATCTCGGTGCGGAGCTCGGGGCCGGGGTGTACGTCTTTTGGGGAGGGCGCGAAGGGGCGGAGGCCGATGCGGCCCGTGACCCGCGCGTGTGGATCCCGCGCTACCGCGAGTCTCTCGACTTCCTCTGCGAGTACTCGCGCGATCAAGGCTACTTGTTCCGCTTCGCCCTCGAAGCAAAGCCGAACGAACCGCGCGGCGACATCTACTTCGCGACGACCGGCCACATGCTGCACTTCATCACGACCCTCACCCACGAGGAGATGGTCGGAGTGAACCCTGAGGTTGCCCACGAGAACCTCGCCGGACTCAACTTCGTCCATAATGTCGGCCAGGCGCTCGAAGCGGAAAAGCTGTTCCACATCGACCTGAATGCACAGAAGATTGGGCGCTACGACCAAGACCTGCGCTTCGGGTCAGAAGACCTGAAAGGGGCGTTCCTCTTGGTGCGGCTTCTCGAAGGAGCGTCGGGGCAGTTCCCACGCTGGGAGGGCATGCGACACTTCGATGCGCACGCCTACCGCACCGAGGACGAAGCCGGAGTGTGGGAGTTCGCTGCGGGGTGCATGAGGACCTACAACATTCTTCGCGAGAAGGCGCGCGGGTTCGATGCCGATCCGGCGGTCCGAGAAATTCTCGCTGAGATTGTGGACGCGGAAGTCTCACCCCTGCTTCGGTACTCGAAGGCGAATGCGGAGGCGCTCCGCGCGCTCGAGATCGATGCCGATCGTCTCGCCCAGGTCGGGCAGCAACATGAGCGCCTCGATCAGCTTTTGGTCGAGCACTTGATGGGTGTGCGCGGCTAGCTTCGGGAGTCGCTCACCCCCCTCGAAAGGCCCGGGATGACACTGACCATCGGACTCGACGTCGGCACTCAAGGCATCAAAGGGGTCGTTCTCGACCCAGCCCAGTCGCCGTCGATCATCGCTCGCGCGACGCTTCCTCTGTCGCTGCTCACCGGACTGCCCGCCGGCGCCGCGGAGCAGAATCCCGAAGATTGGTGGCAGGGGGTCGTCACCGTCATCCAAGCGCTTCTCGAAAGCGACGCAGTCGAGCCGAGCGCGATCGATGCGATCGGGGTTTCAGGCCAGCAGCACGGCTCCGTCTTTCTCGACGCAAAGGACTCGGTCGTGCGCCCGGCGAAACTTTGGTGCGACACTTCGACTCACCGAGAGGCGCAGGCTCTCTCCGAACGCCTCGGTCGCGCGATCCCGGTCGGATTCACGGCGAGCAAAGTCGCGTGGCTCGCGGCGAACGAGCCCGACGCGTGGCAGCGCACCACCGGCGTGCTTCTCCCCCACGACTTCATCAATCTGCGCCTCACCGGGCGACGCGTGACCGAAGCGGGGGACGCCTCCGGCACCGGTTACTTCGACCCGACGACGCGAGACTGGGACTCGGTCGCGGCGAGAGAGACCGCCACCGATCTCCTCGAACGTCTTCCGCCCCTGATCGAAGCGGGGGAGTCGATCGGCCCCCTCGAGCCTCGGGTCGCCCAAGAGCTCGGTCTCTCGCCGACAGTGCTCGTCTCCACCGGGGGCGGGGACAACATGATGAGCGCCATCGGTGCCGGCGCGACCCGAAGCGGCATCGTCGTCGTCAGTCTGGGCACATCGGCGACGGTGTTCACACGCACCGACACTCCCGTCGTCGACCCGGAAGGCGTGATCGCACCCTTTTGCTCGTCGGATGGCGCGTGGCTCCCGCTCCTCTGCACGATGAACTGCACCAACGTCACGGAAGAGGTCCGCGCCGCATTCGGTCTCGATTCCGATCGAGCCCTCGCACAACTCACCGAAGAGGCGACCGCTCTCCCTGCCGGCGCGCAGGGGGTGACCTTCATCCCCTTCCTCCAAGGGGAGCGCGTCCCCGATCTGCCCCTCGCGACCGGAACGATCGAAGGACTCCGCCCGGGATTGCTCCGACCCGCGACTCTCTTTCGAGCCGCGCTCGAGGGCGTGACCTCCAATCTCGCCCTCGGCGTCGAACGTCTCCGCGCCCTCGGAGTCGCGGTCGATCGTGTGCACCTCGTCGGCGGGGGTTCGAAGAACGCGCTCTGGCGCACCCTGGTCGCC